>JAQBNG010000195.1 GCA_028288675.1 Flavisolibacter sp. | reverse complement strand
GAAAAGCGAGGGCTGTGCTTAGCGCTCCCTCTCCAACTTGTTGGAGAGGGTTAGGGTGAGGTTTACTGATTCAGCATCAGCGGCATCACCAGCATCAGTAAATCTTCTTCTTCATCTTTTTCGGTTGGCTTAATCAAGCCAGCTTTTGTTGGTGTACTCAATTCCATCCGCACATCATCACTATCAGCAGCATTCAGCATTTCAATTAAAAAGCGGGCATTAAACGCAATGGTCAGGTCTTCGCCATCATACTGGCATTTCATGCGTTCGTTGCCTTCAAAACTAAAATCCACATCCTGGGCGGCTAGCTGTAATTCGCTGCCGCTTATTTGCAGGGCAACCTGGTTAGTGCTTTTGTTACTAAAGATGCTTACACGGCGCAGGGCACTTTGAAAATCAGCCTTAACCACTACCATTTTATAAGGATTGTCAGCCGGGATTACAACTTTATAGTCGGGGAACCGGGCATCAATCAGCCGGCAACTCATTTGTGTAGTGCCGTGCTTTACAAAAAGATGATTGCTGTTATAGCTAACGGTTATCTCATCATCATTCATCGGTAAGGCCGATTTTAAAAGCGTTAATGGCTTTTTAGGAACAATGAATGAGTCCGGTTTTGGACAGGTCACATCGGTTCTTTTATAACGAACCAACCGATGAGCATCCGTAGCTACAAACTGGATAAACTCTTTATTAAGTTCAAAGAAAACGCCGGTCATGGCAGGGCGCAGATCATCGTTGCTAACAGCGAACAAGGTTTTATTTATGGCCGTAACCAAAGCAGATGAAGTCATAGTAAAAGACGTGGTATCATCGGCCGCAGGCGCCTTTGGAAAGTTGTCGGGGTTTTCGCCCATTACTTTGTACTTGCCGTTATCAGAAGTAAGTTCAATACCAAAGTTTTTATCAATATTGAACGTTAGTGGCTGGTCGGCAATGTTCTTTAAAGAGTCCATTAAAATTTTTGCGGGAATGCAAACCTTGCCCGGTTCTTTGGCTTCTATTTCCAGTTGAATCCGCATTACTGTTTCCAGGTCGGTAGCTACTACGGTGAGTTTGTTTTTATCGATCTCAAACAAGAAATCTTCCAGGATAGGTAAAACCGTATTGGCGTTGATAACACCGGATATTTGTTGCAGTTGTTTAAGCAGGCTTGATGACGAAACAATAAATTTCATGTAGGTAACATTTTCAGTAGAGGCGAAACTAAGAATTTTTAGCTCAAAGTATTTGCCTGTTTATTAACGCATTTCTGTTGGTAACTTGCCGCACTTTTCAAAGCGCTAAGCGGCCCGTATTTTGAAGGGTTTCAGCGCCTGTATAACAACAATAAGCCGGGCCCGCTTTGCCTTCGGAAAGGATGTTTGCCTGTTAAAAATATCTATGTTGGAAAAACTATTTACCTGGTCAAAAAAAAAGGAAGGCGAAGAACAACCACCCGTACCCGTCATAAGGTTTGGCCGCTACTCCGACAACAACAAGCCGGTGGCCAAAGTGCAAAAATGGAATGAAGCCGAAACGCTTTTTAAAGAGAAAAAATGGGCCGAAAGCATTACCGCTTTTTTTGATTACCTGCGCGATGAAAAAGAAGATAATGTACACCTAACAAAAGAAGCCGGCAGAACGGCCTTTGTGTTTTACCAGGGATCGAAGGTTATCCGTGGGTTTTATAATGATAAACAACTACACGCGGAAACTATATTGGCGCACATGCCTCAGCCCAGCGTACCCGTGATGCGTCGTATTCTGGAAATGAATTTTAATTTATACTACTCCCGCTATGCCCTGAATGAGGGAATGATCTATATGTTTCTTGATTCGGATATTGAAACCGCCAACCCAAGCAAGCTATACTATGGATTAAAAGAATTGGCTACCAAAGCCGACAAGCAGGACGATTTGCTGGTACAGGATTTTACTTCTTTACTCCCGGTAGATACAGAACATATTATTCCTGTTCCTGAGGAAGAAAAAGCGGTGAAGCTCCGGTTTTTAAAAAAGTGGATAGAGGATACACTCGCTTTGATTGGGACTGTAGATAATGATAAGTACTCCGGCGGCATTGCTTACTTATTGCTGGCCCTGGCTTATCGCATTGATTATTTATTGGTACCCCATGGGAAACTATTACTAACCCTGGAAAAAATTGTCGAGATCTATTTCAGAAAAGATGCCCGCCCCATTACCGAAAAAAACGGGGAAATGATGGATTGCTTTCAGAAGCTGGCGGCAAAAGATAAAGAGGAAATCTATCCTTATTTATTCAGGTCGAAATATACTTTTTCTATAGTAACGCCGCAGGTTTATAAAACAGTGGCCGATGCTATTTATAATGCTAATCAGAATGTAGCCTGGTACAGGGAACACAAGATGCCGGACGTGGCCGCACACATCAGTGAATATGGATTCGCATACTGTCAGTACTCCTATAGTTTACCGCAGCCGGTTTCCCAATTGTTTCATTTGTTTATGATGATTAACTATCCTGACTATTTTAAGGCCCTTGGTTTTACAGAGGAACTTTATAATGCAGAAACAAAGGAATACAATAAAGAAAGAATTGTAGAACACAGTAAAGCCATTATAGAAAGCTGGAAAGAAAAGTATCCCGAATTAAAGTTTGATACTGAGAAATTGAACTACGAAAACCCTGTTACTTTCAACCAGTCTTTTACAACAGAAGTTGAATATTTAAATTTAGAAACTAAGTGAACACGCAACAAATAATAGAGTTGTACCGTCCGGCAATTATTCAAATTGCAACGCAATCAAGCACGGGAACCGGCTTTTACTTAAAAGAGTTTGATCTGATTATTTCCAATGAGCATGTGGTAGGTAAGAATGCAGAGATCACCATGGCGGGAAGGATGTTTGATAAGCTCCTGGGACGTGTATTATATACTGACAGAAAACATGACCTTGCTTTTATTCAACCACCTCCTGACGTACAACTGCCGGAAGTAAAACTGGGAGTTTACCAGGATACAAATGATGGTGATGTAGTAGTGGCTATCGGCCATCCGTTCGGACTGAATTATACCGCCACACAGGGAGTAATTTCTAAAGTGGACAGGGTACGCGATGGCGTGAAATATATCCAGATTGATGCTGCTATTAATCCGGGCAATAGTGGCGGCCCGCTGGTAAATAAAAAAGGAGAGATCATTGGCATCAACTCCTTCATTATAAAAGGCGGAGATAACCTTGGCTTTGCCTTGCCGGTAAGCTATATTAGGGAAGCCTTACAACTTTATCTTCCTTATAAGGGGCAGGCTTCTACCCGTTGCCATAGCTGCAATAGCCTGGTGCTTGCATCAAATATCGAAGCCACAAAATATTGCCCTTTTTGCGGTACCGAAGTAAAGCTGCCGCAGCTTCCGGAGAGGGAGGCTAAACCGGTAGGCATAGCTAAAACAGTGGAAGATATTTTACAGGAATTGGGCAAAGATGTAAAGCTGGCGAGAGACGGCAATAACAACTGGAGCGTAAAAGAAGGCGGCGCTAAAATTAAAATCAATTACAGTCCCGAAAACTACTTTGTTGCCGGTGATGCGTACTTGTGCCAGTTGCCGGTTGATAGTTCCCGCATCAAACCCCTGTACCAATTTTTATTGGAGGAAAACTTTAAGCTGGATGGCCTGGTATTAAGTTGCCTGAAACAAAACATTGTGCTCTCCTGCATCATGTACGATCTGGATATGACAAAAGAGACAGGAATTGACATGTTACGTGACCTTTTTCAAAAGGCCGACCACTACGATACGTTGCTGGAGAAAGAGTACGGTTGCCAGGAGTTGTTGGAAGAGTAATCCTCCTGTTCCCGCTAAAGGGGAGACTTAGGCTGATGAAACTTTGTATCCATGAGACAATTCTTTAGCAATAGTTGATAGCTTCATAGATTAGCATAAACAACCGGACTTGATTTTATCATTTAAAAATATCCAGCACTCTCTTCTTTCTTACTTCTTAATAAAAAGAAAGGACTGATGGATCTAAGTCTCCCCTTTAGGGGACAGGGGATATGCAAAAAAAATACTTAACAAAGGAAGAAGCCATTCAAAAGTTACGGCACTACTGCGCTTACCAGGAACGCAGCCATAGCGAGGTGCAGCAAAAGCTATGGGACCTTGGCGTCTATCGTTCCGAACATGATGAGATTATTTCGGGTCTTATAGAAGATGATTACTTAAACGAAGAACGTTTTGCCAAACAGTTTGTGGGTGGAAAGTTTAGAATGAAAGACTGGGGTAAGAAAAAAATCTACTATGCACTTAAGGAAAAAAAAGTAAGTGAATATGTGATTAAGATAGCGATGAAGGAAATTGATGAGGAAGGTTATAAAAAAACAGTAGAGAAGTTAGCCGAAAAAAAGTATGGTTTACTAAAAGGAGAGCAATACATGGTACGTAAGAAAAAAACGATGGACTACCTTCTGCAAAAAGGATATGAACCGGGATTAGTAACAGCTATTGTAAGTTCTATTGCTGTGAAGGAATAAGTAATTTTATGCTTAATAAATGCCGCTTCATGAAATATTTGCTACTGGCCTTTTTTTCCTTACAATCTCTTCTTTGCTTTTCGCAAGCTGATACCATTCGAACGATAGAACCCGATTTTAAAACAAGCTTTGAAAACTATAAACTTCTCATCATCGCCTTACTTGGCTTATTGTTGTTAATAGGTATATGGTTTTGGTTTAAGCGGACAAGGAAGAAGTAGGTGTGGAGTTAGGGGTTTGGCGTTCTTTGGCGCTGTCTTTTCCTTCTTCATTCATTGTGTTCCTTCTCATGGTTTTTAGGACACGCCATGGCGTGTCCCTACGTTCCCCATTCTCTATTCGGCTTTTTGTATTCCCTTCCTTATTCATCTGTTCCTTGTTCATCAGTTCGATATTCCCTTGCTTTCATCAAACTCTTCCAAACCGCATCCGCCGTTTTCTGCCAGCTATATTTTTGAGCCACTACCAATCCTTTTTTAATTAAGTCCTTTCTTCCCATTTCATCCTTATAAATGCGCATTAGTTTATCAGCTATATCATCAATATTTTGCGGATCGAAATACATCGCTGCTTCCCCGCCAATTTCCTGCATTGATGAGTCTTTCGAAGTAAGCACGGGCACACCGCATTTCATTGCTTCTATAACCGGTACGCCAAAGCCTTCAAATAAAGAGGGATAAACCAAAGCGTAAGCAGACGCCATCA
>JAQBNG010000172.1 GCA_028288675.1 Flavisolibacter sp. | reverse complement strand
GCAGGGAACACATTCCCTCCCGCATTGGCAAGTAGAGTGGAAAGCATTTCAAAAGATGGCGGTACGCCGTTGGTTGTTTGTGAAAACAACCAGGTAAAAGGGGTGATTGAGTTGCAGGATATTATTAAGCCCGGTATGCAGGATCGTTTTGAGCGCCTTCGAAAAATGGGTGTAAAAACGGTGATGGTAACAGGTGACAATCCGCTTACGGCAAAATACATTGCGGAGAAAGCAGGCGTAGATGATTTTATTGCGGAAGCAAGACCGGAAGACAAGATGAACTATATCAAAGCCGAACAACAAGCCGGTAAACTGGTAGCCATGATGGGTGATGGTACTAATGATGCACCCGCTTTAGCGCAAGCAGATGTTGGTGTAGCCATGAACAGTGGAACACAGGCCGCGAAAGAAGCAGGCAACATGGTTGACCTGGATAATGACCCAACTAAGTTGATTGAAATAGTGGAGATAGGAAAGCAACTTTTAATAACAAGAGGAACACTAACAACCTTCTCTATTGCCAATGACGTAGCGAAGTATTTTGCTATTGTGCCGGCCTTGTTTGTAACCTCCATTCCAGCCTTGCAGGGAATAAATATTATGAATCTGGAAAGCCCGGAGAGTGCTATTCTTTCGGCTATCATCTTCAATGCGCTTATCATTCCGGCCTTAATTCCGTTGGCCTTGCGTGGTGTAGCGTATAAGCCTATTGGCGCCAGTGCATTGTTAAGAAGAAACCTTTTGATTTACGGAGTGGGTGGAGTGATTGTGCCGTTTATAGGAATTAAGGTGATTGATTTGTTGGTGGTGTTGTTTATTTAAAAACTATATAAAGGGATTGATAATGGTGAGTGTATTTTCTATGATAAGTCCGTGTTGCATGTCTTCGGAATATAAAGTTGTACAACCTGCTACGAGGGCAGCGGCTACAATTTTGCTGTCGTATGATTGTAGCAGGTATCTATCGAAAACCCGAAGTGCTGATTCTGCTACATCGCCATTTTCAATTTGCAAAAATGAGTTATCCATTAAGAACTCGGCAAACCTGATAGCTTCTGGTTTTGTCAACTTGGCTTTCCTGGTACAAACAAATAATGATTCGAATATTACTTGCGGGGATATAAAACCTTTGGTTTTAAGTAAGCCAAAAGCTGTTGACATTTTTGTGGCGCTGTTTTATCAAGTGTATATAAAACTACACTTGAATCTAAGAAATACTTAGTGTCCATTTGCTTCATTGCGGTCGAATTTGTAGTCACTCATATTAACCGCAATACTTTGAAAAAAGGCTTTTTCTTCTTCGAAGCTTTTAAGAACAGACGGCTTAGCTTCTCCAACTTCATCTACAGTTATTCTGACTTCCTTATTCATATAATTTTCGGGGAGTTGAAGGACAAGGTCTTCCGGCTTTTTTATCTTGATAGTAGTCTCAAACATATTGTTTCTTTTCTCAAATTTAATCTTATAAAATGAAAAAGTATTTAGCCCCTTCTCTCAAACTAACGCTGGTAATGCTTGTGCTTTGCTGCCTTGTTTACTTCGCTATTGTTTACCTGATTGGCAAGCTCACCCCCGGCGGCGGTGATGGTGAAAAGCTATTGGTAAACGGCAAAGTGGTTGGCTATGCCAACATCGGCCAGAAGTTTACAAACGATAACTATTTCTGGGGCCGTCCCTCCGCGGTTGATTATAACGCTGCCGGCTCTGCTGGTAGCAACAAAGGCCCATCTAATCCCGATTATTTACAAGTTGTAAATGACAGGATTGATACATTTTTAGTACACAACCCCAGTGTGACCAAAGAACAAATTCCTGCGGAAATGGTAACAGCATCAGGTAGTGGGCTAGATCCTCATATCTCCCCAGCATCGGCTTACATACAAGTAACAAGAGTAGCCGTAGCCAGAAAACTTGACGCAGCAAAAGTGAAATATTTAATTGACCAGCAGGTAGAAAAGGGGACGCTTGGACCTGATGTAATTAATGTGTTGAAACTAAATATTGCTTTGGATGCGGTGAAGTGAAAGGGCCCTGCCGCAACGACATGCCCAATAGAATTACCGAACGTAAAAGGGAGGATTATCAATCACTCTTCCCCGGAAGAATAATTGATAACAAATCATAGATTACAACAGACGATGATAGTAGCACTTCAGCTTAGTACATAAAAAAACACTTTATAATAAAGAAGAAATAATAGAACATGAAAAAGATAAGGATGAGTGCAGCACTACTGTTAAGCATGACTGCAACAGCGCAAGACACTACTTCAAACACCAAACACCAAACTCCTAATTCCTTAACTTTTTCCGGGTATGTAGAAGGGTACTACAGTTATGATTTGAACAAGCCGGAGAACAATACACGTCCGGGCTTTTTATACAACTTTAACCGTCATAACGAGTTTGCTGTAAACCTTGCATTTGTAAAAGGAGGGTATGCAACAGAACGTGTGAGAGCTAACCTGGCTATAGGTGTAGGTACTTACATGAATGCTAACTACGCCGCAGAATCTGGAACAATAAAAAACAGTTACGAAGCCAATGCCGGTTACAAGCTAAGTGCAAAAAATAATCTTTGGTTAGACATTGGCGTGCTCCCATCGCACATGGGTTTTGAGAGTGCTGTTGGCAAGGATAATTGGACGCTAACACGAAGCATGCTTGCAGAAAATTCCCCCTACTTTCAAGGCGGTGCCAGGCTTAGTTACACTACGGATAACGCCAAACTGTTGGTTTCCGGTTATGTCTTAAATGGCTGGCAGCGGATCACCCGCGTAGAAGGCAATTCTTTACTGAGTTATGGTACACAGGTATACTTTAAACCATCCACTAAAGTGACCCTGAACTACAGCACCTTTCTTGGTACTGATAAACCTGATGCCGCTCGTTTGTGGAGATACTTTCATAATCTTTATGGCGTCTTCCAGTTCACTGATAAAGTAGGATTTACCGCTGGCTTTGATTTTGGCAGTGAACAAAAAGCCGTGAACAGCGATGATAACAATACCTGGTATTCACCAGTTGGAATTTTACGAATAACATCATCTCCAAAATGGGCAATAGCATTACGTGGCGAATATTACAACGACGAAAATGGTGTCATCATTAGTACAGGAACTCCAAATGGTTTTAAAACAAGCAGTGGTTCCATCAATATAGATTACTTACCCCAGCCTAAGGTAGCCCTGCGTTTAGAAGGCAGAACTTTTAATAGTAAAGATGACATCTTTGTAAAAGGGGGCGGGATGAAAAATAACAATACCGCTATCAGTTTCTCAACCGCTATTTCATTTTAATGTTGATAGAGCAAGAGCATACCGGGGGAGAATGGCTGCACAAAACAGGATCGGCAAAAAGCAGCAAGGGCCGCCTGAAAATTTATTTAGGCATGAGTGCCGGCGTGGGTAAAACCTATCGCATGTTGCAGGAGGCGCACCAATTGATGAAGGACGGTGTAGATGTGCGCATTGGTTACATAGAAACGCACAACCGCATTGAAACTGCGGCGTTGGTAAACGGCATTCCCTTGATTCCGCGGCGCACGGTTTTTTATAAAGGAAAAAATTTAGACGAACTGGATGTGCAGGCCATTATTTTAATGCAGCCCGATGAAGTATTGATTGATGAACTGGCGCATTCTAATATTCCAGGCAGCAAAAATGAAAAACGCTGGCAGGATGTGATTGAGGTAATGGAGGCGGGGATTAATGTAATATCGGCGGTTAACATTCAGCATATAGAAAGCATTAACGAGGATGTAAAACAAATAACCGGCATCGACGTAAAAGAAAGAGTGCCAGATAAAATTTTGGAGATAGCGGACGAAGTGGTGAATATAGACCTGCCTGCTGATGAATTAATACGCCGTTTGCGGGAAGGGAAAATTTACGATCACAGTAAAGTGCAACAGGCATTAAGCAATTTTTTTCAGCCCGAAAAAATATTGCAGTTACGGGAGCTGGCTTTAAAAGAAGTAGCGGGGCAGGTGGAGCGGAAAGTAGATTATTCCATCACGGCAAGAACGAACCCGTTTCGCCATGAACGTTTCCTGGCCTGCATTTCAAGTAATCCCGAAATAGCGCAACGCATTATTCGTAAAACCGCACGGCTGGCTTCTTACTACAATAGCCAGTGGTATGTTTTATATGTGCAAACGCCTAAAGAAAGCCCCGATAAAATTCCATTGGCTACGCAAAGGCATCTTATCAATAATTTTAAAAACGCAACAGAATTAGGCGCCGAGGTCATTCAAAAAAAAGAAGAGAATGTTGCAAAAGCTATCATCGGGGTTATAGAGGAGCGGCAGGTAACAACAGTGTGTTTAGGTAAGCCACATTTAAAGTTGTGGCAGATTATTTTAAAAACAAGTGTCTTCAATCAATTATTAAAAACTCTTTCGAAAAACGATGTGGACCTTGTGATTCTATCGTAGTGAAAATTGGCTAATTAAAAATATATAATGAACGGCAAGACAAGCAGCAATGATGAGCAACGTTTAAACAGTTATTACAATGCGAAACCTCAAACCCTTTCCTTATGCCGGGCAGTGTAAAAAATAAAATCCGGGGAGGAACTATTTTTCTTTTCGTTTTAGTGGTGCTTTCTGCGGGCTTCAGTATTTATTACCTGGCCAAATTAAAATCTCAATCAAAAAATATTCTGAAGGCTAATTACGAATCCCTGGGCTATTCTCACAAGATGCAAATGGTGTTGGATAGTATTCAAACCAATAACAATGCGTTTGTTGATTCCTTTGATAAAGAATTAAGACAGCAGGAAGCTAACATAACAGAAAAAGGAGAAAAAGAAGTGACCGCAAGTTTACGAACTGCGTTTACAAATTTGCAAAAGGGTGATAGTGCTGCGGCACAAAATATCAGGTATAGTTTACACCAGGTGATTGTATTAAACATGCAGGCTATAAAAAGCAAAAATGAAAAATCGGAAGCCGCTGCAGAAGAAGCGCTGACTTTTTTAATTGCTATTGTCGCTGTGATCTTTATCATAGGTCTGACATTTGTTTATAATTTCCCATCTGTAATTACTACGCCTATTCAAAAGCTTACCGATGCTATAAAAGCAATTGGACAAAAAGATTATAAGCACCGGATCCATATCGAATCAAAGGATGAATTTGGCGAGATGGCCAATGCATTTAACGATATGGCGGAGCGGCTTGAATATTTTGAAAGCAGTAACCTCAATAAGCTCATTTTTGAAAAGACCCGTGCTGAAGCGGTGATCAATAGTTTAAAAGATGCGAGCATTGGTATTGATAAAAGCGATACGGTACTGTTTGCCAACAAGGGGGCCTTGCAGCTGTTAGGGCTATCAGCAAAAGATATAGTGGGAATTCCTGTTGCGGAGATCAGTAAGCGCAATGACCTGTTCCGTTTTTTATTGGAAGAAAAAGGAACAGCGCCTTTTAAGATCGTAGTGGATAACCGGGAAAATTATTTTATAAAAGAGATGATGGATATTACACAGGAAGGTGGCAGCAACCGTGTAGTTGTACTAAAAAACATCACCTCATTTAAAGAATTGGATGCGGCTAAAACAAACTTCATTGCTACGGTATCGCATGAATTAAAAACGCCGTTAGCCTCTTCTGATTTTAGCCTGAAGCTATTGGGCGATGAGCGCATTGGAAAGTTGTCGGATGAACAAAAAGAGCTGATACAAAATCTGCGGCAGGATAACCAGCGCATGTTGCGCATACTAAGTGAGCTGCTTAATATGGCACAGGTGGAGGCAGGAAAGATTCAGTTAGATGTAGCCGTTGTAAGTCCATACATAATTGCCGATACTGCCAGTGAGGCTATCGAAAACACAGCTAAAGAAAAAGGCATCACCATTCAAAAGCAGTATGCAGATGGTTTGCCACAGGTAAGGGCCGATGCTGAAAAAACAAGCTGGGTGCTGAATAACTTTTTAACCAACGCTGTAAAATATTCCGCAGATAACAGCATTATAATTGTCAGGTTAAAACAAGAAAACAAGGTGGTTCAGTTTTGCGTCGAAGACAAAGGCCAGGGTATTTCGCAGGAGTACCTGCCAAAATTATTTGACCGTTATTTTAAAGTACCGGGGTCGAAAAGAACCGGCTCCGGGTTAGGTCTTGCTATTTGTAAAGATTTTATTGAGGCAGAAGGAGGAACTATTTGGGTAAAGAGTGAAATTGGCTATGGGAGTGAGTTTGGCTTTAGTCTTCCGGTAGTAACAAATGTGTAGGGGCAAATGGATAATGCAACTTTTTATTTGGCATTAGGTGCCGATAACTCATTTACAACTTTAACCGGTAGATGGTATAAGGTGATGTTCTTTTATTCACCCCATTGTTATACTCCGGCTGCTTTTGTATTTGCGAACAGGAGATGTACAAATATCCATCAGCGATAGAGTAGCTATCCGGCCATATCAACCGCTGATCCTGCACAAGAGTTGTCATCTTCAAATTCTTATCTATCTTAATGATACTGTAGTTCTGCAGATCACCAAAGTACAGGTTGCCCGCCGTATCGAAGATCATTCCATCGGTAGTAGTAAAATGTCCGAGGTCTTCCACCTTACTATTGATTGCCGTATCGCTCATATTCCAATCCCGCAGGAAATCTGTTTTGATGCGATATAACTTATCATCAGGAAGTGGTTTAAAGTAAAGCCAATCCCTGGCAGGTGATAATGCAATGCCATCAGAATTAAACCTGGCAGGCTTTCCGTCTTTCATTAATTCACGGCCATCAATAATGAATTTATAAGCGGGATCCGACTTGGTAGAAGGATGCTTACTCAACACCCTGCGCATTTTTCCTGACGCCAGATCCACTACAACGATCCCACCGCCTTTTGACTCCGTGAGGTAAGCAAAATTCTTATCAGTGTCAACCCGTACATCATTTACATAAGCACTATCTGGTATAATGCCCATAAATGAGTACCTGCGTTCAGGCTTGTTAGTTTGCTTATTCATCTTAACCAATTTAGCGCCGCTACCTTGTATTGTTTTCAGCTTCGGTGCTGAAGGATCTAAAATCCACAGATCATTTTTATCATCAACATATACAGATTGTACGCAAACCCATTTGTCTTTACCCGGCTGGCCGGGCATCCACATATTGGTAACAGAATCAGGATAAGCAACTTTGCCATACATGCCTTCGGCTTTTATAACAGCATATTTATAGATGTCGCTCCATCTCGGGTAGTTTACAAACAAAGCGCCACCGGCTTCTTTGGCAACACCGGTAATTTGATAAGTGCTGTCGGCAAAGACTAATTCAAGGGCCGCTTTTGCTGTAGCTGCATCACCCGATTTATTGTTGACGGAAGTATCACTTGTGCCCGTAGTAGTATCTGAAGCATTATTACAGGCTATAGCCAACAATACGAGTAATGCGCTTGCTACAATTCTTAACCTTTTCATACGTATAAATTTAATAGCTATGCAATGGCCGGCTATGCCCTTCTTTTGATGATAGACTTCGCGAGGAAGATCAACTTCTCACCTGTTTTAGTCTTAGACTTATTGCTTATCGATTCTATTACCTGGGTGTAGATGATATTAATTATGAACCGATTCACTAGGGGATCAATACCACTTTTACACAATCTTCTTCTTTCTCTTTGAATATTTTATAGCCATGCGCCACTTCGGAAAGTGGTAAACGATGTGTGATAATATCATCCAGTTTTACCTTTCCTTCCACAACATATTTTAATAAAGCATCAATGTGTTTATGAGCTGGTGCCTGGCCGCCTTTTAATATAATTCCCTTGTCAAAAAACTGCCCGATTGGAAAATTGTCATAGGTAGTTGGGTATACGCCCAAAACGGAAACGGTACCACCACGACGAACGGCACTCATGCAGGCTTCCAATACTTTTGGTGATCCTTTTTCCAGGTTAACAACGGCCTTTGCACGATCTAACAAATTGCGGTCAGGCTCAAAGCCTACAGCTTCTACAACTACATCTGCACCGCGGCCTTCTGTCATTGCCCTTATTTGCTCTACTACATCTTTTGCTCCATCATTCCAAAGGATGGTTTCGCAATTAGCAGCAGCTTTTGCTTTGGCTAAACGGTAGGGCAGGGTATCAACAATAACCACTCTTGCAGCGCCTCTTAGCCATGCACTTTTAGCTGCCATAATACCTACCGGGCCGGCGCCAAAAATGGCTACCGATTCACCACCTTTCACTTCACCCCAGTCAATACCTGTATAGCCTGTAGGAAAAATATCGGTGAGAAATAATACCTGTTCATCGGTTAAGTTATCAGGTACCAGCCGTGGGCCATAATCGGCATAGGGAACACGAACGTATTCGGCCTGTCCGCCATCATAACCTCCATACAAATCGGTATAACCAAATAAAGCACCGCCTTTTTCTGTCAGCAATCCACCTTCGGGGCCATAGTGTTCAGGATTACTGTTTTCGCAATGGCCGGGCAGATGATGATTGCAAAAAAAGCAAGTACCGCAAGCCACCGGGAAAGGAACAACCACACGATCACCCCGCTTTAAATTTTTTACAGCGCCACCAACTTCTTCTACTATACCCATAAACTCATGGCCTAAAACCATCGGCCTTGGCTGCGGCAAACCACCGGAATAAATATGCAGGTCGGAACCACATATAGCCGTTGCCGTAACTTTTAAAATAACATCCCTGTCTTCTTTGATCTTGGGATCATCCACTGTATCGTAAGAAACATTTCTTGGTCCGTGAATCCGTGCTGCTTTCATGTTACTATTGATTTTAAGTAATGAGGAAAAAGCCGGCTGTATTGCCGGCTTCGACAGAGTTTATTTTTATGATGCTTTGTCTTTATCTACCGGTTCCTGTTGTTTTTTCATTTGTTCAGCCACCATCGTCTCTGGCATTAACTTAGTCATGGCGATCATTACTTTATTCTTGAATCCGGAAATGATCTTATCATCGCCATCCATTAATGCATCATGGCCATCCTTTGCTACATCGGCAGGGTCTGACAACTTAGATTTGTCCTGTACCATCTTTGATTCCGTCATATCCGCTTTGTTGAAGAAGTCTGTATCAGTAGCGCCGGGCTGAAGTGCAGTAATGGTTACTCCCGTATTTTTCACTTCACTTATCAGTGATTCTGTGAATGATAATACATAGGCTTTTGTAGCATGATAAACTGCCTGGTAAGGGCCCGGAGTTTCGGACGCAATAGATGCGAGTTGCAAAATTTTTCCGCTATTTCTGGCTACCATATCTTTCAGAAAATGATAAGTAAGCCGGGTAAGTGAAACAATATTGAGGTGAATGATCTTTACCTGGTCCTCAAGATCGGTTTCAGTAAACAAGCCATACACTCCCTGGCCTGCATCATTTATCAACACTTCTACTTCTATGCCTTTTGCTTTTACTTCATTATATAATTCAGTGGAGGCATTTTCACCAAATAAATCTTTTGGCATTACTTCTACCTGCACACCATACTGTTGCTTCAATTCATCGGCTACTTTCCTTAGGTCTGATTCTGTTCGGGCTACAGCAATAATATTATAACCATCTTGCGCAAACAGCTTTGCCAGTTCGTAACCAATACCAGTGCTTGCACCGGTTATAAGCGCCCATTCATTGTTATTTATTTGTTCCATAAAAAATTTTTATATGATAAGCAGCAGGATAAAATAATGTGCCATCAAAAACGTAACACAGCAGTAACAAGGCTTGAAAAGATGGCCCTCAACTTGTTTTAAATAGGAAAACAATTAGTATGATTACAGGAATTAAGAAAGAGCAGCATGTGTTCGCCGATTATAGTTACGTACCGCTTGTTTTTGCCGCGCCAAAGCTGGTGGGATTTAGTAACAACAATACGG
The DNA here is from genome assembly GCA_028288675.1 of Flavisolibacter sp. Taxonomy (GTDB): domain Bacteria; phylum Bacteroidota; class Bacteroidia; order Chitinophagales; family Chitinophagaceae; genus Flavisolibacter. The sequence goes on along the minus strand of JAQBNG010000172.1, from coordinate 9,474 downwards.
CTGCAACCGTTTGCCGTGCTATGAGCCTGGCTGCATTAGGTTATAGTTTGCTAACCAATTCAAAGTGGGGCGCTTATAAGCTCATACCTTATAAAACTCATGCGATGCTTGACTTTGCCAGTGGTGTGGCATCTTTGGCAATACCCTGGGTATTTAAATTTTCGAAGAATAAAAAAGCCAGGAACACATTATTACTTATGGGGCTTACAGGGTTGGTAGTAGGAACGCTTTCTATTATCGGGGCGAAAAAAAGCTGATGCGGATATTATAGCAGGCTGCCTGGGCGTATGCAGTTTAAAATTTTAGATGAAAAGAAGAGGGGGACGTTTCATTTTAATAACAGCGGTTATAGTGTACTGTTGCTTAAAAAACAGTTTTGTATAACAGCAGTTTTGTAGAACTCAACATTAAAGAGATTGAGCATAGTTTTCCGCTTTTTATAAGCTGCCAAACTGTTGTTTATTAAATGCGGTTAATTTTTGTTTGATCTATGAACAACTTTCAAAAACGGTTTTTTACCTACTAAAACTTTTGCGCCTTTAGGTACAATATCCGGGGCAAAAAAACAGATAACCCAAAATATAACCGGTACGCCGCAGTAGGCAATTGTATTCCCCCATAGCGACCAGAAGGCAACCACCTTTGCATTTTCGGGTTCTTTTGGCTGGTACCGTATAGGAACAATATCACCTTGCTTATAGTCATCATCCTTGCCCTGAAAGTAAGCCGTATCTGTCCCAGCCATAAAACTTATGTAGGCATAGGTGTCGCTTCCCAAACTAATGCCTGTGGCCTGGCCAATGCCTTCTACCTTGCCGGTGGTTTTTTTTGATTTCGCCAGCCAAATAATATTAGGCAGTATAATGGGCGAAAATAGCAGAAGAAATAAAAGAAAAAAGAAAGCGTTCTTACTGAAAAGCATCCGGTGAAATGTGTATGGTGTGTATCAAAGATATTGTTCGGATGTCACTGAAAAGCAAAGAAAAGCTGAAGAAGCGGGCATGATTTTAGAATTCTTTCATCCCTGTTACTTAACTTTCAAACCTGTATCCGGCAAGTTGTATAAACGCCGCTCAATGAATGTTGTAATATGAAAAGAACTATTTTCTTTATGCTGCTCGTTTGCAGTTCGTTCGCCGGTTTTTCGCAGACCGATACGCTTATAAAAAAATTAGACAGCCTTAGCAAAAGAACCGATAGTGCCGGGGGGCAAATCAACAACACAGCTCCAAAGGCTTATAACGAATCCACACAGTTTACAGTATCGTCTTTCTTTGTTTTGCAGGCCAGTAACCTTAAACAGTCTTTTACCAAGCCTTTTCACATGACCAAGCAGAATTGGAAAGACTTTGGCAAATTCGCCCTGGTAACCGGCGCATTGGCATTTGCCGATGAACCTATTCAAAAGTGGGCGTTAGGTCTGCGTAATCGTAATAGGGGGTTACAAAATATTAGCCGGGAGATTACCAATTTCGGCGGTCCTTATGAAGGATACACTTTGGGTGCTTTAGGTGCCTATGGCTTTATCTTTAATAACAAAAAAATGCAAACCACGACATTGCTTGCCCTGCAATCTTACATCACCGGGGCGGCTGTGCAAAGTGTGGTAAAGTTTATATCTGGCCGGCAACGGCCACTTGCTGTAAATGGTAATACGCTGGAGGCGGAGCCCACTTTTAAAGGGCCTTTTACAACAATTCGTGATGCTAAGGGTAATAAGTTAAATAGCTCCTTTCCATCGGGCCATACCACTGTGGCTTTTGCTGCAGCTACAGTATATGCCTTAGAATATAAAGACAAACCCTGGGTACCGGTTCTTTGCTACACATCTGCTTCGCTGATTGGCCTTAGCCGCATTACCGAAAACAAGCATTGGGCAACCGATGTTTTGGTAGGCGCCGCTTTGGGGTATTTAACCGGCAAACAGGTAGTAAATAATTACCATCGGTATGCAAAACTAAAAGCGCCTAAACAGCTAAAGAATTCCGTTTCGTTTTCAATGGGCTATAACTATGGGCATTTAACGCCGGGAATGGTTTACCGCTTTTAAATAGGTGCATTCAAATGCAAAAAGCCTTTCCATCTAAGAAAGGCTTTGGTATTTTAAAGAGATAAATTAATACCTGCTTTTGTTGTAGCCGCCGCTACCGCCACCGTTGTAGCCGCCACCGCCATTGCCACCACGAAAACCGCCACCGCCACCTGTACGGGCAGGCCTGTCTTCTTTAGGCTTAGCCTCTGTAACCCTGATAGCACGGCCTTCTACTGTAGCCTCGTCTAACTCTGTAATAGCTTTTTGCGCTGCCGCATCATCGCTCATTTCTACAAAACCAAAACCACGACTTTTACCGGTTTCTCTGTCGGTAATTACTTTGGCCGAAGTAACTTCGCCATACTCCGCGAAAAATTCTTTTAAGTCTTCATCCTGTACGTTGAAGCTTAAGTTGGAAACATAAATGTTCATACTTTCTTTTTAAATAATGATTAATTGAGACAAGAGGCAAGAAAGCAAGGGGTGAAACTAACAGCAGGAAAAACCGTAGCAGATTAAGAAACACACTTACCAAATGCGATGCTCACAATAACGATGCGAAAATACTGCCAGAACTGCAGGTAAAAAGGGGCTTTTTTGTTAAGTAACCGTTATGAAAAAAAGCCACTTCTTAACAGTCTGTCAACGCCGGATGCTGTAATTTCGCCCTCGTCAATTTCTTCAATTCTTCTCTCAGCTTGCGGTGTAAGATTTGTAGATGCCCTTTATTAACCACAAAGCTTTTTATCGTGTTATTTGTAATTTTATTTTTCGTACTTCATTGGTACCTGTCCTTGTTTTCGCAAACCTTTTTTCAGCATCGCTACGCAGCCCATAAGTCTTTTGACATGAGCCGCGGATGGGAAAAATTCTTTTTCTTCTTTTCCTGGGTCACACAGGGTTCGTCGTATTTAAGCCCAAGAGCTTACGGTATCCTTCACCGTATTCATCATGCTTATACCGATACGGAATTAGATCCTCACTCCCCATCGTACGACAAGAATTTATTTGCTATGATGTGGCGCACTAAAAATATTTACTCCGGTATCTTATACGAGACAACGCCGGTTGAAGAAAAATTTACAAAGAACGTTCCTGCCTGGAAAAAATTTGACATGTTCGCCAGTAGCTGGCCTTCCCGCTTGTTTTGGGTACTGGTTTATATTACTCTTTACCTGCTGTTTGCACCGTCTGCCTGGTTCCTTATTTTAGTTCCTATACATGCTGTAATGGGCCCCTTGCATGGTGTTATCATCAACTGGTATGCACACCGTTACGGGCATGTGAATTATGAAACTGATAATACATCTAAAAACCTGTTTAAGGTAGACTGGCTGATGTTTGGCGAAGGCTATCACAATAACCATCATACCTTCCCAAGCCGCAGCAACTTCGCTTCAAAAAAAGGTGAATTTGATCCTTGCTACCCTTTGATTTTATTATTGAATAAACTTAAGATCATTAAAGTGAATGCCGCTTTGCAGGCAGGATAGTTTGCAACAGATAGCCAGGGTTATTAAATATTTTTATCAAGAGCTTCCTACGGAAGCTCTTTTTTATTTGCTGTAGGGTAGGTATTTAATTGCAGCATCCTGAATGGTAATGCTCCTGGAGGCTGGGCAATTTCATCTTATAGCTGATTGCACATTCGCTCTGGAAGAGCGCACTGTTTATAGAAAAATAGGCTCAAAAGAAAGTGTAGCTCCATCGGAGCTAAGGACGTTTAAGGCTGAAGAGTAGCCATCGTACAATTGAATAAACACTGAGTAACCATCTCCTCACCCGCAACTATAGGCCATCGAATCCATATCAACCTTTCGCGGGGTAAATTCATAGCCATCGTAAACCTTAATAACTTCATTCAGCACTGCATCTATTTCTTCCACTTCATTAATGGTAACAAGGCGCAAGCGAAACTCTTTTATGTTGGGTAAGCCTCGTAAGTAATTCGTATAGTGACGGCGCATTTCGAAAATACCAGGTATCATGCCTTTCCATTCTACAGAGCGGTGCAAATGTTTGCGAATCACTTCTACCCTTTGCTGAATGGTTGGCGGCGCCAGGTGCTCACCGGTTTTTATGAAGTGTTTTATCTCGTTAAATATCCAGGGGTAACCAATGGCGGAACGGCCGATCATAATACCATCTACACCATAACGGCTTTTATACTCCACCGCTTTTTCCGGTGAGTCAATATCGCCGTTGCCAAAGATTGGGATGGTAATGCGGGGATTCGCTTTTACAGCGGCAATAGGGTCCCAGTTAGCAACGCCTTTATAGAGTTGGCAACGGGTGCGGCCATGAATAGCAAGAGCTTTGATGCCTACATCCTGCAAGCGTTCCGCTACTTCACCAATGTTGATAGTAGCGTCATCCCAGCCTAACCTTGTTTTTACAGTAACGGGTAATGATGTGGAATTGACAACAGCTTTTGTTAACCGAACCATCAGGTCAATATCTTTTAACACAGCAGCGCCGGCGCCCTTGCTGACCACTTTTTTCACAGGACAGCCAAAATTGATGTCCAGCAGGTTAGGGTTAACCGCATCAACAATTTTTGCACTAAGCGCCATCGCTTCTTCATCACCCCCAAAAATTTGTATTCCTACCGGACGCTCTTCTTCAAAAATATCCAGCTTCTGGCGGCTTTTTATGGCGTCCCGTATCAGGCCTTCACTACTGATAAACTCGGTGTACATAAGGTCGGCGCCATTGTCTTTGCATACGGCACGAAAGGGCGGATCGCTTACATCTTCCATTGGTGCAAGAAGCAGGGGGAAATCGGGAAGTTCTATCGTGTCAATTTTTACCAATGGAGGGGGTATTATTTTTTAGGGGCTTATCTTGCGGCCTTCATTTATGATGAGCCGCAAATCTACTAAAGACAAAGAGAGAAGCTATGCAAACATATCTTAAAACAAAACCGGTCTGGATGCAGTTATTGCTGTTCCTTGGAATGGCATTCGGCCTATTTGTAATTGCTTCATTGATCGGGTTTTCCGTTTTATCAAAAATGACAGGCATTTCTGTATTTCAATTACAGGATAGCGCCAGCTGGGACCTTACTAACCCAGCTATGATGACTTTCATGAGAGGCATGATCCTGCTTCAGTTCCTGTTCCTGTTTACCATTCCGGCTTTGTTGTTTTCTTATTTCTCCGACCCGCATCCTATGCGTTACCTGGGTTTGCAGCCACCATCAAACCATATTTACTGGATACTGGGTATTGCAGTAATTCTTATCGCTTATCCGTTTGTAGAATTCATTGGTTATTGGAATCAAAAAGTACCCATAAGCGGCCGCACCGGGCAATGGATGAAAGGTCTGGAAGAAGAAGCGGCGAAACAAATTACAGCTCTGTTGAAAGTGCGTACACCTGCGGAACTTTTTAAAAATTTAATTTTTATTGCCTTGTTTGCCGGCATTGGCGAAGAGCTTTTTTTCCGGGGCATTTTACAACGCATGTTCATTCGCCTGACAAAGAACCCCTGGATGGGCATCATCTTAACAGCGGCTATATTCTCCGGTATTCATTTCCAGTTTTACGGTTTCTTTCCAAGGTTGTTTCTGGGTATTTTGCTTGGCGCTATTTACTGGTACAGCGGCAGTTTATGGGTAGCTATGCTGGCACATTTTCTTTATGATGCGGCTGTTATTCTATTAATTTATTTTAATCCGCAGATGCTGGAAAATCCGCAAGCTACGTTGCTGCAAGGGCAGGAACTCCAGTTGTTGGTCATGGGTGTTATCAGCCTGGCGTTAACAATTTTGTTGCTGAGGCAAATGAAAAAAAAATCATTAGCCACTTACGATTCCATTTATAATGATGACTTTCCAAAGAAGGATAACGACTTCAGTTTTTAACTATGGCATTTGACGCACAAACATTTAAAACCAGGGCTTTAACCGCTGTCATTTTTGTAGCGGTGATGATGGCCGGCCTGCTATGGAACAGGTGGTCGTTTTTCATCTTGTTTTCCATTGTGCATTTTGGCGCCTGGATAGAATATCAAAAGCTGGTCACTGCCTTCAATCCCGATTACAAAAGCATTAAGCCTTTACACCGGTATGGGGTGATGATAGCCGGCTGGTGCCTGCTGCTTTATTTTACAAACAACGAGCTGTATATCGGCAGCATTCGGTTTAGCGAAGTGGGCTTGTATGGCGGCATTGCTTCTTTAATATTAATTCCCTTTATTGTTTTGCTGGAGGCCAGGGGTGCCTTTATTAAAAACCTGGGATATTCGCTTTGCGGACTGCTTTATATTTCGCTTTCGCTTGGGCTGCTTATTGGGATAAGAAATTTATATGGAGTAGATAGTGAAGGCCGTGGCGATTTTGGAAAATACATTGCTCTTACATTGATCTTTTCCATCTGGATAAACGATACGATGGCTTATGTTGTCGGGTCGTTTATTGGTAAAACACCGTTATCTAAAATATCACCAAAGAAAACCTGGGAAGGCACGGCCGGTGGCGCTTTGCTTTGCGTGGTAGTGATGGCTTTTATTGGCAAGGCATTAGGACTGAGTTATGTTGATGCGGCCTGTATAGCGGCAATTGCAGCAGTTGTTGGAACCATTGGTGATTTATTTGAAAGCAAGTTAAAACGTATGGCCGGTGTAAAAGATAGCGGCAGTTTTATGCCGGGGCACGGGGGCTTTTTAGATAGGTTTGATTCGTTGTTATTTGCATCGGTGGTTGTTTGGTTTTATGTAGTGGTGGCGATGCGGTAAACTTCGAATCGATCTGTTGTAGTCACAGTGAGTAAAGGAGAAATTTTTAAAATGAACACATATCAATCTAAGGCTTCTTCAGCAAGACCTGATTGCCATAAGTGGCGTTTCTTCCCTTGTCATCACGAGGCACGAGGGGGCTTTAGACTGAATGATAGATGACTGTTCTAACGTAACCCTAAGCGTCTTCTTTTCTTATGCTACCAAAGATGCTTCGTAACAAGTGATCATCGGTACTTGTTTATTAGGCTCTCCGAAAATCAGTGTCACCACTATAGAAATGTTTCTTGCTTGTCATACCGACGCAGGAGGGATCTATGCTTCTACTGTAAACGACCATCGCGATAGAAGACGCCTTTCACACCCTTAATGGCAATTCTTCAGGTGGCCATTTGCCGAAGACTTCCCTGTTTAAAGATTCAAGGTTTGGATTCATTTCTGCAATCAGCTTCATCTTCTTTTCTCTACTCCAGCCTTTGATTTCTTTTTCACGAGCAATGGCGTTATTGATGTACTTGTGTTCTTCAAAATAAAGCAGCCAATAAACGTTGTATCGTCCACAAAAGGACTGGGTTTGTCCCCTGTTTTGGTAGTGCTCAATTACCCGTTGCTGCAGGTCGTTGGTGACCCCGGTATAAAGAACAGTTCTTGGTTCATTGGTGAGAATGTAAACGTTGAAGGTCTTTTGAAACATGCAGTTTAAGTTACCCTTTTTTTGTGCAGGCAGTTCTTTTTTGCAGTCCAAAGATCCCTCCTGCGTCGGGATGACAAGGAAGAAGCATTAAGTTAGTAGCCGTTCCGATTTGAGGAGAGGTAGATAATCATAGTGATGATCACTTGTCATGCTGAGGAACGAAGCATCTTTGAACTGTAGCCAGAAGAAAAGAAAGCTATCCGCCACTACACTTACAACAGTTGCTTACAGTACAATCCTCAGATCCCTCGTGCCTCGGGATGACAAGCAAGAGTCGTTACAATGCTAGTCACTCCGAACTATGGAGAGGTAGATGATAATAGTAATGATCACTTGTTATGCTGACGTAGGAAGCATCTTTGTATTGTAGTATAAGAAAAGAAGTCAACTTATGTTACAGCTTTCCTTCAACTAAGTACTGTAGGCTCAACGAAGCCCGCCTCTCTGCAAAAACCTATCACTTCATCCCCTTCAACCAATCTTCCACCCCTTTATAGATCTTCTTCGCTACCTCCTTATGAAACTTAGGATCCAGTATCTTTTGTTCATCTTCTGCATTGCTTAAAAAAGCCACTTCCACCAAACAATTAGGATACTCAGTTGGGCCGCTCAACGAAAAATTAAACGAACCAATATTGCCATAATTATTCAAGCCTAACTCCAGCATCCTATCCAATATCTTTTCCGACAAAGGCCGAAAACCAATATACCGGTAGTAAGTGCTGGTGCCTTTTACCGTGGCGTTACCGGCAGAATTTAAATGAATAGAGATCAACAGATCCGGCTCCTGTTCCCGCAACATCAATGTGCGGTCAACCATTGTTACATCTGTATCATGCCTTCGGGTCATATACACATCGGCGCCTTTTTTCTTCAGGTATTTTTCTACCTCTGTGGCAATCTTTAAGGTGTAATCTTTCTCATTAATTTTTGTAGTTAACCCGGTTGCGCCGCCATTAGTTCCGCCATGTCCTGCATCAATAGCAATTTTCAGGTTCTTCACCTTTAAAGATTCCGGCTGCCGTTTTATTCTTATTTGCAAAGCATTGTTCTTATAAAAAATGGCGTGACCCCAATGCTGCTTATGTTTTAATTCTATAAAAATGCGAAACACATCATCTTCTATTTGTTCGTACCAAACGTTGCTTATTTCCTTTACCGTTTTTAATTGTGTTATCCAGTTGGTGTTGCTGGCCACGCCATATATATCTACAACAATGCGCGACGGATCTATTTGCTGAAAGCTTCTGTACGGCAATTTTTCGGTAAGCGATACAGACACATAATCATAAGCGCTGTCGCCCCAAACCCGCCAGCTGTTAGTTACATAAAAAGGTTGAAGCTTTACCGAATCGGCTCTTTTGAAAGAGCTTTTTGGCAGGTAAGCGAAATGGGCTTTAGATAGCTGCACTTTGTAATCGCCTTTTACACTATCTACTACGTTCACCAAAACGTTTGAATCAAGGTAAGTCATCTTAGCGCCGCCAAGCCGGTCTTCGCCGAGGCCGTAATTAAGGTAGGGCAGGCGGCCGGTGGTGCGGCCATAAAACGGTTGTGCGTACGTTGCCGTACCGGCAATAAGAAGGATAAACAGGAGCAGTCGTTTCATGATGGCAAGATAGGGAGGAAAAGGATTGTCACCCTGAGCTTGACGATTGGTTGTAGCGCTGGTTTTGAAATCTTAAGCACAGTAGAACCATCAGGTTAATAATGCCGCAACGGTTAGAGAAATAACAGGACAACAGTTAGAACCAGCCCTGCCACCGCGAAGTACAGCCCTTTTTTGAAGATGGTGGTTTTTGGCAGAAACATCCAGAACGAAGAGATCACAAAGAACAGCAGCGATACACTGAAAAACACGTTCAGGAAAAAGAGCGGCTGGCTTGAATTGGCTTTGTGCAGCTTCGTCAGTTTATCCATTACCGGCGGTAAGGACTTCACTTTATAAACCGCATCGCCGCTTGCCTTATTGTACGTGCCTCCTTTAAAGGTTTGCACATCACCGCTTTCC
>JAQBNG010000155.1 GCA_028288675.1 Flavisolibacter sp. | reverse complement strand
CATACGACACTTCGTTGGCTCTTTGCAGATAACCCATATCATTAGGATCGTAGGTATGGGTACTGATATTGGTGCTGAATCTGAATTGAATTTTGCCACTTACTTTATTGAAGGAAATCGTGCTTCTGGAGCCATCGTAAGGCCTTACCATCAACTGACCGTTAATGCGGGTTGTATCATCTATTAAATTAATGTTAGATCCATAAGGGGTGTACCCATGTATAGTACTATAACGCCCCGACAGTTTTAACTGGTAGGTATTGTTTTTTGTAAAATAGTTGTAATCTAAACCAGTTACATTGGCATCCCTGGCGCTACCGCTGCGTATCACGTTTGTATTGGTGAAAGTAATAGAGGAGCGGCCCCTTAACGCCTGGTCCAGCACAAACAAATTATAGTTGGTTAGTGATTCTGTTTCAATGCTGGAATCTTTGCCGGTTACCTCGTTGCGGACATCCGCATGCATAGGTGCAGTAACAGCATTAAAAACACCAATGCCTAACTTATTTTTTGTACGACCCGAAAGTTTTACGGCATTGTATAACTGAGTAACAGAAGGGTTTTCCAAAATGGTATACTTATCCCGTAAACCCTCAACAGAATAATAATTAGCAGGTATAGCGCCAATGCGGCGGGAATAAAATAATTCTGCTTTATTAAATAATTCAGTCCCTTCTGTAAAAAAGGGCCGGTTCTCGGTAAACCGTACTTCAAAAGGGGTAAGGTTATTAATCAGGTTATCAGAAATTACTTGTCCAAAATCCGGAATTAAAGTAGCATCCAGTGTAAAGCTTTCATTGATACCGTATTTTACATCCATGCCACCGTTGCGTAAGAATTCGCGTTTGGGTTCATTGCCTTCAGGATAAAACCGTACACCGCCGGTAACATAAGGAGAGAAGCTTAAACGTAGCGGTGGTTTGATATCAACCAGGTTTTCACACTTTCCAAACTGGTTAATAAAACCGCTCTGGTTTGGGTTAACCGGATTCCAGGTAGCCGCTTCATTATTCCGGCGTGTAAACCGCACAAATTGAAGTCCCCAGGTTTGCACATCTTTTTTTGCAAAACGTAAGGAGATGTATGGAATTCGCATCTCCACTTCCCAGCCATCACTTGTATGCTCTACACTGCTTTGCCATACGGCATCCCAGGATCTGCTGTCGCTGCCTATGCTGCCATAACTAAAGGTAGAGCCTAAGGTGATCTTGGAATCTGTTTGCACATTAGTAGGGGTTACTAAAAACAAAAATCCATTTTGCTGATCATTGTAGGTATCAAAGGCAACGGAAAAATAATCTACATCCTGCCTTTGTTCGCCATCCCTTGCCGTAATTTGTTTCCTTATTAAAGATGGGTTGTCATGAAGGTATGCATGAATGTAAATGGCATTATCATCGTATAAAAAACGGACTTCCGTTTCTACAGATGCTGGCTGGCCAAAGCCCGGATAATTTTGTATAAAACTGTTTGCTACAGAAGCCGTTTGCCAGGCATCTTCCATTTTACCATCGATAATAATGGCCTGCTGTGTTTTTACGGCAGTCAATGTTTTTGGTTGGCTCAACCCTTCCTGTACCCAGCAAAAAGCAATCACAAGGAGTACCCATTTTGTCATTAGGTTAGTGTTCGGTATAGGGGTAAATATATCGTACAAATCCTAAATACCTAATTATCTAACGGAAAAACCCTTAGTTTATTCGTTTTTTGAGTACACTTACTTGCTGCTGCAGGTTAGTAACAAGGTTTGCCAGGTTATTTACATCCCAGCGTTGCTGCGTATTGGCTTTTGAGATAATCATTTGTGCCTGCCACACTTCTGCTATTTCATCACTGCTTACAGTATAAGGTTGGTAAGACGGGTTATCGCTTATGAAGGTGTATTTATTTTTCTGACGGTTATTTTTCATGATGCGCTTGTACACAATACCATCGGTTTTGGAAACCACAACATAGGTGTTATTGGTTTTTACATCATCCAGGCTTTGCACTTTCTCACCAACAATTACGCTGCCGCTGGGGGTTGGCATCATAGAATCGCCTACAATTTCAAAGGCGCGGTAGTCACCGCCGCTAAGCATGGGTAAAGTAAAGGTGTTCAATTCATCAATAAATTCAGGATCGGCATAACCGGCGAGATAACCGGCTGCTGCTTTTACCGGTACGAAAGGAATATCGCCACGGCCGTTCACTAATTTTTGAGCCCGGCGCCGGGATAGGTAACTTGTTTTATTGTCGCTCACATCGCGGCGAAGCAGGTCATCAAGCGTTAGCTTAAACATATCTGCAACTGCTTCTAAAATTTCAATCCGGGGATCAGCTCTTTCTTCTTCATATGCGCCCAGCAACGACCGTTTAATACGCAGCTTCTGGGCAAATTCTTCTTGTGTCCATCCCCGCAGCTTGCGCAGGTATTTCAGGTTTTTATTGGCTTGTGACATAGCACTAATTTATTTAGCCGCAAAATACTAATTTATTTAGATTAACAAAAAGCACTTTGTTTACTACCAAATTGCAAACACCTTTGCATAAAGCATAAAGTTTTTAGAATGGATGAAAAAAAAGAGCCGGTAATCTTAGTTACAAACGATGATGGTATTACGGCGCCGGGCATCAGGAATTTAATAGAAGCTGTAAAAGGTTTGGGAAAAATAGTAGTGGTGGCACCCGACAAGGCTCAATCGGGAATGGGCCATGCTATTACAATAGGTACTCCCTTACGACTGCATAAAGTTGATTTATTCGAAGGCATCGAATCTTATCAATGCAGCGGCACCCCGGTTGATTGTGTAAAGCTTGCCGTAGATAAGGTTCTTCATCAAAAACCCGACATCTGTATCAGCGGTATTAATCATGGCGCTAACCATAGCATCAATGTAATTTATTCAGGTACCATGTCCGCAGCTGTGGAAGCCGCTATTGAAAGCATTCCATCTATCGGTTTTTCATTGCTTGATTATGCGTTGGATGCCGATTTTAGTGCTGCCCGTAAATATGCCCGCATTATTGTACAGCAAATGCTGCAAGCACCGCCCGATAAGCATTGTGTGCTGAATGTGAATTTTCCTATATCCATTCCCGAAGAAATCAAAGGCATAAAAGTTTGCCGCCAGGCCTATGCTAAATACGAAGAAGACTTCATTGAGCGTTATGACCCACATGGAAGGAAGTACTATTGGCTGACAGGCGAGTTTGTTAATTTTGACGAAGGCACAGACACCGATGTTTGGGCTTTGGCTAACAACTACGTAAGCATAGTACCGGTGCAGTTTGATTTAACCCACTATAAATTAAAAAAGCAAATTGAAAACGACTGGAACATTTTTTCTTAAAAAAGATAACCTGCAATTAGGATTGGTACTGGGTTTTATTTTACCCCTTATTGTTTTTTTAATCATCTATTTTATTCGTTTTGCAGATATTCCCCTGGATGAATTTGTAAACAGGTTTGTGAATGAGAAAAGCCTTATCACATTTTTTGGCGTATGGAGTTTGGTTAGCAACATCGCACTTTTTACCTACTACGTTAATACCGCTAAAGACCGTACTGCTAAAGGAATTTTTGCTATGACACTTTTGTATGGCATCGGTATTTTGTTGGCCAAGGTGTTGATATAAAGCAGAAAGGTTCAGGCTTGAAGTTTCGGATTCATCTATTTGAAATTCTCCTTGCATTTAATGTTTTGCCTTTTTGTACTTAGCGGACGGTGCTACTATTTGGCTGTCGTTGCGTCGCACCCTTCAAGATTCTGTAATTCTATTGTGCTCGGATGAAGATGATAGAGGTTATGCTCTTGAATGGAGCGTCGCCACTATCGCCCAATTAATAGTCTGAAGCCGGTTACCAAAAACACTTCTCATTTATATTTGTTCCAAACAAAATCCTTATCACCAATTTAGCAAACATACTATCACAGCCCATCGAATACCTGAAAGGTGTAGGACCGTTTCGTGCCGATCTATTAAAAAAAGAATTGGGCATTTTTACCTATGCAGACCTGCTTTATCTTTTCCCCTACCGGCATATTGACAAAACTTCCATAACTAAAATAGAGCACCTTACTACAGGTACCGAGTTTGCGCAAGTGCAGGGCAAGCTTTGGTACTTTGAAACAACGGGTAGCGGAAGTGCAAAACGCCTGATGGCTTATCTGAAAGATGATACCGGCGTAATAGAACTTACCTGGTTTAAAGGAATGACTTGGGTAGAGAAAATTTTAAAACAGGATGAAATTTATACTGCCTTTGGCAAGATTTCTTTTTTCATGGATAAGGCACAGATTGTTCATCCTGAAATAGAGTTAGTAAACAACACTGCCACGGCTGTAAAAAGTTACTTGGAGCCTGTTTACAGTACCACCGAAAAATTAAAATCGAAGGGGCTTGGCGGAAGGCAGATCGGTAAGTTAACGGCTGCACTTTTTTCTCTTATTCCTGAAAAAGATCTCGAAGAAAACCTGCCTTATTATTTGCTCCAAAGGCTCAAACTTATTTCACGTTACGAAGCCCTATTAAATATTCATTTTCCTTCCTCGGCGGCTAAGTACGAGCAAGCCGTACGCCGGCTTAAGTTTGAAGAATTCTTTATCTCCCAGGTACGGCTGGCAATGGTGCGCATTGAGCGCCACCGCAAATCAAGAGGCGTCATTTTTGGCAAAGTGGGAGATCTGTTTAATACATTCTATAAAGAGCATCTTCCTTTTAGCTTAACAGGTGCGCAAAAAAGGGTGCTGAAAGAAATAAGAACTGATACCGGCAGCGGCCATCAAATGAACCGCTTACTACAAGGCGATGTAGGCAGTGGTAAAACTATCGTTGCTTTATTGTCGATGCTGATTGCCATTGATAATGGCTTTCAATGCTGCCTGATGGCGCCTACTGAAATTTTATCGCAGCAACATTTTGCCACTATCAGCCGCATGGTTGAAGGCCTGCCTTTACAAGTAAAAATTCTTACCGGTTCTACACCGGCTAAAGATCGAAAGGTGATTCATAAAGGTCTTACCGAAGGGTTTATTCAAATTTTGATTGGCACGCATGCGCTGATAGAAGAGACGGTACAATTCAAAAACCTGGGTTTAGCAGTTGTTGACGAACAGCACCGCTTTGGAGTAGAGCAAAGAGCAAAGCTTTGGAAGAAATCTTTAATACCTCCCCATATATTGGTGATGACCGCAACACCAATTCCACGCACTTTAGCCATGACGTCTTACGGAGAATTGGATTACAGCGTGATGGATGAACTGCCACCTGGCCGCCAGCCAATTACTACGGTCCATCGTTATGAAACGAACCGCTCAAAAGTGCTTGATTTTGTTCGCACAGAAATAGATGCCGGCCGTCAGACTTATATCGTTTTCCCACTCATAGAAGAAAGCGCAAAAATGGATTACGAAAACCTCATGAGCGGTTACGAAAATGTAAAGGCATTTTTTCCTGAACCGGCTTATTGGATCAGCATGGTGCATGGCCGCCAGCCCTGGGAATTAAAAGAAGCTAATATGAAACGCTTTAAAAATGGCGACACGCAAATATTAGTGGGTACCACGGTAATTGAAGTGGGTGTAGATGTGCCCAATGCCACAGTGATGGTTATAGAAAGTGCGGAAAAATTTGGGCTATCCCAATTGCACCAGCTTCGTGGCCGTGTAGGGCGGGGCGCAGAGAAAAGCTATTGTATTTTAATAACCTCCACTGAGATCAGTAATGAGGCAAGGGAGCGGATGAAAACATTGGTACAGACTTCAAATGGTTTCGAAATTGCAGAAAAAGATTTAGAAATACGTGGGCCTGGTGATATTGAGGGAACAAGGCAAAGTGGTGTGTTAAACTTTCGGCTGGCAAGCATAGTCCATGATAAACATATTTTAGAAGCTGCAAAAAAGATTGCTGAAGAAGTGGTTGAAAAAGATCCTGAACTCCTGTTGGAAGAAAATAATCCTTTGAAACAGTACCTCTTGTCATTGAAAGGTAAAACGCCCTGGAGCAAGATTTCTTAACGAATCGTTGAAGCAATAATTTTCGTAAATATCAGTTAACTTCAAAAACAATTGACGTACAAGTTTTCCATACTTTTTCTTCTATCCTTCCTTTACAGCTTTTCGGTATTCAGTCAAAATATTGAATTTATTGAAAACAAGGGACAATGGGATTCCAAGGTCAAATACATGGGGCGGGTTGAAGCCGGTGCTTTCTTTGTTCACCAGGATGGCTTTACCGTAGTGCAGCATAATACAAAAGACTGGGCACAAATGACTGGGATGATTCACGGTCATATTGATGATAAATCTGCTAACGGTGTTTCTTCCCGAATGGATGACCGCTTAACCGTTCGCTCTCATGCATACCGGGTAAACTTCCTGGGCGGCGCTTCCAAATCGCAAATTATTGCCGACAAATCTCTTGATACATACAATAATTATTTTATTGGAAACGATCCTTCTAAATGGGCGGCAAATTGTAAAATATTTCAGGGCATTACGGTTAAAAATGTTTATCCCAACATTGATGTTCGCTATTACTCCGGCAACGGGGCTGTAAAATATGATTTGATTGTACATCCCGGTGGCGATCCATCTTCCATTGCCTTAAAATACGATGGCGCTGAAGGACTGGAAGTGAAAAACAAAGAGCTGATTATTAAAACTTCGGTTGGAGAGTTAAAAGAACTGAACCCTTATACCTATCAATACAACATTGCCGGTCGTGTAACTATAGGCGCAAAATATACAGTTAAGAATAATGTAGTGCGGTTTGATGTAGAAAACTATGACCCGAAGACAACCTTGGTTATTGACCCTGATTTGATATTTTGTTCTTTCAGCGGTAGCACCGCGGATAACTGGGGCTTTACAGCAACCTACGGCCCGGATGGAAGCATGTATGGTGGCGGTATCGTATTTAGCCAGGGGTTCCCGGTTTCTCCAGGAGCATATCAAACAAATTATGGCGGCGGTGCTAATGATGGTCACCAGCCTATTGATATTGGTATTATTAAACTTTCACCCGATGGCAGGCAACGTG
>JAQBNG010000150.1 GCA_028288675.1 Flavisolibacter sp. | reverse complement strand
CAAGAATTAATGACAGGCCTAATTTGTTCTGATCTTTTTGAATTTGCTTAAAATGACAAGCCACTAACTTTTGTATGAGTTTATCTTTTCCTAACTGTTTTAAGCTTCGCACCGAAGGAATATTCAGCGAATGTTCCAGCGCATATTCCATCGTTACTGCACCACGAAATTCCTTATCATAATTCTCTGGTGCATAACCGGCATAATTCACAGGCACATCGTTCAATACCATCTTGGGTGTCACTAAACCTTCATCCATACATAGCGCATACAACAAAGGTTTTAACGTACTACCCGGCTGACGAATAGCCGCAGCACCATTCACCTGTCCGCCATCGGTTGTATCGTTAAAACCGGCAGAACCGATATAGGAAATCACTTTATGGGTTTTATTATCAATCACCACAACGGCAGCATTGCGAATGCCCTTCAACTTTAATCCACGCACATAGTCTTCCATAAGCTTTTCGATTTTAAGCTGTGTGTTTAAAACAATATTTGTTTTGATGGTATTGCTGTTACTTTCTTTTTTCAACTTATAAGAAAAGTGCGGAATAAAGTGTGGTACGGTCCGGCGAACAGCCGTCAGCGGCTCCCCTTCTGCATCCTTTATTTCTGCCGAAGTAAACACGCCATCGTCAGCAAATTTTTGCAGCCAGCGATTGCGTTCCCTGATGATGACCTCATTTGTTTTACCGACTACTAAAGACGAGGGACGATTTGGAATGATTGATAGCGCCGTAATCTCCGCCAGCGATAGATGATCGGGAGCTTTATTGAAATACAGTAGGGATGCGGCTTTCACGCCTTCTATATTACTTCCATAAGGAACAAGATTTAAATAGAGTTGAAGAATTTCATCTTTCCCATATTTCATTTCTAATTGAAAAGCTCTGAACACTTCAACTGTCTTATTCCAAATGTTTCTACTCTTTGGCTCTAATGCTTTTGCCACCTGCATAGTGATAGTAGACGCACCGGAGGTCCGCTTCATCTGCATAATATTATTGATGGCTGCACGGCACATTGCCAGTGGATTAATACCCGGGTGAGAATAGAAATATTTATCCTCTTTGGCAACAATGGTTTTACGAAGCAGCGGGGATATTTCATTCAGCTCTGTTTTCATCCGCCACTTGTCATCGGGAGTGAGATAGGCGTTTACCACTTCACCATTAGCATCTCTTACAATTACTGAGTAAGCAATTTTATCAGGCATAGGAAAGAAAAGGTTCAGCAGTATAAAAAGCAGGAACAGGCTTGTGCAAATGATTACAAATCTTTTAACAAGCAATAGCAACTTTTGCTTCCTAACTTTCTGAAAGAATTTACTTCTATATGGACTCATCGAGTCTGCCTCCTTAGCAACTGTTTTAGCTCTCTAAATTTCTGCTTTCTTATTTAATGTAAGAATACATCAACAGAATTTAACGCTTCCTTTTTTTCACTTATCTTTTACCACATTTACTAACCAAAGCTTTTTATGCGTACTAAATATGTCTTAGCGATCACAATAGTGATGGCTATTTTTTTGTCGTCCTGTAAACGTAACTATATAGCAATTGATCATACGAATGCCAAAGGCGAAGTACCGCAATTAGGCAATCTTACTTTTCGTTTTAATAAAGTTTTACATCCCGATTCTTTATTGAATAACTGGGATAGCACTGAATACATTTCCTTTGAACCCGCTATCCAGGGCCGCTTCCGCTGGGAGGGCCCGGAGGAATTAGTATTCTCTCCTTCGCAGCCTTTAGCACCAGCTACTACGTATCGTGCAAAATTTAAGGATGACCTGTTTAACCACAGCAAGTATGATAAAGTGGAAGGTGAAGAACCTGTTTTCTCGACTGCGCCCTTGCAATTAGCAGATGCAGGCCTTACCTGGATTGCCGCCAATGAAAGCAGCAAGGCAGCATTACCCCAACTTACATTGAAGTTTAATTATCCTGTAAAATCAGAGGATCTCAAAGACAAATTAAAGATTGAAGTTGATGGTGTAAAAACAGATTATACAATAACCAATTCAGGAACTGCATCAGAAGTTGGCGTTAGATTAAGTGCTTTAAAACCTGAAGACAAAAGCTATGATGCAAAAATTATTTTAGATGCGGGCATCAAGCCGGAAGGTGGTAGTAATGGCACCAAAGGGACGATTACTCAATCCTTAACTATTCCTTCGCCCTTTGTACTTAGCGTTTCTAATATTGAAGCGGAGCATACCGGCACAGAAGGCATCGTGAGATTGTACACCAGTCAGCAATTAAGTACCGATAACAGCAACACTGCTATCTCTTTTGAGCCGGCAGCACCTTATACTATCGAGTACACCGATTTTGGTGCTATTCTTCGCAGCGACAAGTTTGATGCGGAGAAGAGTTATTCACTTAACATCAACAAAGGTTTGCGTGGCCGTTTGGGTGGAACACTGAAAGAAGATTATAATGGTGCTGTTGGTTTTGGAGAGTTGGAATCAGGTATAAAATTCACCAACAGCAAAGCAGTTTACCTGTCAAAGCTTGGCAGCGGAAATATGGAAGTGCAGGTAACTAATACGCCACGGTTAAAAGTTATCATTTCTAAAATTTATGAAAGCAACCTGCTGCAGGCAACTGCAAGTGGTTACGAGCCTCGTGATAATGAGGAACCGCAATATGCATCGTACGAAGGCGAAGGAGAGTACAATAGTTATGGTGATGCGATGGCGGGTGATGTGGTTTATTCCAAAGAAATTGATACCCGTTCTTTACCAAAAAGCGGTTCCGGACGGTTGCTGAATCTCTCCCAGTTCGAAGACCGTTTGCCCGATGCGAAAGGAATTTATCATGTGATGATCCGTTCGGTAAAAGATTATTGGGTTCGCGACAGCCGCTTTATTTCGTTCTCCGATATTGGCTTGATCGCAAAGCAAGGGGCGGGTAAAATTGTTGTGTTCTCCAACTCTATAAAAACAGCAACTGCAATAAACGGGGTAACGATTAATGTGTATGGAAAGAACAATCAATTATTGGGTACCGGTGCAAGCAATGGCGATGGTGTTGCTGAAATAACAGTGGCCTCAAAATCATTTGCAGGTTACACGCCGGCTATGATCATTGCAAAAACTGCTGATGATTTTACTTATCTCCCCTTTGGTAATACCCGTGTTAATATGTCAAGGTTTGATGTGGGCGGCAAGCGGCTGAATGCAACCGGGCTGGATGCTTTTGTATATGCTGAACGGGATATTTATCGGCCGGGCGAAAAGCTGAATTATGCGTTGGTAGTACGTGAAAAAGGCTTGAAGCCTGCCGCGGATCTACCAGTGAAAATAAAGTTCCTGTTGCCTAATGGCAAAGAGTTAAAGACATTTCGTAAAGGTTTAAATGAACAAGGTGCAACAGAAGGAAGCATGGATATTTCTGCAGCGGCAATTACCGGTAGCTACACAATGGAAGTGTACAGTTCCACTGATGTTTTACTGGCGACGCAGAATTTTATGATAGAAGAATTTGTGCCGGATAGAATTAAAGTCACCACCAAATTAGATAAGCTGTTTCTCCGTCCTGCAGAAACAACAACGCTTCAGATTGGTGCGATGAATTTCTTTGGACCGCCTGCTGCTAACCGGGCATTTGAAACGGAAATTCAAATAAGGCAAAAAGGATTTAGTGCAAAAAAGTATAACGATTATGATTTCACCTTAGCCAACCAACAAGGCTTTACTGATAAAGAAGTAAAACAGGGTACTACCGATGCAGGCGGTAATGCAAGCATCTCCTTTGAAGTACCGGCCATGTATGCCAATGTTGGCTTATTGCAAGCGGCTTTTTATACCACTGTATTTGATGAAACCGGCCGGCCTGTAAGCCGTGCAACCTCCGCAGACATTTACACGCAGGATGTTTTCCACGGAATAAAAGACGATGGCTCCTATTACTACCCGCTTAACAGTACTGTAAAATTTAGCTTGGTTAGCTTAAATAAAGAGGGCCTTCCAACCGCTGCAACAGCAAGCGTAATTATTCTGAAACACGAATACAAAACCGTGTTGTCAAAGAGCGGTTCCTACTTCCGGTACGAGTCGCAGCAGGAAGATAAAATTTTGTCGGAAAGGCAAATGAACATTAGCAATAAAACCGATTACTCTTTTATTCCGCGTTCACCTGGCGATTATGAAATAAGAGTTTCCCGTCCGGGTGCGAATGCTTATGTAAGCAAACGTTTTTACAGCTACGGAACATGGGGTGGCGAAGCTTCTTCGTTTGAAGTAAACAACGAGGGCAATGTGGACATTACCCTCGATAAAGAAAAATATCTGGTGGGTTCTACCGCAAAAATTCTTTTCAAAACACCATTTAGCGGACGCCTGTTAGTAACAGTGGAAAGAGATGGAGTGTTATCGCACCAATACCTGGAAGTAGAAAAGAAAACAGCATCAATGGATTTAAAGTTAGGCACCGAACATGTACCAAATGTGTATGTAACTGCAACGTTGATCAAGCCGCACGAAGTAACGGATATGCCACTTACTGTCGCACATGGCTTTCAAAATATCATGGTAGAAGAAAGCGGCAGAAAGATTCCTGTACAGATAACTGCGGCAAAGTCTGTCCGTTCAAAAACCCATCAAAAAGTAACCGTGAAAGCCGTTGCGGGAAGCTATATTTCTTTAGCCGCAGTTGACAACGGCGTGCTGCAGGTTTCTGATTTTAAAACACCTGATCCCTATGCTTTTTATTATCAAAAGAATGCATTAAGTGTAACTGCCTTTGATATGTATCCGCTTCTTTTCCCTGAATTGCGTGGACGGTTAAGTACCACAGGTGGTGACTTGAGTTTAGAAAAACGGGTAAATCCTATTCCGGCAAAGCGTTTCAAAATGATGTCGTACTGGAGCGGACTGAAAAAAGCAGACGGCAGCGGCAATGCTACATTTGAATTTGATGTACCCCAATTTAGTGGTGAGGTTCGGCTAATGGCCGTTGCATTTAAAGATGAAAAATTTGGTAACGCGGAAGCTACAATAACCGTTGCAGACCCAATTGTAATATCATCTTCTTTACCAAGATTTATATCACCGGGTGATACTGTGCTGTTGCCGGTGACCATATCAAATACCACCAATAAAATAGCTAATGGGAATGCCACATTAAATCTTTCCGGACCGGTGAAGGTTGTTGGTGCCTCTTCTCAAAACATCGCTATCAATGCAAATAGTGAAGGGCGGGCCGTCTTTCAAATTGTCGCCGATCCAACAGTAGCTGTCGCAAAAATCATAGTTACTATAAATTCATTGGGTGAAAAGTTTACAGAAGAAACAGAGATCGCTGTTCGTCCGCCATCAACCCTGCAAAAGCTTTCAGGCAGCGGCTCTATTGTTGGCGGACAATCGCAAACTATCACCATCCCACAAAATGATTACATGGCAGGTAGCTTTAAATACAACCTGGTGATAAGCCGTTCACAGGTGGCGCAAGTGGCCGATCAACTTCGCTATCTCGTTACCTATCCTTATGGATGCACGGAGCAAACCATTTCATCTGCTTTCCCGCAATTGTATTATGGAGATTTTGTAGATGCATTAAAGTTGAATCCTGATAACAAACAGAATGCAGCGTATAATGTGGCAGAAGCTGTTCGTTCGATACAGATGCGGCAGTTGTACAATGGCGCCGTTAAACTTTGGGATGGTGATGGAAAAGAAGATTGGTGGGCGACCATCTACGCAGCACATTTTTTACTCGAAGCAAGAAAGGCCGGTTATGATTATGATCCCAGCTTAATAGAAACGATGTTGAATTATATAGCCAACCGTTTAAAAACAAAAGAAACCATTCAATATTATTACAACCGCGACCAAAAGAAAAAAATTGCACCGAAAGAAGTCGCGTACAGTTTGTATGTGTTGTCGTTAGCAAACCGACCACAGGCATCTACTATGAATTATTACAAAGCAGCGGGTTCGTTACTGGCATTAGATAGTAAATATTTATTGTCAGCGGCCTATGCTGTATCGGGTGATAAGCGTTCTTTCAATTCATTGTTACCTTCTTCTTTCAGCGGCGAAGAATCGTTACAACAAACTGGTGGAAGCTTTTATAGCGCCTTACGGGATGAAGCCATTGCCTTGAATGCATTGGTAGATGTTGATCCGGGCAATGCGCAAATTCCGCAGATGGTACAGCATGTAATTGCACGGTTAAAAGGAGATCGTTATTTAAATACACAGGAAAGAGCTTTCTCCTTTTTAGCGCTGGGTAAAGTGGCCCGGAATGCAGCACGGAGTACCGTGACAGCCGATGTGAAAGTAGGCGGGAAAGTTATTGCCACCATCAGTGATAAAGACTGGAAAGGCACCAGTGAATCATTAAAAGGAACCACTGTTGAAATTACAACAAAGGGCAGCGGACGCTTGTACTATAGCTGGATTGCAGAAGGCATCAGTGTAAACGGTGGATACGTTCAGGAAGATAATTATTTGAAGGTGCGGCGCCAGTTTTACGACCGCTTTGGTAAGCTGTTAACCGCCACAACCTTCAAACAAAACGAATTAATTATTGTGGGCATTACCCTGGAGAGAGCCTACGAACAGACCATTGATAATATCGTGATCACCGACCTGTTGCCCGCAGGTTTTGAAATTGAAAACCCACGCACAAAAGAAATACCTGGAATGGATTGGATAAAGGATGGCGCCGAACCCACAGCGCTTGATGTACGCGATGACCGTATTCATTTTTTTGTGGATAGCTATGCAGCAAAGCAAAAATATTATTATGCGGTGAGGGCAGTTTCGTTAGGCAGGTTTAAGCAAGGCCCCGTAAGTGCTGATGCGATGTATAATGGAGAGATGCATTCGTATCATGGAGCAGGGATGGTAAGGGTAGTGCAATAGCAATTAAAACAATTTCTTTAAATGGCGAGCCTGAGTGCTCGCCATTTTTATCTTTGCCACCTTGTCTATGGACTCACTCTTCGGCCTCGTAAATGAATACTCTTATACACACAAGTATATTTAATAAAGCCAAACCGATTGATATAGTTTCGCAGTACGAACTGAAGTCCTGATTCCTATGTCCATCCCAAAAAATATTGCTCTCATCATTAATCCCCTCCACCAAAAAGCTCTTGCGGTTGGTGATGAAATTGCCATCATCTTAAAACAAAAAAACATTGAACACTCCATCTTCTCCACAAATTGGCCTGTAGAATGGACAGACTTTACAGAGGCCTGGATTGTAGGCGGCGATGGCACACTTAATTATTTCATTAACCATTACCCGCAGTTGTATTTGCCGATGGCCATTTTTAAAGGCGGTACGGGTAATGATTTTCAGTGGCTGCTTTATGGTGAAATCTCCGTTGCAGAACAAGTAGAAAAAGTATTGCAGGCGTCACTCAAAAAAGTAGATGCCGGCTATTGCAACAACCAGCTTTTTATAAACGGCGTAGGCATTGGCTTCGATGGTAAAGTGGTGCAGGATCTATTAGGTAAAAAGAAATGGAATGCCAGGCTTTCGTATTATAAAATTGTGCTGCGCAATATCCTCTTCTTCAAAGAATTTCTTTGCACCGTAAGCACCGAAACTTTTAACTGGGGCAAGAAATGCCTGATGCTTTCAGTAGCTAATGGCCGCCGTTACGGTGGCGGCTTTAATGTAAACCCCGATGGATTGATAAACGATGCCCGGCTTGATGTCTATATCATCGGCCATGTTACGCCGCTGATGCGCTTTAAATATTTACCGCTTATTGAAAAAGGAACACACATTAACCTGCCCGTGGTTACGTACTTAAAAACAGGAAGCATTCATATTAAAGCTGCAGGCATAGTACCGGCGCATGTGGATGGTGAATATTTCGATGCTTCGGAATTTGTAATTGAATGTTTACCGGCTAAATTCCTCTTTCTCTATTAAGGCCAGCTTCCTTCTTTTAGTAAAGGCTTTCACTAAAAATAACCCGGCAATAAAACCGCCAATATGTGCTGCATAGGCAACACCGCCTGCCGATTCTTCACCACCTAACATACCAGCACCATTAATCAACTGAAACACAAACCACAACCCCACGGCTATAAAAGCCGGTACCCCAATAATGAAAAAGAAGATCCACATACGCACTGTACGCCGTGGGTGTAACAAAATATATCCACCAAGTACACCTGAAATAGCACCCGATGCGCCAAGCGATGGAATGTAAACACTTTGTCCCAGGTAAGCGGAGGTAAACACATGCGCCAAGCCTGCCAGCACACCGCATAAAAGATAAAAGAAAAAATAGTTTCGGTGGCCCATACTGTCTTCAATATTATCGCCAAACACCCACAGAAAAAGCAAGTTACCGCCAAGGTGCGCCCAGCCGCCGTGCATGAACATAGAGGTGATGAGGGTCAGGTAAACCGGCACAGGTGTTGGCTCCAACCCCGGCATGGTAAAACGTTGGCCGCTTACCATATCCTTAAAAACTTTTGCTTTGGTAACAATGTCATCCCCGGTTAAAATTTCGGCGGGTACTGTTGCATATGCAAAAGTGAAGGGACTATCGCCACTCGCCCCTTGCAGAAATACGAAGACAAGAATATTGATGATGATGAAAAGATAATTTACGTAAGGTGTTCTTGTTCTGTCGTGGTTATCATCGCCAATGGGTAGGAACATTTTTGGGAAATTAGTATGCAAAAGATATTCCTCGGCGAAAACTTATTCTACCTCCCGTCCTCTGCAGTTAACCCTCGCTGGCAAATTGTCGCATTTTCCCGGCAAGCATGGTATTTGTAACACCTCCTGCACTAAATTGCCAAAAATCTAATACAGACGAACATGAGTTATAAGTCAGAATTTGAAAAATATGCCGTTAAGCACAAAGGACTTTCGAGCAACACTTTAGACAGTTACAACAAATATTTGGTAACAGCCCTCACCCCAAACATTATTGAAGAGCGGCCAATGAATGTAGCCGTAATGGACGTGTACAGCCGGCTGATGATGGACCGCATCATCTTTCTTGGTTACCCAATTAATGACGAGGTAGCCAATATTGTTACAGCCCAATTGCTTTTCCTTGATTCTACTGATCGTACAAGAGACATTAATATGTACATTAATTCTCCCGGTGGTTCGGTATATGCCGGACTTGGTGTGTACGATACCATGCAGTATGTAAGCCCGGATATTGCTACCATTTGCATAGGAATGGCCGCCTCAATGGGAAGTGTATTACTGGCAGCCGGCAGTAAAGGAAAACGAGCCGCACTCAGGCATTCCCGTGTGATGATGCACCAGCCAAGCGGTGCCATTGGCGGACAAGCAACCGATATAGAAGTAACGGTGAAAGAGATCCGTAAGCTTAAACGTGAGTTGTATGATATTGTAGTAAGTCATTCAGGACAAAGTTTTGAAAGAGTGGAAACAGACTTCGACCGCGACTATTGGATGACCGCTTCAGAAGCTAAAGAGTATGGACTTGTGGATGAAGTGTTGGTGACCAATCCCCGCAAAGAAAAAAAAGAAATCAAATAGTTAACCTTTAAAGAATAAACAAGATGAGCTTTCAGGATATATTGATGAACCGCTACAGAATGAGTCCCGAACCAGGAACTCCCGGCGAACCGGAGCATGATGACGAAGAAAAAGAAGAACGTGCAGAGACCGATACCCGCATGTTGTACAAGCGGATGGAAAAGTTTTTTTACGACACACGCAGTATTTATCTATGGGGTGTTGTGGACGATAAATCGGCAAAAGATGTAGTAACAAAGTTGTTGCTGCTTGAAGCTGATAATCCCGGCAAAGAAATTAAATTTTACATCAGCAGTCCCGGTGGTTCTGTTACCAGCGGCATGGTGATTTACGATACCATGAAACTGATTTCTTCGCCTGTCAGCACCATTTGTATGGGATTGGCCGCATCAATGGGAAGTATTTTATTAAGTGCCGGCGAAAAAGGCAAACGTTTCATTTATCCACATGGCGAGGTGATGATTCACCAGCCATCGTTGGGTGGACATATACAAGGTGTAAGTGCCGATATGGAAATTCATGCTGAGCAAATTTTGCGTACAAAATTGATGGGCGCACAGATACTTGCCGACAATACCGGCCAAACCATTGAGCGCATTAAAAAAGATTTTGAACGCGACTACTGGATGGATGCAGAAAAGAGCATTGAGTATGGTATAGTAGATAAGATTTTGACGAAGCTTGAGAAATAAGTAATGCTTTTCAATTTTGTCACCATGAGTTTGTCCAAGGCTTCATGGTAACACCTCAATAAATAATAACCAACAGTTTAAACCCTGCTTTTTAGCAGGGTTTTCTTTTTGCTAACCAGCGAACGAATATCTATTGGGCTTCTGTTGTGTCACTCACTTTTACGTTCGGTAATTCTATGCAGCAATTTCTGAACTGGGATGGCTGGGATGATTAAGAAACTATGAGATAAAACTAATGTGCCTTTCCTTAAGCCTGAAGGGCTTAAACTTTGAATAGCTCCGGGTGCAACCCGGAGAAAGTATGGTTAAATTTTTCCCACAACCCTGAAAGGGTTGAACTACCACTACCCACCAAACAACAACTGAATTTCGTAACGTAACCTGCACCCTACCTGTGTTACCTTCAACACAAACCAAAACTTCATGAGCACCCACCGGCAAATTTTCTATCACATTATCTTCGGCACAAAACACCGGCAACCAACTATCGCCGAAAGCCATTGCCACGAATTGTACAATTACATTTTTGGTATCATCAAAAAAATGAATTGCCATTTGTACCGCATCAACGGCACTGAAGACCACCTGCATATTTTTTCGGACCTGCATCCTTCGTTATCGTTGGCCGATTACATAAAAGACATTAAAGTAGCAAGCAGTTTATGGATGAAGGAGAACGGGCATTTCCCAACGTTCACGGCTTGGCAAGACGGATATGGTGCGTTCACCTATTCCACAAAAGAAAAAGACACCATTATTGAATACATAAAAAATCAAAAAGAGCATCATAAAAAGGAAAGTTTTTATGATGAATACAAAAGGCTGTTGAGGGAGAACGGGATTGCGTTTGATGAAAAATATTTGTTGTGAAACATGATTTTCCTGTTGGCGTTTATAGGTTCCGGTTTTTGATAGTGATTGGTGTTGAACCCCTTCGGGGTTCCGTTTTATTGATGGCCACCTTCCCCGGGTTTTACCCGGCGCTATTCATGGTTCAAGCCTCTCAGGCTTGGGAAGGCGGTGATGAGATTTGCGTTTTGAGATGCCGGTGAATGTATTTGAGATGCCCGTTAATGTATATTCTATCACTTACAGTAATAGTATTCAATTGTTTTATTGGACTTCGTTTCCTGGCAGTTCCATTTATAACTTATATCAAACCGGTTTAGCTTGAATACCCCTTTATTACGGCTCAATCTATCAGAAAAAATAAAGGCAGAAAGCAAAAGCCTGAAGGGCTTTAACCATGAAGCCCCCGGTGCAACCGGGGGAAAAGAAAACAAGAGGTAAACTGCAACCCCGAATGGGGTTGAACTATTCGCTCATTAGAACACGAATAGATATATCATTCGGCTTAAATATTATAGACATTTCTGCCGCGTGAGGGATAGAAGCGGAAATCCTTTTTGTATCCGCATCGGTACAAAAAGATTGCAGCGCATAGCCCGGTGCCGCCTCGGCACACGCCCTTCTTCGGCAAGCTCAGAATGACAACCAACACACTAATGCAGCGCACAAAAAAACCCCGGCTTTCACCGGGACTTCTTTTATTTAAATCTTCTTCACTTTCTTTATCTCTTCCAACATTTCCTTCACTGCTCTTTCCAACTGTGCATCCTGGCCATTCAATACCGATTTAAAATCGTTCGGCACTTTGATGTCCGGTTCCAGTTGTAAATTTTCTGTAGGCCGTCCT
>JAQBNG010000130.1 GCA_028288675.1 Flavisolibacter sp. | reverse complement strand
TCGCTTAGGGAACCATGATTGGTACCAATACGCATTGCGGTTCCATACTCTCTGCAGATCTTCACTAATGGTGTAAACCGTTCACGAATGCGTTCTATTTCTTCGGCATAGTCGGCATCGGTGTATTCAATAAGTTCAAACTTTTTCTTATCAACATAGTTGCCTGGATTCACTCTTACTTTTTCTACAATGCGGGCTGCAATTTCAGCGGCGTTTGGGGTGAAGTGAATATCAGCAATCAACGGTACTTGATAACCCCGCCGGTTTAATTCATTCTTTATGTTGCGTAAGTTCTCTGCTTCTGTTTTTGATGGTGCCGTAATACGAACCAATTCCGCACCGGCTTCTATACAACGGATGGTTTGCTCAACGGTGGCAACGGTATTCATTGTATCGGTAGTGGTCATTGTTTGCACACGAATGGGATGAAAATTGCCAAGAAGCAAATTGCCGATTTTTACTTCTTTTGTTGGTAACCTTTTATATTCCGTAAGTGATGCAGTATATTTCCCTACCTCTCTAAATGGAAGACTTAAATCGATATTTCCTGTATTGTCTGAAATCATGTTCATGGCTTGGAAGGCAAATGTAAAGCCTAATAAGTGTAAGGTTTTAGGTCATCGGGAGGTGCATTTGCCTATTTGCAAATTTTCACATTTGCAAATTCGTTCTACCAGTCCTTTCCTCCGCCCTGCCCTTTGGCCTGCCCCTGTTGCATTTTTTGTTGAAGTTCTTTTTCTTTTTGCTGAAGCTCTTTTAGTTTTTGATCGGCTTGTTTTTGATCCATTCCGCCACCGCCTTTGTTTTGCTTATTTTCCTGTTGCTGCTGTTGCTTTAATTCGCTTAAAGCCTTTTGCAGATTTTCTCTTGCTTCTTTGTCATTCGGGTTGATGCGCAAGGCAGACTTATAAGCTTCAATGCTATTTGGCAGATCTTTTTGCTTACTGTAGCTAACGCCTGCGTTGTAAAAAGCGGCAGCTCTCAGGTTTAAATTATCAGAACCAGTAACATCCTCATACATTTCTATAGCCGCCTTATATTTTTTTTGTTGCATAAGGGCATTGGCCAGGTTATAACCAGCTTCGGCATTGTTTGGCTGCTTGTCAAGCGCCAGCCGATACTGGCTTTCAGCTAATTCAAATTGTAACTGCAGGTAATATTCGTTGCCCCTGCTAATGTAGGTAGCGGCGTTTTGGGCATGCGCCGCAGTGGAAAGAAATAATAGTATGATTAATACAGTTTTCATTCGACAACTTTTTTTCTATCGGGTAAAAAGAGTTCTGCAAGCAGCAGTAAAAACACAGGCAATAACAGCCACCAGTAAAACGATTGATAACTCAGGCCACTTGTATCTGCCAAAGCTTTTTTAGCTACATTCTTATATTGATCCAGCAACGCAGTTAAAACAGGCGCCGGCGCTTCCAAATGAAGGTAAGTGCCGTTACTTGCCTCAGCAATTTGCTGCAATAATGGTTCATTTAATTTTGAAATTACAACGGCATCATTATCATCTTTTTTGGGAACGCCTGTTGCTGTATCAATAATGGTAGCACCGGAAGCGGAACCCAGTCCAACCGTGTTTATCATTACACCTTTTTTCGACAGCCGCTGGGCAGTTAGCACCGCATTTTCATCATGCGTCTCGCCATCTGTTACAAGGATAATTGTTTTAAACCGGCCACTTCCTTCTTCAAATGCAGCATCGCTTTGCATCAGGGCATCGTCAATTGAAGTGCCTTGCTCCGGAACTGTGCCGGGAGAAGCCGTAGTGACAAATAATTTAGCCGCCTCATGGTCGGTGCTTAGCGGCATTTGTGTGTAAGCATTACCGGCAAATACTACAAGTCCAATTCTGTCATTGGGCATCTTATCCAGCAGATTACTTAATAAATTTTGAGCTACTGTTAAGCGGTTTGGCGAAACATCAGTAGCCATCATACTGTTGCTGACATCCAATGCAATTACAACATCAATTCCTTTCCTTATTTCAGCAGATTCATCATCGGGCTTTCGGGGATTGGCCAGTGCAATGCATCCAAGGGCAAAAGCGAAAAGAAAGATGAAAAATTTTAAGGAGGCTTTAAGGGGCGAATGGTTTTTTGTAAGAGCAGCTACCAATCGGGCATCTCCAATCTTTTTTGTAGTACGCTTTCGCCAGAGCAGGTAAGCGCCATATAATAAAAGCAGTAGCGGCACTAAAAGTAAAAGCCAAAATGCTTCAGGATATTGAAATTGGAAATTCATTGTTTGAACGGGTGGCAAAGATTATGCTAAGCCTTACTTCATCAAAGTTAAGAGGCAAGTATACTGATTTTTTGAACTGCAGAGAATAGTGGGAACAAGAAGCTTTTGCTGAGATATTTTCCGCTGCGGTTAAATTGCTGCATAGCCATAGGAACCTTGAAGAGTGCGACGCAACAGAAGCTAAATAGTAGTCCAAATGCCGGGTACATAAAAAGCTAAGAGTTAAAGCTAAAGCGCGGCATATCACGATAACCCCAAACTCAAAACCCTAAACTCCAAACCGTTTACCTCTGTCCCTTAAAGAAATTTAACTGGGTTAAAATATTCCTCAGCACTGTCATGCGGGCCTCCTGTAAGTTTACTGTTTTGTCTTTCGTCTCCATGTTCAGCACAAAAAAATAGGGGTGACGGTTCTCTTCTATCCATCCCACCACCCAGGTTATTGGAGTGCCGTCTTCTTTTGTGGCCAAACCTGTTTTATAGTGTAGGGCATGCGTGGGTTTGTCTTCCATCAACATAGCTTGCTTTACAATTAACTGGTTGTTATTGAAGAAAGGAAGCTGATTAAAGTATAAGCGCTTTACTACACCGAGTTGTTCATCAGGTGTAATTTTCAAACTATTGTCCAACCAGAACGTATCAATTGCAGTAGTAATTTTTTTGGTTCCATAAGCCAGCGAGTCCAGCCAATGCTGCATTGTATCTTTTCCAATTCGCCGGGCTACTTCCTGGTAATATGGAACCGATGAAACACGAAAAGCCCTGTACATACTAAGGTCCTGGTTCCATGCGGCAACATCCCTCACTTTTCCATCCCATTTTATTACCATGCTATCATTGGTTATAATGCCGGTTTGCAAACCAATGAGAGAATTAATGATCTTAAATGTTGATGCGGGCAAAAAAGCACTGTCGCGGTAGCGGGCTAAATTATAAATGGTGAACTGGCCGCTTCCGTTATTAAATAAGCCAAAGCACCCGTCGGACTTTTGCTCATCAAAATATTTTTTTAATGAGTTGTCAATGGTTACGTTATTAGGCGAACAGGCAGAAATAAAGAACAGGACTATGATGAAATAAATAAAACGCATGAACGGTAAAATTTGGCGGCAAAGGTAACGGAGGAGCAAGTTGATTAGTTGACTGGTTGAGCAGTTGATTCAACTGTTCGTACAGTAAACACTGATGCAAAAAAATGCCAATAAAGTATTGATCTAAAATAGTTCCGTTTCGTTCATCTACCTGCCAATGGCCTTTGGCACTTTCAATCGGCTTCAAAATATAAGGCCGGTTGTCTTCGCCCCTATCCGCATAAATAATTTGGGAAAGATGTTTATGCCATAGCAGAAAAGCAAAAAAAAACAGCCGAAGAAGAAAATCCTTTTCATGCTGCTGAACAAAGATGGAAATGGCTTTTATATTCTAACGCCGTTGGATAATGTTGTGTGTTTTACACCATAGCAATCGCGTTGCGATGTGCAGGAAGAAAGTGAAACAATAAGAATGGTGATAATGCCTAACGATAATACAATCCGTCTCATGGGTACTCAGTTTAAAATGAAAAAATCAGCCTGAAAAATGAGTAGAAACGGATCGATAGAAATGTATAAGTGGTTAAAAAAGCGGTACTGTTTGTACCGCTGCGAATATAGAAACCAGATTTTCCCTTTGCAAGAGGGAATCTACTTTATTATAAATTTTATTTCAAGACGGCTAACTCCTTTCCAATTTTTGTAAACGCTTCTATAGCTTTATCCAAATGATGTTGATCGTGGGCTGCACTGATTTGCACTCTTATCCGCGCCTGCCCCTTTGCTACTACCGGGTAAAAAAATCCAATCACATAAATACCTTCTTTTAATAAAGCATCGGCAAATTTCGCAGCCAATACAGAATCATACAACATAATTGGAACGATAGGATGTTCACCGGGTTTGATATCGAAACCGGCCTCTGTCATTTTAGTGCGGAAGTATTTTGTGCTCCTTTCCAGCTTATCCCGTAGCGCTGTTGTTTGGCTTAATAAATTTAATACGGCAATAGAGGCACCAGTGATAGAAGGGGCTAATGTATTGGAAAATAAATAAGGCCGGCTGCGCTGACGAAGGATGTCAATTATCTCTTTACGGCCACTTGTAAATCCGCCACTGGCACCACCTAATGCCTTACCAAATGTTCCGGTAATAATATCAATGCGTCCCATAACACCACGATATTCATGAGTGCCCCTGCCCGTTTTACCCAAAAAGCCAGAAGCATGGCATTCATCTATCATCACAATGGCATCATACTTATCGGCAAGGTCGCAGATGGTATCGAGTTGCGCAATGGTCCCATCCATGCTAAAGGCGCCATCGGTAACAATAATGCGGCTTCGCAGGCTGGCAGCTTCTTTCAGCTTAGCTTCCAAATCTACCATATTGTTATGCTCGTATCGGTAGCGTTGTGCCTTGCATAAACGTACACCATCTATAATAGAAGCATGGTTTAGCGCATCAGAAATAATGGCATCCTGTTCGTTAAATAAAGGTTCAAATATGCCGCCATTAGCATCAAAAGCAGCCGCATACAAAATGGTGTCTTCGGTACCTAAGAACGCTGCGAGCTTTTGTTCTAACTCTTTATGAATATCCTGCGTACCGCAGATGAACCGTACCGAGCTCATACCAAAACCATGACTGTCTATATATTGATGTGCGGCTTCAATTGTTTGCGGGTGAGAAGAAAGGCCAAGGTAATTATTAGCGCAAAAGTTTAAAACCTTTTGTCCGTTCACAATAATTTCTGCTCCCTGTGGTGAAGAAATAACTCTTTCATTTTTATATAGGCCCGATGATTTTATTTCTTCTATTTCGGTCTGAAGGCGAGTGACCAGTTTTTCATTCATAGCAATAAATTATGGCGGCAAAGATAACCGCAGATTTGCCGGATTCTGGAGGGATTAAACGGATTTACAAGGCCTGTGAAATCTGACAAATTCATATCCTCAATTCTTTCATCTTTGCACCCATTTTAAAAAGCATGAACCTTCAGAACACGTCGCTGCAAAAACTTATTATTCATTATACCGGCAATAAAAACAATGCTGACCCGCTGCTTCTTTCACCAGCCACTTTGGAAACAGATGATGATGCCAGGCAGATTTATGGAGAGAGTTTTCTTAGCCGCTTTAAAAATAATCATGAGTATTACTCTTTCAGCCATCCTTCTTCGTTACAATACAATGAGGTGTATAATTACTGCAAGGATATATTCACTAATGCTGATGCTTTTGAAGAAGCATCGCAATCCATTGCCAAACATTTATACAATCAATCGCTTCACCCTAAAATAAAAGGTGGCGAGTTGTATGTTGCCTATTTTGATGCCTTACCTGTTGAAAGCAGGATGTGCAAAGCAGTTGGCATTTTTAAAACAGAGAATAAGACACTGTTTTTAGATGCGCAGCAAGGGGATAAAGGAATTGATCTTCAACTGCGGGAAGGTGTGGAAATTAGCAAAATGGACAAGGGTTGCCTGGTGATCAATAATAAACCAGATGAAGGTTTTGATGTACTGATCTTCGATAACCAAAACCGCGGCGAAGAAGCGCAGTATTGGAAAGAAAAGTTTTTAGATATAACACCACAAAAAAATGAATTTCATAATACACAACATTTACTTCAACTAACAAAGCAATTTATTACCGGCCCTTTGGAGAGTGATTTAGGAATTGAAAAAGGTGAACAGGCTGAGTTACTGCATAAATCAATTGATTATTTTAAAAGCCATGAAAGCTTTGACATTGATGAATTTCAAACCGAAGTTTTTAAAGATGATGACCGCATAGAAGCGTTCCGGAGTTTTGGTGGACGCTATACCGAGAGCAATAATTTTGACCTGGCTGCACAATTTGATATTTCAAGCGAAGCGGTAAAAAAGCAAAGCCGCATTTTTAAAAGCGTGGTAAAGCTGGATAAAAACTTTCACATCTACATTCATGGACGAACAGATCTGATTGAAAAAGGTGTGGATGATAGCGGTCGAAAGTTTTATAAGATTTATTACCAGGAGGAGGTGTAAACCGTTAATTGTTATAACAATTGTTATAACTTTAATCTATGTCAACGCAAAAAAAAACCAGTGCAAAAAACAGGAAGCAGGATTCCATAAAATCAACTGCAAAATCCATGTTTACGTCACGCATAAGATCTGTTGGAAATTCAAAAGGTGTGATCTTGAATAATAGTTTGATTAAAATCGCAGGTCTGAACTTGGATGCTGATATTATGATTGAAGCCAGTGAAGGTATAATTACAATTGCCCAGGCGAGACCAAAAGTGAATACTGATTTAAAAACCTGGGATGCCCAATTTAAAAAGGCTATTAAAGCAGGTGAAAAACCTGAAGGCGATTTATTTGAAGGATTGGCAAATGAGTTTGATAAAACAGAATGGTAATATGAAACAATTCGATGTTTACCTAATCAATTTTGATCCTACAATCGGCGCCGAAATAAAAAAGACAAGACCTGGAGTTATTGTTTCTCCGGATGATATGAATAAAAATCTGCAAACAATTATTGTCGCTCCGTTGACGCACAAAACCAAAAACTATCCATCCAGGGTTTTTACACTGTTTAAAAATCAAAACGGCCAGGTGATTCTTGACCAGCTACGATCTGTAGATAAACAGCGCTTGATAAAAAAACAAGGAGTAATTGATGCAGCAACCGCCTCAGATATCAAGCTGGTGTTGCAAACTATGTTTTGCTAAAACGGCAAATCATTTTCCATATTATCATTCATCTCGCCGGGCGGAAACGGTTCCGATTCACTAAATGTGGCAGCACCAGCAACCTCTACTTTCCAGGCCTTTACATCGGTGTACCATCTTCCATTATACTCACGGCTTTCCACATCAAAATCTATTTTTAAAGTATTGCCTACCTGCAAGGTTTTCTCATCAGCTTTGTCGCCCCAAATAGCAACGCACACTTTTTTTGGGTACTGGCCTTCCGTTTCTAAAATAACTTCCTGTTTTTTCCACGTGCCGTTTTTTCCTTGCCCGGTTTGAACCGGAAGAAGCTGTAATAATTTTCCGCTGAGCTGCATAGTAGTGTGCTTTGGTACAAAATAAAGGGTTATCGGCTAAATACAGGTTAGCAATTTGCAGTTGCCAGTTGCACCTCTATTGCCAATGCGAACTGGTAACTGCCAACTTCAGCATCCAGATATTAAATCTTACTTATTTTAAAATAGCTGTAACATAACTGCAATTACCTTCGTCTCACTGTTTAAACCTAAGCCATGAAAAAGGCTACTACCACCAACAAAGCTTTTATACTATTTACACTGTTTTTTATTGCTATTGCGGCTATTTCGTTTGCAAGTTTTCAAAAAACGGAAGCGGTTTGCATCGAGGTAAAAAAGTGCAGCCGGGTAAAGCCATTAACCAACAATGGCCAAATGATCTGGGACGTCTTCTCTCATGGAATAATTTCCCTCGTTTCTTACCGTTGAAAATATTTTTCTTTTTCCTGTAACTTTCCCTCTCTTACTTCGTATTACGGTAGCACAATGCTTATCTGCCAACTGTTTTATGACCGAAAAAGAATACAATGAATGTGTAAACCTGTACGCGGATGGCGTGTACCGGTTTATTGTAAAAAACCTTCGTCACGAGGAAGATGCACGGGACGTGGTGCAAACAGCTTTTGAAAAGCTCTGGCGCAATAGAGAGGATGTGGATAATAGCAAATGCAAATCCTATCTTTTCACCGTGGCATACAACTCCATGATTGACCACCTGCGAAAGGTAAAAAGGGTTTATTTAAAAGAAGAATTTAAGGATGATGTGAGGATACAGCACAGACAAATAAATAACACAAAGCAAATTTTAGAAAGGGCCTTGAGCAGGCTGAGCGAAACTCAGCGTTCGCTTGTTTTATTAAAAGATTATGAAGGCTATAGTTATGAGGAGATTGGCCAGATTATGAACCTGAGCGAAAGCCAGGTAAAAGTTTACTTACACCGAGCCCGTTTGCAACTAAAAGATTACTTAGTAAAAGTGGAAAATGTCATCTAATCCAAACGATATTAATTTAAGCAACTACGAGGAGTACTTTATCCTGTACATGGATAATGAACTGGATGCCCGCGGCAGGCAGATGGTGGAAGCCTTTGTTTTACTGCATCCGCATTTAGCCGAAGAACTTGATATGTTCATGAGCACCAAGCTCCCGGTAGATGATGTTTCATTTTACAATAGGGAAGATCTGCTTTCGCCTTCTATGAAATTAAACGCCTTTGAGGAAGAACTTTTGTTGTATGTAGATGATGAAGTAAGCAGTACACAAAGAGCTTCGGTAGAAGAAAAGATCAGCACTGATAAAGACTATGCTTCACAATACTCTTTGCTGATGCAAACCAAGGTTGATGCAGCCGAAATCATTTCTCATCCAAATAAAAAAGAACTGTACCGGCATGCTGAAAGAGTTATTTATTTCCCTGTGTGGATGCGGGTAGCAGTTGCAGTTATTATTCTTTTATTCACCTCATTTTTCTTTTTTATTAATTCCAATAAACGGCCTGTCGATAATCATTCTGTAGCTACCAAGCCTTTAAATCCACCAATGAAAAAGAATAGCATTCCTGAACAAAAGACAATTTTAATTCCTCAGCAAAAAGAAGAACCTGTTTTAGTGAAAGCACCACAGGTACAAAAGAATGAGGCTCCTATTTTGAAAGGTTCCCCGGTTAAGGATAAGATGGTAAAGGATATAACTAACAATGTGGCCCTGCAAAAGGATAACGATGCAGCGCCACAGAAAAGAGAGATATACAAGCTTGATGTAAACCGCTTTACTGAAACAAATATCAATGATGTAGCCATTAACAAAACAATTGCACATACCTCTGTAACATCTCCTGTAACTACTTCGTACATCAAACAGAATGACCCACTGGAACCTGCAGTAACCGATGGTGATTTTGAAATAGAAAAGACAACAAAGGGCAAAGGCTTTTTTAGAAAAGTCTCCCGCTTTATTCAACGCAACACCGGAATTGGCACTGTTAACGCAGACAATGAATTGCTGATAGGTGCAGTAGCTTTAAAACTTAAATAATCTATTAAAACTTTTGTATGAAACTTTTTGTACTCCTGGCTTCGGCCGTATGCCTCGCTATGACTTCAATTGCCCAGGATGATACCACCAGCGGGAAAGTAGATACCATAAAAATTGGTGGTATGATCATCATTAAGAAAGATGGGAAAGATGGAAAAAACAGGAACATCACCTTCTCGAACCGCCGACGAAATAAATCAGGTAACGTAAGCACCAACTGGTGGATAGTGGATTTAGGCTTTGCCAACTACACCGACAAAACGAATTATACCGCTGCGCAACAAAGCGGATTTGTATCACCAGCCTTTGGCAGTAAAGACAACCTAAAACTACGTACCGGTAAATCTGTAAACGTCAACATCTGGGCCTTTATGCAGAAGCTAAACGTGATAAAACATGTAGTAAACCTGAAATATGGTTTAGGAGTTGAGCTAAACAATTACCGTTTTGATGATGAGCGGGTACGGTTCAGCAAAAACCCTACAACCATAAGCATTGATCCGGCCCTGGCCAACGTGGATAAAAATAAACTGGCTGCGGATTATGTTACAGTTCCTGTTATGCTAAACTTCAACTTTACACCAGGCGGTAAACGCGGTTTTGGTTTGAGTGCAGGTATTAGTGCTGGTTATTTGTACAGTGCCCGCCAGAAAATAAAAGACGATGGCGATAAAACCAAACTGCATGATGACTTCAATCTTGACAAATGGAAGCTATCGTACATCGCTGAATTAAACCTGGGGCCGGTACGTTTGTATGGTTCCATGGCAACGAAAAGCATGTGGGAAAAAAGCCTGGATCAAACTCCTTACAATATTGGAATCCGTTTCAGCAACTTTTAAGGGCTATCTCTTATAGTGTAAAAATCCTGTCCGGTTTATGCGGACAGGATTTTTTATTGTTTGATGAATGGGCGTTTCATTACCATTCCTTTTATTCGATGCCCCGGAAAACTTCTACCATACTTCCCTCTTGGGGTAAACCCTACGTAGTCTTCTTATGCATGCTGGTCACATCTACTCAATTTAAAAAACTCCCGGCGAGATTACTTCCCTTTTCGCCGATAATTAGATAACCTTGTAAAAGA
Source organism: Flavisolibacter sp. (assembly GCA_028288675.1). Lineage (GTDB taxonomy): Bacteria > Bacteroidota > Bacteroidia > Chitinophagales > Chitinophagaceae > Flavisolibacter. The sequence goes on along the minus strand of JAQBNG010000130.1, from coordinate 59,739 downwards.
GTGGCAATGTTTTTAGTACATCGGTATCGTTATTAACACCTGCTGAAACAAAGGGCCCGCAAGGCTTTAAGAGTGATGTTAAAAATTTATTCACTCAAAAAATAAATCCGGTATCCTTCCGTTTTCTAAGCAGATAACCTATAAAGCACTTACAGGAAAATGAAAACCACCCTCCTCTTAACAACCTGCCTCTTTGCTGCCGGTGGCATGATGTTGAAAAACGATGCAACTGATAAAAAGGCTATCACCACCACATTCTCTTCCTTTAATACCACAAGCGCAAAAAAACGATTTTCGTCCAAGCCTCAGGCGCCCATGTACATTCTTATAGATAAAAGAAAGTATGAACTAAGTGTGTACGATGCGCAAGGCTGGTTTGCTACCTACCCGGTGGTATTTGGCAATCCTTCTTTAGATGATAAAAAAATGGAAGGCGACCGCAACACACCGGAAGGAGCGTTTAAGATCGTTCAAAAGAATGTACATCAAAAATGGGATCGCTATATGGGTATTGATTATCCTACCAAAGAAAGCCTGGAAAAATTTGCTGCCCGTAAGCGCCGCGGCGAAGTGCCCGGCTGGGCTAAACCAGGTGGTGGTATTGGTATTCATGGCACCTGGCCTGGGGAAGATATTGTAATAGACCGCTTTACCAACTGGACTAACGGTTGTATCTCACTAAAAAGGGCTGATGTTGAAGATCTGTATAGCTACCTGCCTATTGGAACCCCGGTAACAATACGTAAATAACCAAGACGCAAAACTCAAACTAAAGACAGTTTTTACACAGCTACTGTCTGACGTTTACACAGAATGGAAAACTTTAAAGTAAGATCGTTATAATAAGAGGGATAGATATAAGGAGGGTACAATACCCTTTTTTTTATTTCTATAACATAACCAAATACTAAAATGCCTGTTTTGCATTTTACTTTTAAACTACTGGCGTAAAATCAGCTTCTAATGAAGTAATAAAATTTCTTACCTCTTAAAAGCAAACGTATGCGCAAACAATTTTACTCCTGGGCTTTTGCTCTTCCGGCTATCATGATCGTTTTCAGCAGTTGCCAAAAAAACAGCAACGACATTATTTCTAACCAGCAAAACCTTGAGGGCACATGGGCTATCACCGGTATAAGTTCCGACAGGTCTTATGACTTTAATGGTGATGGCCGCACCGAAACAAATATCTATGGAACGTACTCTTATTGCCAGCAGGATATTGTGGTCGTATTTAATGCAAATGGCGGCGGACAAATTCGCCAGGGTTGTAATGCATCCTGGCAAAATATAAGCTGGCGGTTTACCAACAATAACCGAACACTCAACATTTCCTTGCCCGGTGATGAACTGAACTTGTCTGTATCACAGTTTGATGATTATACAATCCGTGGTACAGACCCGGTGTATTTAGAGGGTAATAATTTCAATGTCACTTATACGTTTCAAAGGAGATAAGGCTAAAGGTGAAATAAAGAGAGTAACTGATTTATCCAATCTTTAGATTGATCCCTTGCAGGCCATTACTCAAATGCTTTTAACTGGTACGATTGAAACACATAACTGGCTGTTTCTATCGTACCTTTTTTTAGTTTATGCCAATAGCCTAATGATGGTTCAATGTCATTGCGTAACACGTAAATTGATTGTGCAGGTGTATAGCCTTCTACCAGCTTAAATAGTTTTTCTCCATTGTCCGCCTTCGCTTCATCAACAATAATAAAGCAGTGCCCCGGACTACCGGGATAGATAACAACAGTTCCGATTTGAAAAGTTTCGGTGGGCTTTAATTCTTTGGCCAGAGAAATAGTGCTTGCATACATATAAACAAGATTTAAATAGCGCCGTAAATTCTGATGTGTTCTTTCGCTGGCAACACCGGTAATAAAGCGGACAGCATTTCCATTGGCAACAGGTTTCAGCCCTTTGCAGTAATCTGTAAAACGATAGTATTGACCGCTTACAAAATGAAAGCCTATTTCATCAAAGCGTTTGCGGGCAAAAAGATATTCAGCTCTTAATCGCATTAATGCATCGGCGCATTGCTGCAGATCACGGTTACCGACATCATAATTTATAATAGAAAAATGTTTTTCCTGGTTGCTTATTTTATCGCCTTTATAATCCAATATCGTCCCTTCTCTTTCGGGCAAATGCTGTAAAAAATAGGCCCAGCTTGTTGTATCGGTTATTGTAGTTTTTGAAAGATGCGATTGCAGTTGTATGGATTCTTCAGAATTAGAATAGCCGGCGTCTGATTTTGTATTACAACAATAAAACAGCGGCAACAGCAGAATAAAATAATTCATGCAAAGGGTTTGCTTTATGACACGGCATCAGGTTCTTTCCATAAAAAAAGCCACTAAAAAAGTGGCTTTCAAAAATTCTTTTGGATCACACATCTGCATATCACTTCCTTATCAAGCCATCTTTGCCAACTCTTGTAACAGCTTCTTTCGCTGTTATAGTAGATTCAGCAGTATAATTCACATCTACCCTGATGGCTCTTAGCCCACTGATACCTTGCGTATCCTCCAGGTCAAGATGCTCTACGTTTTCGCCCAATAAACCTTCGCCCTGTAAAAACTCAATGTATTCTAAATACTCGCTTTGCTCTTTGTGCTGCGAGTAAACAATGGCGATCTTACCAGGTTGGGTTAAGCGCTCATCCGAGTCGCGAAGATGCACTTTGTCAATACGTTTTTTAATGATCTCGTAGCGGATATTGTAAGCGCCGTCAACATCAAACTTGCGTTCTTTTCTACGAAAGGAAATAGAGAGCGGAATAGCATGCGCCAGTATCAGTTGCGTGGTTTGTAAGTACAGCGGCAAGCGTTTTTCAAGCGAAGCCGTAAGCCTGGCCGCCTTCGCTAAAAAGGTAAGCTGCCACAATTTTAAATTGCGCACATACATTTCATTAAACGGCTTATGCGGACATAACGATTGGCCTATGTAAATATTAAATTCTACTCCATCGGTTATATAGCGTTCAAAATAATGCGGATATACATCCTGCACCGCTTTTTGCTCTACATCGGTAAAACGGTCCAATACATCATTAATGCGGGTAATGCTGTCTTCATATTCTTTACGGTGATGATAAACTACGTTTCGCTGCGGGTCGATAGCAGCGAAATAGGCACCTATGATTTTTTTGAGTTCCGGCCGTAAATGAAGGAGGTTTTGAAATATAGATTCCAGATGAACCTGTAAAAAATCATAGATCTGCATTTCATCGTCCGACAGAAGCGTATCGGAAGCGGAAGCGGTATATTTTTCTATGCGGTACTGCGTTTCTTTCAACAGTGGAAAATCAATAATTTTATTAGCCTTGTTTAATACATCGTTGGCTAACGTTAACTGCTCCAGTAAATCAAGCTGAATGGAATTACTTCTTTCCACTGATGAATTGCGAACATCAATGGATCCATACAAAGGATATACTTCTTCAAAAGCAATTTGCGGCATCTTTACCGTATCCGACGATTGCCTGTGCTGCAGGTAATGAAAAGCCGCTTCCGTAAACTTCCATTCCACAGCAGGTTGTATGGCTGTAAAATGTTCTTTAATGGTTTTATCAATCTGTGCCTCTAAACTCTCACTTGTTTTTTCAAGGGCCAGCCTGAATAATTCAATAGCGGGTTTAATATGAGAAAGATGTGTGTATTGAAATTTATTTTCTTCTTCACTCATAATTTCAAGCAAGCCCAAAAGGTGCCCGTCATCGAAATTGAGCGGACAAAGTAGCAAGCTTTTAGCGCCTGTTTCTTTGTAATAGTTCAGTAACTCAGCCAATTGACCATCGCTGTTTTCAGTGGTGTTATAAAGCACGGGGTGCATAGTATTCCTGAAGACCCGCTGGCATAAATTGCTGATCTCATCTTTGTGAGCGCTGACATCGCTATTTTTAAAAAGAAGGCTGTTGCGATAGTGCGTTTCGGTATAGAGGTAGTAATTATTCTTTTTAAAAAATGGGGTAATGCCAATTGTTACGCCTTTTAACCCAATTAAACTTTGCACATGCTGTTGTAGTTCATCGTAAACCTCAGCCTCGGAAAAGGCATTAATATTCAGCAGCGCATTTTTAATTTCAACCGTTATCTGTTCACGGGTTACATCGGTCACATCAATTACAACAAGGCCCGTAAACTGAAAATGTTCAAGGGGGAAAAGCGCTTTTAATTCTTCTATTTCCAGGTTGTGCTGAGGCGAGAAACCGACAGGCAAAGAATATGTATCACCAATACTTTTTACATCTACAAATTCAGCATTCAATTTTAACTCGTAGTACTTTGTCAGGCTGCTTTCTTCTTCAGTAAAAGGATGTACAGACGTTGCAGTAACAGGCACTTGTAAACCGTATAATTTTTTTAAAATAACATTATAAGCTAATGATAAGCTGGCCTCGCTAATATCTTCCGTCGTTCTGCGGTCAGGTACATTTATGTTGGGGCCATCTTTCAAAAATATTTTCTTAAAGCCCGGTGATGCATAAATTGTTTCGGAACTGAACGGATAGGTGATAGCATACAAGCCCTGGTTGGACGAAGTGGAAGGAGGAAAGATACAAGCCAGTAATGCCTCAACTAATTCCCCATGCTGTTGCAGTAAGGCTGTATCCTGCACCGATTGTAAAAGCTCCGGTACAGCTTCAATTTCCTTTAAAATATGCTGATATAATTTTTTTGCTCCGGGTTTTTCTTCAGCCATCATGCGTTTTAAAACCACAATTAATGGCTGCAAGGAAAGAATGCTGTTAAAGCCTGCATAAGTTGATGAGACGGATGTCATGTATTTGATTCAATTAAATTAGTAATGAACAACCTCTACGCCAAAAATAGTAGCGTATTGCAATAACGGGCCAAAGTAGAAAACATTGAGCAAAACAAGAAACTTATAAGGGCATTTTAGATTTTAAAATTGTGTTGAGGTAATACTTACACACAGGCCGTAAACCACACTCTCCGCATTTCGGATTTCTGGCTACGCAGATATAACGTCCATGCAAAATAAGCCAGTGATGAAAAATATAAATAAGTTCTTGGGGGATGTATTTAATCAATTGCAATTCGGTTTGCAAAGGGTTTTTAGCACCAACGGTTAACCCTATGCGGGCCGAAACCCTGAACACATGCGTATCAACCGCCATATTGGGTTGCTTGTCAACTACAGAGGTAATTACATTGGCTGTTTTCCTGCCTACACCCGGCAGTTGCATTAACTCTTCAACAGTCATAGGTATTTGACCGCCAAACTTTTCCATTACCATTTTAGCCATTCCAATTAAATGGCGGCTTTTATTGCCGGGGAAAGAGATGCTTTTAATCAGGGCGAACAAATCATCATAATCAGCCCCGGCTAAAAATGGCATGTCGGGGTATTTTTGAAACAGTGCCGGCGTGGTCATATTCACCCGCTTGTCAGTGCATTGGGCCGATAAAATTACAGCGACCAAAAGTTCGTAAGTACTGCCGAATGTAAGTTCGGTTTCCGCCTCGGGTAACGCTTTTTGAAAATAGGAAATGCAGGCCTCAAATCTTTGATTGCGGGTCATGGCCGCTAAGATAAAGAGAGAACAGATTAAGAATCAGGAGACGCAGCAGCAAAGATTAAGAGGTAGTCACTTTGGAACGGTTAGCATAGCGCAAAACGTTAAGAACAACTTCGGTACGGGGTGCAACAGTAATATTGTTTAAACGTTCCATCGCTGTTTTCATCACGGCCAGCTTTTCACGCAGCGGCCAGTTATTTTTCAGCTCTTCTTCCATTTCAGTCAGTTGTTCAGTAGAAGTTTCTTTGTATAAATACAGAAGCAGATCTTCGGGAGTAAAATTTGGCATAAGTCCAGATAAGTTGTTTATAAAAAAGCGCCGTTTGGCTTGTATGGAGTAATAAACGCCGTCACCTACGCCTTATTGTGTGGCCTTTGAATTTATTCCTTTTCGGGCTTTTGAATTAAAAACAGGTCTTCATTATCCCGTTTCATCAGGTATTTTTCCCGAACGAATTTTTCAACGGCTTCTGCATTGGAACGCATGTCGAGCGAAAATTTTTTGCCTTCGGCGATCTTATGGGAGAAGTAATCTTTACTTTCTTCAATTTGTTCTAAGTCAGCTTTTCGCTCGAGTTGCGTGAAAAAATCATTGCGGTCGAAAAATAACATCCACACAATAAATAATGAGGACGCAAGGAAATATTTATTATAGATGAAAGGCGGAATGTGACGTATAAACTTCATGAGTTAGATAACGAATAGTTGACAGATGATAGTAACGAAGATAAAAACCTTTTATTCTGTAGGTAAATTTTTTTGCTGTTCTATCATTTCCTGAAGCCGTGACTTTGTTGCTGGCCATTCATCATCAATAACACTAAAAACCACGGTATCCCGAATGGTTCCATCGGCATGTAAACCATGCTTGCGAAGCACCGCTTCTCTTACACCACCAATTTTTTCCACTGCTTTTTGCGACCGGATATTCTGATGCTCCACTTCAAACTCCACCCGCTGAAAATGGAGTTCATCAAAAGCATATTGCAGCAACAGCAATTTACATTCTTTGTTATGCACTTTACCCCAGTAGGCAGGCGTGTACCAGGTATAGCCGACGGATAACCGCTTTTGCGAAGGCTCAATTTTATAGTAACGGGTCATGCCTATGAGGTTATTTGTAACAGCATCACGCATGACAAAGCTTATTTGCATACCGGTATTTCGCGGGTCAAATGCCGTGGCTATATACTTGTCAAATTGTGCATCGAACGTTTCATTTATCAATAATGTTTTTGTGTACTCCCAAAGGCGGGCATCGAAGGCGAGGGTTTTTAACTGCGGAACATCTTCAGGTTGCAATAATTCCAGGTAAATAAATTGTCCCCTAAGTTTTGAAATGTTGATCTGCATATATTAAAATAAAGAAAAGAAATAAAAAGCCACCTGTTAAGATGGCTTCCTGTTTTCACTTTCCAAACTTAAGTTTGCTCCCCGGATAATACGCCGATGCTCCCAGTAATTCCTCTATCCGTATCAATTGATTGTACTTCGCTATTCTATCAGTACGGCTTGCAGAACCGGTTTTAATTTGTCCACAGTTCAAGGCCACAGCTAAGTCAGCAATAGTCGTGTCTTCTGTTTCACCGCTGCGATGGCTCATGATAGTATTGTAACCCGCATGTTGCGCCATGGATACGGCATCAATAGTTTCAGTGATAGTTCCTATCTGGTTTACTTTTACCAACAAGCCATTGGCAATGCTTCTGTCAATACCTTGCTTAAGGCGATTAACATTGGTAACAAACAAATCATCACCTACCAACTGCACTTTATTCCCAACTGTTTCGGTCAACAATTTCCATCCGTCCCAATCATCTTCGGCCATTCCATCTTCCAAAGAAACAATAGGATATTGCGCTATCCAGCTTGCCCAGAAGTCCACCATTTTTTCTGAGGATAATCTCTTCCCATCTGATTTATGAAAATGATATTCTTTTGTTTTACCGTCGTACATTTCGCTAACAGCCGGGTCCATAGCAATAAATATTTGCGAACCAGCTTTATAACCCGATGCGTTAATGGCTTCCATCACCGTATCAATGGCTTCTTCGTTAGAACCAATGTTGGGTGCGAAGCCACCTTCGTCACCTACGTTGGTGCTGTAGCCTTTTTTCTTTAATACGGTTTTTAGTGCATGAAAAATTTCAACCCCCCAGCGCAATCCTTCGCTAAAGGATGAAGCGCCTACCGGCATTACCATAAATTCCTGGAAGTCTATTTTATTATCAGCGTGAGAGCCGCCGTTTAAGATGTTCATCATAGGTACGGGCAAGGTCTTGGCATTGGTACCACCTATGTATCTGAATAGTGGAAGAGCCGCTTCCTCAGCCGCAGCTTTAGCAATGGCCATACTTACTGCCAGCATGGCGTTGGCGCCTAACTTACTTTTATTTTCCGTACCATCTAACTGAATCATTAATTGATCGATACCGGTTTGATCGGCAACATCGTAGCCTATTAATTCAGGTGCGATCGTATCGTTCACATTGGCAACGGCTTTTAAAACCCCTTTACCTACATACACTTTTTTATCGTCATCACGCAGTTCAACGGCTTCATGTACTCCTGTGCTGGCGCCACTTGGCACGGCGGCACGGCCCATAGCGCCATCATCGGTTATTACATCTACTTCTACTGTGGGGTTACCACGACTGTCTAAAATCTGTCTAGCAAAAATCTCGGCTATGTAACTCATTTGGCTTATGGTTTTATAATTATGATTAAAGTCTTCATTCGATAAAGTCGTTTGCTCTTTTATTATGGAGAAAAGCGACAACCTGAATAATTTTTTCGTTCTCTTTTCTTTGATAAATGTAGTAGGGGGAAATTTTGAGCGGGCAGCGTCTTAGCTTACGAAACGTCTCTACATGCACAATTATATCTTGTTCAAGCAAATCAAAAGCTTCCGTGACTTCATTTTTAAAGTTGACTGCGGCCTGGTCGGATTTTCTAAGATACCAATCGTATGCTTCAGCTATTTCGGTTGCTGCCCGATCATCTATAACCAAGGTTAGGCTCATCTTTTGAACAGTGAGTCTTTTATGGCATTCCAGTTATGAAAAACGGCAGTACCTTCTTCAATGCTTTTCAGACGTTCATCCAAAACTTCTTTATGCCATCCCGGTATTTCATCTTGCTCTATTTGTAATAAGCGGTTAATGGCAAAGAGTATCCGTTCATCTTCTGTATGCTGGATGGCTTCAATTATTCTGGATTTACCTATAACAGGCATAGATTAATATTTTTTTTAAAAATACGGCTAAAAAATAAAATCAGTTATTGGCAGAGGTTAAGCTCCTGAAGACTTCCTCTAAACTCTTACTCTCACTTTGAAGCGAAACAATATTCAGGTTATGTTCTACAGCTAATTGCAGTAACTGTTTTCGAACTGTTTCCGCATCTTCTGTTTGGATCGTCCAGTTGTGTGTGTCCACTTTATCTATCGATTTTACCTCATGTAAACGGTTGAGCCATTCCTGCTCCAGTGCCTCTTTAAAACCTACCCGTACAATATTTGTTGATGAAGCTTTTTGAAGAGTGCTTAACTTATCATCTGCCACCAGTTTCCCTTTATTGATGATGATAACCCTGTCGCAGATAGCTTCCACTTCCTGTAAAATATGTGATGAAAAAAGCACCAGCTTGTCCCTACCCTGCTCTTTAATAACATTTCTTATTTCGATGATTTGATTTGGGTCCAGACCGCTTGTAGGTTCATCTAAAATTAGTACTTCGGGGTTGTGCAATAGTGCAGCCGCAAGTCCTACACGCTGTTTATAACCTTTTGATAGCTGTCCTACTTTTTTTGCTTTTTCTTTTGTCAAACCTACCTGCTCAATTACCTTGTTAATTGCTGATTGCTTATTGTTTATTTTATGTACATCCGCTATAAAATCCAAATACTCTTTCACATACATATCGTAGTAAAGCGCATTGGACTCGGGCAGGTAACCTACCTTCTTTTTGGCTTCCAGGGGTTGTTGGGTTACATCAATGCCACTTACTGAAACATTGCCACTATCGGGTGACAGGTAACCGGTGATCATTTTCATGGTGGTACTTTTACCAGCTCCATTCGGGCCAAGAAAGCCTACGATTTCACCTTTATTAACCGTGAAAGAAATATTGTCAACAGCACGTTGTTCCCCGTAGATTTTTGTAAGATTCGAAACTATGATTGACATGAGCCAAAGGTAATATGCGAATGGGAAGATGTGCAGATGAAAAGACTACCCGATTCGCATATCCGCATATTTACTCATCCGCATATCGCTTATACTCTTCTTTCCACGCATACCATCCAAAAATAGTAAGCCCAATAGCAATTGGCGTAAAGATGGCAATAATGATGATCCAGGGCAGCGGCTTATTAATATCGCTTTTACCGGCAACATCTATGTTAGTAGCGGCGCCCCAAACTAAAATAGCAATGGCAACGGGCCCAAGTAGCATCCAAATAAGTCCTAAATATTTTTTGAGTTGATTCATACAACTAATTTAATTGGTTACTTCTTTAGCTGATTTATTAGACAAGTACAGGCAACCAATGATAAAGCTTAATGCTGCAATACCAATAGGGTACCATAGTCCTGACAAATAATCAGTGCCTTTAATGGTAGTGATCAATGTTGCTATAAAAGGTACTAACCCCCCAAATACGCCATTGCCAATATGGTAAGGCAACGACATGGAAGTGTAGCGGATTTTGGTAGGAAAAAGCTCTACCAGGAATGCAGCTATCGGGCCATAAACCATCGTAACAAATAATACCATCACAGCAACCAGTGCAATCATTTTCCATTTACCACTTTCATTCAATGTTACTTCGTCTTTTGTTATGGAGCCAGAGGCCGATTGTACAACTGTTGTTTTTAAACGGCTGCTATCATCAAAGGTTTTATAAACTGCAATAGTTGTTTGCTTCTTATCATCATTGACACTTGTGGAAGAGGAAGTGGAGGCAATGTTTTTGTGCGATGCATCGGCAGTTTGGTAAAGCTCCTGAAATATTGGGCGATATAACAGCACTCCCAAAAGCATTCCCGTCATCATAATATTTTTTCTTCCAATTCTGTCACTAAGCCATCCAAATAAAACAAAAAAAGGCGTAGCAAAAACAAGTGATATTAAGATGATGGTATTCGCCTGCTCGTATTCAACATTGCATTTGGTAAGAATAAAAGCCTGTGCATAAAATTGCCCTGTGTACCAAATAACGCCCTGCCCCATAGTAGCGCCAAACAAAGCAAGCAACACCATTTTAAAATTGGCCTTATTGCCGAAGCTTTCTTTCAATGGATTCTTAGCGGTTTTCCCTTCGCTTTTTAATTTAGCGAACAGCGGCGATTCGTTCATGCGCAGCCGGATGAAGATGGAAACGATCACCAATAAAATAGAAGCTAAAAAAGGATACCGCCAGCCGTTACCATTGGTGAATTCATCTACGCCAACAAGCCTGCGTATTGATAAAATAACTCCCAGCGAAAGAAACAAACCCAGAGTAGCGGTGGTTTGTATCCAGCTTGTATAAAAGCCACGACGGTTAGCCGGAGCATGTTCAGCTACATATGTTGCAGCGCCGCCATATTCTCCGCCTAACGCAAGCCCTTGCAATAAACGAAGCAGCAAAACAAGGATGGGGGCCCATGCACCAATGGTTTCATAAGATGGTATACAACCTATTAAAAAAGTAGAAAACCCCATCAGCACCAGCGTTAAAAGAAAGGTTGATTTCCTTCCGATCAAATCGCCTAAGCGGCCAAATACCAGAGCACCAAAAGGCCGCACGATAAAGCCTGCCGCAAAGGTGGCTAATGTTGATAGTAAAGCGGCGGTTGGGTTTTCGCTTGGAAAGAACTTGGCTGCGATAATGGTAGATAAGGAGCCGAAAATATAGAAATCATACCACTCAATTAATGTACCTGCCGATGAGGCGGCGATTACTTTCCAGATTCCTTTAGGTGATGCCATACTGAAGATTAAATATCAAATATCAAAAAATAAATGTCAAATAGTAATGTCAGATAGCAAATCACGATTTCCAAATCACAAAAAGGCTAAACGCAATTTGTATATAGGTCGTTTTCACTTTTGTCTTTTGTTTTTTGGAATTTGTGATTTGGCTTCTACTCTTTAACCGCTACTGCAATTTTTGAATCGGCGGTACCATAATATAAATACCACTTGCTTTTATATTGTGCCAGGCCTTCTATAAAACATACACGACCAACCTGCCCTGTAATTTCATAGGCCTTGTCTGGCTTCATAAAATAATTTTCGGAACGATGTAGCACCTTAGATGGATCGGCTTTATCTAATAAAATTTGTGCAGGACAGTACGTTCCTTCAGCTAAAGTTGTATCACCGATTGATGGAATGTTGCGGCTATTGTAAAACAATAAAATTCCTTTATCAGTAAGCATGGCCGGTGGACCGGGTTCTACTAAATCACTATCAAACTTTTTCCTGCGTGGCCCAAAAACAACTTTGAGTTCAGGGGCTTTTGCTGCAATACCCCTGGCCAACATTTCATCCCCTTTTACAGTGCTGTCAATAACCGGCTCCCAGTTAATTAAATCATCTGATGTAGCGGCCCAAATATTCTGATCGCCCCAATACATCCAATACTTGCCGTTGATTTTGGTGGCGACAATTTTTCCGTTTATATATGTAGAAACAATAGAACCCGACTTGCTCCAGAAGTTAGCGTACTTACCATTGAATGCTTTAGTAAAGGCCGCGCCATATTTGGTCCAATGGTATAAGTCTTTTGAAGTGGCTACCATCAACCGGGCAACGGTTCCATCATAGGAAGTATAGGTCATGTAGTAGTTACCAGCCGCATCTTCAACAATTCTTGGGTCTTCGCAGCCGCCTTCCCATTCCCATTTTTGGTAGGCATCTTTATCGGGATATAAAACAGGGGTAGAATGTTTTGTAAAATGAATTCCATCTATACTATATGCCAGGCCAATGCGTGAGGTGCCATCGGGTTTGCCAATTCCATCCTGTGCACGGTACAAAAGAAATACCGTATCATTCCGTATAACAGAGGCCGGGTTAAATACATCTTTTTCCTCCCACCTGGTTATTTGCTTGCGTATAGGACAAAAAAAAGTTTGCGATGAATCGGGAAGGAGGATAGGGTTAGCAGCATCGGCTTTTATAAATGGCCCGAGTTGCCAGGTTGTATCTGTACCTGTTACCAACTCTTTTGGAGTAGATGGATTGTTGCTGCAGGAAGCGAAAGCAAGCAGTGAGAAAATGAAATAAAAAATTCGCATCAGTTGGAATTGAATCTCTAAAATACCAACGCGAAGCTTATCAGCGCAGTTTATTATTTACAGGTTGTCATATTCATATAGATCGTCAATTTGAGTACCAGCTTTCATTTCGAACACCGGCTTAATTATACCATCTTTTAACCCATACACCCAACCGTGTAAATCAGGCCGCTGTTCCTGTTTCCAGCAACGCTGAATAATGGTTGTTTTGGCCAGGTTATATACCTGCTCCTGCACGTTCAATTCTACTAAACGATCAGTGCGGCCTTCTTCGTCGGTGATGGCATCGAGTTCTTCGCGGTGGTGGCGGATAACATCTTTAATGTTCCGAAGCCACATATTTAATACAGGCCTGTAATCGGTTTTTGTATCTGCGGCTTTTATCCCCCCGCATCCGTAATGGCCGCATACAATTACATGTTTTACTTTTAAATGCGTAACGGCATAATCCAATACGGCAAGCAGGTTTACATCTGTATTAATAACCAGGTTGGCAACGTTGCGATGTACGAAAATTTCTCCCGGCTGTGTGCCGGTGATTTCGTTGGCAGGTACCCTACTGTCGCTACATCCAATCCATAAAAACTCAGGCGATTGTAAGTGCGCCAGATGTTGAAAGTATTCTGGGTTCGCTGCAACTTTTTCGGCGGCCCAAATTTTATTCTCCTGCAAAAGTCTTTCGTATGAATACATAGTTGCACAATTTTAATAAAACAATCAAATTTCCTGCTATCCTGTTTTACTGCTTAACAGCTCTCATTTTTTCAGTTTGAAGGTAATATGTTGAAAGCTTTTTACTCCTCTCAATTATTTAATGATTTCTTAATGAATAACCAAACCAGCTTGTTGTTAAGCAGTAACCAACGAACCTGTGCAGGAAGGAAGCATAATATTTTGCTGTGTTTCCTTAAATGGTTTGGTTTAAAAATTGTAATGCAGTAAGTTGCAGCACTTTCATGAAAAGTGTTAAAAAAACATACAGCATACTTCAACTGGCCTCTGCCATGTTTATGATACTGGCGCTGCTATGGCTGACAGTAAGCACCCCTTTTGTATATGCCAGCCAACAGGAGCAGGCTAAACTAGAAAAGGTATCACATACTAAAGCTCCTCCTAACTGCAACGAAGAAGAATCGCCTAACCCTTTTGGCAATTCTACCGAAGAAAAAGCTTCAGGCAGCAGTTCACTTTCCGAAGAATACTTACATCAGCATCATCATCCGGAAGAATACTCTTCTTCTATTTCCTCGCAGTATGATAAATGCGAGAATGCAGACACTTACATTGCTTTCCACGGCGAAGTACAGGTACCGCCCCCCAATGCAGCTTGATTTTATCTCCTATATAAAGGCTTTTCATAAGTCTTTTTAATGCTTGCATTGCTATACTAACCCCCTCAATTTATTACACCTGATGTTGTCATTACAATGGCAGCAACTCTAAATCATTTATTACAATGAGAAAGCATTCAAAAGAATTCTTACAAAACCTTACGCCATACCAGGGCTACGAACTGCTGGTAGAAGGAAACGAAAGGTTTATCAATAATCTTAAAAGAGATCACGACCATTTAGAACTAATCAACCAAACACGGGACGGGCAATATCCTTTTGCTGTAATATTAAGCTGCATGGATTCCCGGGCCTCCGCCGAACTGGTTTTTGACCAGGGTTTGGGCGACCTATTCAGTATACGTGTGGCAGGCAACATAGTAAACACTGATATACTGGCCAGTATTGAATACGCAGTAAAATACATTGGATCTAAAGTACTGATGGTATTAGGCCACACAGAATGCGGCGCTATAAAAAGTGCAAAGCAAGGTGTGGAAGATGGACATATCACAGGCTTGCTGAAGCGTATACAACCCTCTATTAACAAGGCTATGCTGAGTGATAATGATAATTATATGTTTCATGATAAAGTAGCCTACGCCAATGTGGAAAACAGCCTGGAAGAAATCCTGCACGGAAGCGAGATTGTAAAAGAGATGTTTGAAAACGGCGAGATAGGTATTGTAGGCGGGGTATATAATATTGATAACGGCCAGGTTGATTTCTTTAAAAACATTACTAAAAAGAAAAAGGAAGAAAGACAGTTAGCCTCTGTTTAATACAGAACGTGATTACAGCCGTTGTTCCGGTAGCAACTGGGACAACGGCTTTTTAGCAATTAAATAAAAACTGCTTCCAGCACCGAAAATCTATTTTAAGAACATAAAGAATTGAAAAGATGAAACTAACTACAAAGTATTTAAAGTCCGATTTGCTTTCGGGCATGGTGGTGTTTTTGGTGGCTTTGCCGCTCTGTTTGGGCATTGCCGTTGCCAGTGGCGCACCGCCTTTTGCCGGTATTATTTGCGGCGTAATCGCTGGTATAGTTGTCGGTTATTTAAGCGGATCAAATGTAAGCGTGTCGGGGCCGGCAGCCGGATTAATTGCTATCATCCTGGTGGCTGTTACAGATTTAGGTTATGAAACTTTTTTAGTGGCTGTAATTATTGCCGGAGCAATTCAATTGACCCTGGGTTTTGCAAAAGCTGGCACTATTTCCACCTATTTCCCCACCTGTGTTATTGAAGGAATGCTGGTGGCTATAGGCATCATCATTATAAAAAAGGAATTGCCACATGCTATTGGTTACGATAAAGCGCATGAGGGCGATTGGTTTGCACTGGAAAAAGGGTCCGAAACAGGATTTTTTACAGAAATAATCAACTCAATTAATTATGCTCATCTTGGAGCAATCATTATTACAGTAGTATCAATAGGCATCCTGATTGCATTTAATAAAATTGCTTTTTTAAAGAAAATTAAAGCTATCCCCGGTGCCCTGGTTGTTGTTGTAGTTGGCATTATTATAAACGAAATATTCAAGTCCGCCGGTTCATCTCTGGCTATCTCACAGGCGCACTTGGTAACACTGCCAACAGCTTCATCTTTCAGCGAGTTTTTTGGTCAGTTTACTACTCCTAATTTTTCCGGGTTTACAAATTCAAAAGTATGGATAGTGGGCGCCACCATTGCTATAGTAGCAAGCATAGAAACGCTGCTATGCCTGGAGGCAGGTGATAAAATGGACCACTTGAAACGTTACTCAAGTGCTAACACCGAATTGAAGGCACAGGGCATTGGCAATATTTTGTCAGGCTTAATCGGTGGTTTGCCTATGACCTCTGTAATTGTACGGACAACAGCAAATATAAATGCCGGTGCCAAAACAAAAATATCTGCAATGGCGCATGGCGTTTTTCTTTTACTGGCAGTGGTCACTATTCCCTTTTTATTAAATAAAATACCAATGGCCTGCCTGGCCGCCATATTAATTATGATTGGTTTACGACTGGCAAGCGTTAAAATATTTAAGCACATGTGGCATGCGGGTAAATACCAGTTTGTGCCTTTTGTTGCAACGGTGCTGGCAGTTGTATTTACCGATCTGTTAAAAGGCGTAGGAATTGGTTTAGCCGTAAGCATTATTTTTATTTTGAAAGGAAACATGAAGCTGGCTTACTTCTTTAAAAAAGAGAAGCATCACGAAGGTGAAACGATTTATATTGACCTGGCACAGGAGGTATCGTTCTTAAACAAAGCGGCCATCAAACAAACCTTAGGGCATCTGCCAGAAAATAGCAAAGTTGTTATTGACGCCGCCCACACGGTTTATATAGACTATGATGTACTGGCACTTATAAGAGATTTTGTAGCCTTTGGCTCAAAGGACAAAAATATTACAGTAAGCCTGCGCAACTTTAAGGATGCTTACCTAATGCAGGATGCAGTGCATGTACATTCCGAAGATGAGACGTTGAGGAAGAAACCGCAAGTTTTAGAAGCCCAAACTAATTAATGAATACAACCGCAAAGCAGCACAATATAGGAACGCATCAAAAAGATGCAGTACCGAACGCCGCTTCTCATTTTGATGAGAACCATGCCATACATCAGTTAAAGCATTTCCTGCCATCGCAACAGGCGCTAAAAGATTTCATTCATCATAATACACTTCATGGCTTCCAGCAGATGAAGTTTTATGATGCCATTTTTAAAGCATCCAAAATCTTCGGCTTCCAGGTTCACTTGCAATTGCCCGAGTACAGGGAGATGTACAAAACAGGAAGGATAAGAGAGGACGTATTGCAGATGGTTATTTCTGCTAAAAAGGCAAACGTAACAGAATGGAAGTCGAAGCTGCTAAACGGCACATACGATACCATTAATCGCCCCCGAATTGGAGACCTGCGTAAACTATGGAAGGAAGTTTATCATTTGGATTTAGATAATAAAGTACACCCGTTTTTATTCCGTATTCTTTGTGCTTTTTTAGACCAGGGCATCGCTATTCAAAGTTTTCCAATTGTCAACAAGGGTTTCATTGAAAGCATGAAAGAGTTGGAAAGAAAAAGTCCTATTAGTTTTTTCAAAACAAAAGCAATCAGGCAAAAATTTATTTCAGGTGATTATTCTATTACGGAACTTTTAAAAACCATTGTAGGCAAAGAAGAATATTTTGAACAGTATTTATTTGACCAGCAATTTTCGCATCACGGCTGGAGCGGGTTTGCCAGTGCGGTAGAAGACAACCCGCAAACTTTATTAGATAGAAAAAACATTACGCTAAAAGAGCTGATTGAGTTTGAGTTGCTAATGGAACTCGATGCACTCAATGCAAGTTTGAAAACCAAGTGGCAGCCATTGGCCTTTCATGCAATGGCGCCACCGATAGATTTATTTGCTGACGAAGAAAGGACAGAATTCTCTGAAGTAATTGAGTTATGGCAGGATGCTTTTGAATGGAGCTATTATGACTCGGTGTTGAAAGGCATCATTATGTCGAATAAGAAGAGAGATCTATCAAACAATGGCAAGCCAAAGATTTATTCTAATGAGAATGAATCAAGTTTCCAGGCCATTTTTTGTATTGATGAACGTGAAGATTCTATTCGTCGCCACATAGAAGCTGTGGATAGAAAAAGCGAAACATTGGGCGCTCCGGGTTTCTTTGGTGTAGAGTTTTATTTTCAGCAGCAGGATAGCAAGTTTTATGATAAGCTTTGTCCGGCACCGGTTACACCAAAATATTTAATTAAAGAATCAGAAGCCAACACGATAAGAAAAGATGAACCGCTTTATACCCGCCACACACATGGATTTTTTACCGGTTTTGCCTTAAGCATCACCTTTGGCTTTTGGGCGGCTATAAAAACAGTGCTCCATTTGTTCAAACCAAAAATGAGTGCAGCTATCTCCAATGCCTATGCTCACATGGATAGGCAATCAATCCTCACCATAGAAAATAAAACTCCTGATGATAGAGAGAATGATTTGCAGATTGGTTATACACCGGATGAAATGATCACAAGAGCCGAAGGTTTTTTGCGCGGCATCGGGCTCGTCAAAAATTTTGCTCCTATTGTTTACTTCGTTGCACATGGCAGCAGCAGTGCCAACAATCCGCACCACGGCGCACATGATTGTGGCGCCTGTAGCGGACGGCCCGGTGCTACCAATGCCCGTGTTCAGTCCTTTATTTTAAATCACAAAGGAGTGAGAGCGGCTTTAAAAACAAAAGGAATTGTCATTCCCGATACAACGCAATTTATCGGCACCATGCACGACACCGCTGCTGATGTAATAGGCTACTATGATGAAGAAATACTGAGTAAAGAAAACGCGGCAGAACATCTTATAAATAAACAAACTTTTGAAACGGCCCTTAACCTGAATGCCAAAGAAAGAAGCAGGAGATTCGCTTCTATCAATACTAAACAGGAACTGGAACAGGTGCGTAAAGCCATACACAACCGGTCGGTTTCCCTGTTTGAACCGAGACCGGAGTTAGGTCATGGTACAAATACATTAGCCATCATTGGCCGGCGCGATGTAACCAAAGGATTGTTCCTGGACAGACGTGCATTTCTTAATAGTTACGATTATACAACAGACCCTGATGGAACCATTCTTACCAACGTGATGAAACCCATTGGACTGGTTTGCGGTGGCATTAACCTGGAATATTATTTTTCAAGAGTAGATAATATTAAAATGGGCGCCGGCACTAAACTGCCGCATAATGTTATGGGACTTTTTGGTGTAGCCAACAGTAGCGATGGCGATCTGCGGCCGGGCCTCCCGTGGCAGATGATTGAAGTGCACGACCCCGTACGATTGCTTGTGATAGTGGAGCAACAACCTGACATTGTTTTAAAGGCTATTCAATCATCGGACGAAGTATTTGAATGGTATAAAAATGAGTGGGTGCATATTATAGCGTTGCATCCCCAGGAACAACAGTTTTACTATTTCCGTAATGGCGGGTTTACAAAGTATCAGCCCATTACTGCTGCGGACCAGATCAAGTCAATAAAGAACATGGAGAAATTTATTGAGGGAGCAAGAGAAATGGAAACCAACCATATAGTACATGCTACCGAAGAAAATTTGCCTGTGTATTTATTAGATTGATTTTTTTAGCCCAGCAGAAGTATTACTATCATCTTCAGTGGCGTCGCACTCTTGTACTGCCTATCGTTATTGAGCAATTAAAAAATATATAGTGAACGACTTCGATTATCTACTCAACCAATCTATCTTCTTATTTATACTGATACCGCTGGTAGCTTTTGTTGCTTCCTTATTCTGGCAAAACAAGCAGGAAAAGCCAATCATTCGTATCGTACAGTTCACAAAAGGTTTCTACGTTATTGCAGCCGTGGCTTATGCGGTGCTGTGGGCTATAAATGGAAGCGTCCCTGTCAATCAAAGACTGTTTACCGTTTACCAAACAGACCACTTTGTTTTTGCTATCCAGTTTTATTATGATTTGATAACGGTTGTTTACAGCATCGTTGGTGCTGTCTTATTTTTTCTTGTAGCAACCTTCAGCCGTTATTACATGCACCGCGATGAGGGGTACAAACGTTTTTTCAACACCATTCTATTCTTTGCCTTAGGCTATAACCTCATTATTTTTTCCGGCAACTTTGAAACCTTTTTCATTGGCTGGGAAGTAATTGGCCTATCCTCCTTTTTATTAATTGCCTTTTACCGCAACCGTTACCTGCCGGTAAAAAATGCATTTAAAACTCTCTCTAATTACCGGTTAAGTGACCTGGCCTTGATTCTTGCCATGTGGATGATGCACCACCTTACCCACCAGAACATCAGCTTTAGCCAATTGGAAGAAGCGAAAAACATCGCCTTACAAAACGATCATTCGGGTATGGCCGTCTTCATTGTCATCATGATTATACTGGCCGCAATGATTAAATCGGCACAGTTTCCATTTACGTTCTGGCTTCCACGTGCCATGGAAGGACCTACCACGTCGTCTGCTATATTTTACGGTTCACTAAGTGTTCATATTGGAGTGTTTCTATTATTACGTACCGCACCCTTCTGGCAGGATATGCTTTGGGCTAAAATCACAATTATTGTTATTGGCGCAGCCACAGGCATTGTTGCTTCGCTTATCGCAAGGGTGCAGCCAACAGTAAAAACACAAATTGCTTATTCATCAGCCGCACAAATCGGGATCATATTCATTGAAGTAGCTTTGGGCTGGCATGTCTTAGCTCTTATACATTTTGCTGGCAATGCCTTCTTGCGCACCTATCAATTACTGGTTTCGCCATCGGTATTAAACTACCTGGTACATCACCAGTATTTTCATTACCATGCGCCAAAGCAAAAAGCTATTACGCCACTACAGGCAGGCTTGTATGTATTAGGTATAAAAGAGTGGAACCTTGATGGTGCCATGCATAACATTTTATGGGCTCCTTTTAAATGGCTTGGCAGGCAAGCGCAATTTTTGCGTTCGCCCATTGCAGCTATTGTGCTTGCATTGGCAGGGGTTACTGCCTTTCTCATTTCCATTTACAAACCAGGGTTTCTATCATCTGCTGAGACTACAGTTTCAATAGTATTATTAACTACCTCTTTTATTATTATCCTCTTTGCCTTTTCCTATCGTGGCTCAGCGTTAAAAGCATGGTTGTACCTGTTACTGGCTCACCTGTTTATTATAGCAGGCATTGGAACTATTGCTACACATATCAATACCATCGAGATTGTCTTTTACACCGCTGGAGTGGCGGCTGCATTTGCAATTGGGTTTTATTGTTTAAATAGAATAAAGGCGATTGATAATGATATTTCATTAAACAACTATCACGGCTATGTGTATGAAGAAAAGAGCACTGCATTATTATTTTTACTGGCGGCTATCGGCATACTCGGCTTCCCCATTACTACTGCTTTTATCGGTATAGATGTGCTGTTTACGTATGTAGATAGTAACGAGGCTGTTTTGATTTCCCTGCTGGCTCTTTGCTTTATTTTTATTGAGCTGGCTGCTATCCGCATTTACCTGCGCATCTTTTTAGGGCAGCATAAAAAGCTAAATCACCCAATTGCTTTCAGGTCGTCGTAAGCTCACATTATTTTGCTCACAGATATCGCGGATGAGCACAGATAACTAATATATTTAATTGTGTCTTTCTGTGCTATCTGTGAGAACGTATAGTAATCAATTCAAAGTTTTTGTAAGTGCAAAGAGGTATATAACTTTAGCACCTATGACTTATCCTTATCAAATCAAATCTTTTGACGAATACAAAGCAGCTTATAAAAAAAGTATCGAATCACCTGAAGAGTTTTGGGCTGAAATAGCTAACAATTTTGTGTGGCGCAAGAAGTGGGATAAAGTTTTAGAATGGAATTTCACCGACCCAAAAATAGAATGGTTTAAAGGCGCTAAACTAAACATTACAGAAAACTGTATTGACCGGCATCTGCCAACTTTAGGCGATAAACCAGCCATTATCTGGGAACCCAATAACCCCGAAGAAAGAGTTAGAACCGTTACCTATAATCGTTTGCATAAACGTGTTTGCCAGGTAGCGCAAATGCTAAAAAACAACGGCGTAAAAAAAGGCGACCGGGTTATTATTTATATGGGAATGGTGCCCGAACTGGCGTATGCCGTTTTAGGTTGTGCAAGAATCGGTGCTATTCATAGTGTGGTATTTGGCGGCTTCTCTGCACAAAGTATTGCGGATAGATTAGAAGACGCTGGAGCAGAATATATTATTACGGCTGATGGTGCCTATCGCGGAGAAAAAGTAATTCCATTAAAGAATGTAATTGATGATGCATTGATAGGAAACAGAACAGTAAAGAAAGTGATTGTGTACACAAGAACAAGAACTCCTGTTTCAATGATCAAGGGCCGGGATATTTGGTGGGAAGATGAAATGGAGTATGCGGAATCGCAAGTGGAAAAAGAAGGTGTGGTTTCTTTTCCTGCCGAAGAAATGGAGGCGGAAGACCCGCTCTTTATTTTATATACTTCGGGCAGTACCGGCAAGCCAAAAGGCGTGGTACATAGTTCGGCAGGCTATATGGTTTGGACGGCTTATACATTTGTAAACACTTTTCAATATCAACAGGGTGATGTTTTTTTCTGCACCGCAGATATTGGCTGGATCACAGGCCATAGCTATATAGTTTATGGTCCATTGAGTGCGGGGGCAACAGGGCTTATGTTTGAAGGCATTCCAACGTGGCCCGATGCCGGCAGATTTTGGGACATTGTTGATAAGCACAAGGTCAATATTATTTATACTGCACCAACTGCGATTCGTTCTTTAATGGGCTTTGGGTTAAAGCCGTTGGAAGGAAAAGACTTGTCTTCCTTAAAAATTTTAGGCACTGTTGGTGAACCAATCAACGAAGAAGCGTGGCATTGGTATGATGAACATATCGGTAAGGGTAAATGTCCAATTGTTGATACCTGGTGGCAAACCGAAACAGGCGGAATTTTAATTACCAACCTGGCAGGAGTAACACCGGCTAAACCTTCCTGGGCTACTTTACCTATGCCGGGAATTCAACCAATTTTAGTTGACGAGACAGGAAAAGAGATTGAAGGCAATCCCGCTTCAGGTAATTTATGTATCAAGGCACCATGGCCTTCTATTTTAAGAACAACCTATGGCGATCATGAGCGCTGCCGGCAAACCTATTTTTCAACTTACCCCGGTTTATACTTTACGGGTGATGGAGCTTTACGTGACGAAGAAGGGAACTATAGAATTACGGGAAGAGTGGATGATGTATTAAATGTAAGCGGCCATCGTATTGGCACGGCGGAAGTGGAAAACGCCATTAACATGTATAGCGATGTGGTTGAAAGTGCAGTAGTGGGTTATCCTCATGATATAAAAGGGCAGGGCATTTATGCATATGTGATTTTGGGCCATGACCGCGGCGATGATGAAGGCACAAGAAAAAATATTCTTCAAACCGTTACACGAATTATAGGAGCAATTGCCAAACCAGATAAAATTCAGTTTGTATCAGGCCTACCTAAAACCCGGAGCGGTAAAATTATGCGCCGCATCCTTCGTAAAATAGCTGAAGGCGAAACAGGAAACCTTGGCGATATTTCCACCTTGCTTGATCCGGCCGTGGTGGAAGAAATAGCAAAGGGTAAGCTGTGAAAAATGTGAGATGGGAAACTATATCATCCAATAATATAATTATCAAACTTTAAAACCTGAACCCCAAACTCACATAAGGCAAAATATTCTCTTCTTTTGAATGTGCTAAAGATGCTGTAACCACCCAGCGCCGTATTGGTGAAATATAAATTCCACCCCCGTAGCCGGTATGCCATCTGCCCGATTTTTCTTCATCAACCCACACCCTTCCTATATCATGAAAGGCAATGATACCAATTGAGCCGGGGAATAAAAAAGTAGTAAAGTCAGCCACTCTTATCCGTATCTCCGCATTGTTAAACAACATTGTACGGCCAGCAAAGCGGTTACGGCGATAGCCTCTTAAATTTTCGGTGCCGCTTAAATATTGCGCCTGCGGAATTTCGAACTTGCCAATGTTATGACCTACGCCAAGACGCACCGCATACACGGCTCTTGCGGTTGGCTCAAAGGAAGCAAATACGGCCATATCCCAATGAAGTTGTGAGAGATTATTGCTTTTATTATTCAGGCCAAATAAACTTCGTGCGCCGGCATCCAATATAAAACCGCGGGTAGGAACATTTACATTGTTCTTTGAGTTGATATCTAATAACACCTGGCCACCTGCATATAGCTTCGTATCATACAAAGTAGTTAGGTCAACACCGTTCAGAGGGCCATTGCCCAAAAACCTATCCTTATTTCCTCCGCGGCTTATATCAAAATACTGAAGGGCAGCACCATAGTTTACCCGCATCCACGATTGCAATTGCTTGCGCAGCATTACCGATAAATTTCCAATGTTATAACGGGAACGGTAATAATCAATACCGCCCGGTGCAGCTTTATCGATAGTAGTGTTGTTACCAATGCCAAAGAAATTGGTGATATTAACAGGCGCTCTTAAATCGCCCCGTATCACCAGGTCATTTGTACCCACAGCTTTTGTAAAATCGCCACTATATTGAAAGAAGTAAGAGGAAGTACGCAAAGCATGAGCGGCCCTGAATATATGACGGGTGCTAAAAGGGTCTTTTCTAAAACCATGCGTTATTATTTCCCCTCTTACCCCAAGGAATAAGCCATCATCTACATTATACGCATATTGAATGCTTGGATTAAAATACCCGTATTTATAAGAAAGCCTGTTGTATTCGTTATTGCGTGGGTCGGATGAAATACGTTTTACAAAACCGTTGTCTGTACCACTGAATGTATTCTCTTCAAATTTTACATCATACACCCTTACCGGTTTGCCTTCGGTACTTTCATTACTAAAATGATCGTTGCCGGAACCGCCTATAACACGGATTTTTATTCCGGTATGCCCGCCACGCACTATAAAACTATCGCGGTCTTCCAGGCCATATATCATCAACTCTTTTGTGTCTTCCTTATCAAAAATACGGTCGTATATTTTTGAGCTTACCGCATTATCCTTATCAATTTTATGTACGGTTACCTGCACCTTGTTTTCAGGCAGTTTATCAATGGTAAAAAGCTCCCGTTGGTTGGTGCCTACAATGCTTACTTCTTTAGAAAGAAAGCGGTAGTATTCCATCATATCATCTTTATAATGATCCCGCTTTTTCTTTAACGTAGTCACTATGCTGTTGTAATGAAAGTCCCTGGTTTCCTTTGGTTGCTGCATCATCGCATCCTGTATCACCTTATCCGTCATTCGTAATAAAAAACTATCAATGTAATTACTCCAGGTTTCTTTTGAAAGCTCGTTTAAAAAGAAGCGGTCGAAGTTGCGGGCAGGGCGATTGAATGTTTTAATATTATCAGCTTTTGCTTTAAAGCCCTGGAACTCCGGTACCAGCCATGGCCTCTTTGCAAAATGAGGAATGAGGCCCTGGTTAGTAAAAAAAGCCTGGTCCTGATCTTTAGGAATAGCATAATAAATTTTCCCTTTACCGGTATCTCTCGTTGCCCAGTTCCATTGCCCTTCATGACGGTCAAAGTCCATATAAAAATTATCAAGTAGCCGGGCTTTCAGCACACTTACCTGGTCTATATGATCATCGTTATCCTTTGCCAAACGCAGGATAACTTCATCCGTATTATAATCTTTCTTTACACCGGCCGGTTCCCGCTCCTCCATAGTAGCCAACGTATTTTTAAATTCCTCTCTAAACCTTCCAAGCCGTGGGTCATCGGGAATAAATACCAGCTTCTTTTTTAAAACCGGTACACCAGCAGCTTTGGCCATAGGTTCAATAGATAAGCTGCCGTAAGGGTAAGACGCCGAGATGCCATCGGATACAATATCTTTTAAAAACGTTTGCCGTAAATCGGCTGGTATTGCAGCAGCAGGATATTTTGCTACAGAACGCAAGGCCCATTCTTTACCCGTTGTATCTGTAACCCGTAACGACCTTGTTTGCTTTCCGCCGCCTTGTTTTTCTGGTGTTAAACCACCTTGTTCTTTTCCCAAATTCAACACTTCCACTTTTATTGGTGTTGACCATTCCTTACGGTAATTTTTACCGATAAATAAATTGCGCAAGCCTGTTTCCTTAAGCTTCAGATTAGCGGCAAACAGAACAGAATCGGGCAGAATAGGAATACTGTCTTTTGATATGATAGCCGGTAAAGTAACTATAGGCTTCATCTCTTTTGTAAAGTTGGGCGCAGATAGATCTTTGTCGTTGATGTTATAAAACTTGGTACTTACCTTGCCGCTCTTTGTTACTTCAATCATTGAAAAGCCATAGCTCAAATCCTGGAATAAAAGATCGCCTTTACGGTTTTCTTTTACACGGCTTAAAAGGCTTCCCGACCCACTGACAATATAAGGAATGCTATCATGCATAATTAACTGCAAGCTATGGTCGTGGCCTGCGGCTGCAATTGCGTTAGGATGTTTTTTAAGTTCCGTTTCAATAGTACGCACCATGGTTTTATAAAGCGGATGGTTAACATCCTGCAGGCTGCCAAATACACCACGGGCAAGTACATAAACAAGCCCGAGCGGCGGCGCAGGAATCCATAAGTTTTTATTTATTGCAGTAAATGGAAACAGGAGTTCCTTCAATCTGTAATCGCCGCCATGCACGCCAAAAGAATACAATGGATGATGGGTTAACAATACCACTAACTGGTTAGGATGTGCAGCTATGATCTCTCTTAGCTCTGTTTGAAATTCATCAAGTGTACGGCCATTGCACGACGAACCCGGACCGGGCTTTTCATGAATGTATAAGAACCACTGGCTGTCTATAAATATTCCTACCACCTGTGGGCTTATATCAATTGCTATTGGTCCAGGACAACCATCAACCGGTAACGATTGAATGTTAGGCTGCGCTAATCCGTTGATATAATTATGCTGGTTGCGAACCTGTTGCCAGCCACCCAGCTTGCCATTTTTCCAATCATGATTACCGGGGATAAAAAAGGCTTTTGCTTTATGGTTTATAAAAGGCTTTAACTGGTAGTCAAGAATTTTTTTTGCTTCATGGT
The DNA here is from genome assembly GCA_028288675.1 of Flavisolibacter sp. Taxonomy (GTDB): domain Bacteria; phylum Bacteroidota; class Bacteroidia; order Chitinophagales; family Chitinophagaceae; genus Flavisolibacter. The sequence continues at coordinate 32,948 of JAQBNG010000130.1, read as the reverse complement.
ACGAAGGTTCTCCCTCCATTGGCAGGCCAAGAGGATAAATATTATCACCCAAAAAAATAGCGGCATTGCGGGCATCATTCCAATCAACATGCTTCTGCAGCCAGTTCATTACCGGGTGTGTATCGTTAACTAACTCTCCTGCATCGCCAATTAAAAAAATGCGTTGGGTAATCGTATCTGTTTGCGCCTTTGATATCAGCACAAAAAAAACCATTAAGGTTGCCAGCAGTCTTTGTTTCATCATCATATTATCTTTTCTTTCCCTTTTGTTGATAACGAAAAAGCAAGAGAGTAGGTTTACCATACTTGCCCTCGTTAGATATATACATGTCCCCATTAGGTGCAAAAGCAATGCCTTCCGCCTGCGGGAATATATCGGGGTTTAAATCATAGGCCTCCGACACCTGCCCTCTTGTATCTGCTATCACGAGCAAATGCCCTGCAGAAGAAAGAATATAGAGCCTTTTATTTAACGGGTGTATAGCAGCTGCAGAGGGCTCAAACTTAGCATCGGCGTTCTTTAACAGGGTTTTAATTTCGCCCCTGCTGATGGTGAAAAAGGCATTGCTGTCGAAGGTGCGGGTACGAAGATCGAAGCGGAAGGCAGTACGTACACCGGTGCCTTTTTCACGGCCACAGGTTTTGCAAAGCATTACCAGGCCATTAGCGGAAGGATCGTAATAAAGTGTTTCAAAATCGTTGGAACCGGAAAGTCCTGCGTCATACATTTTTATGCCCGATGTATCGGTTGCTTTATCCGGCACTTCCACCAAAATACCTTTGCTCATAAGCAGGAATATTGCCGTATCCACTTTTACAATATCTTCCAGATCGCTATTCGATTCTACTATTTTCTCCGTATAATCTTTTAGCTTTTTCGTCTTTAAGGATAATTGAAAAATCTTTTCCTTGCTGTCTGCTATCGCAAGCAGGCCGCTGTCATTACTATTATAACAAATGCCCGAAATCTCGTTTAACGCTTTCCCCAGTTCCATGCGTTGTGGCTTGTCCATAGTATAATCCTGGGGAGATTGAGAATCTATACTTTTGCAGCCATTCAGCAATAAAGCAACCAGTAAGATCAATGGTGTAAGAGGCGGGCACTCCTTTTGAAATAACATTTTACGCATTTACTACATTTACTTATCAAACAATGCACCAACAACATGACCGAAATAAATGAACAACTACTTGCAGCAACCAGAACTTATGTAACAGACTTTATTCACCATCGTGTAAAACCTGAATTTGTTTTCCATAATTTAGAACATACCGAGGATGTTGTAGAGGCCTGTAGCCACATTGCCGATTTTTACCAGTTACCAGAAGATGACCGCCTGCCGCTTATGCTGGCTGCCTGGTTTCATGATACCGGTTACTCGTCTGGAACAAATGAAGGTCACGAAGAGGCAAGTGCAAATATAGCCACACAGTTTTTACATACACATCATACAGCTGAAACGCTTGTGCAACGTGTTGCTTTGTGCATACAAGCCACCCGGATGCCGCAGTCGCCGGTTAACCTGATTGAGAAAATTTTATGCGATGCGGATCTCTATCATTTATCTACCATAGATTTTAAAGCCCGTAATAGCTTGCTTAAACAGGAAAGAGAAAATTTACTGGGCCATAAAATAGATAAGAAGGAATGGCGCAAAAGCAACCTGCAATTTTTAAGGCAGCATACTTACTTCACTGATTATGGACATGACATTTTAGAACCTAAAAAGGCCGAGAACCTTGCCCTGTTGCAAAAGAAAGGTGTGGTAGAAAAAAAACAGTTAGAAAAAAAGGAACACGCCTATCCTTATATTTCCGTTGCCGCTGATAAAAAAGAAATAAGCGCACAAAAGAATATTGAACGTGGCGTACAAACCATGTTTCGCACCACCTCTAACAATCATATTGAATTGAGTGGTATGGCCGACAATAAGGCAAGCATTATGATCACGGTTAATTCTATTATTCTTTCGGTAGCCATTTCGTACCTGCTGGCCCGTGTGGCTTTTTACCCCATTTTTATGATAGCGACCGGTATCCTGATTCTCACCTGTTTAATATCAGTTACCTTCTCAATACTGGCTACCCGGCCTTCAATTAAAAGTGGCAAGTTTACCGAAGAAGACATTCGCAATAAAAAAACAAACCTTCTCTTCTTTGGAAACTTTCACGAGATGCAGCTAACAGATTATCAATGGGGAATGCGCGAAATGATTAAGGATAAGGAATATTTATACAACACTATGATGATGGATATTTATTACCTCGGTGTAGTACTGGCAAAGAAGTACAGGTACCTGCGCATTTCTTACACGGTGTTTATGGTAGGGTTGATTTTATCGGTTATCGCCTTTGGTATTGCGGCTCTTGTGCCCGATGATACCACAGTGCCGGCTTCTACCGAAGTAATAGATTACCCTTAAACGCATTTATTTTTCCCTTAACTGTATTTCAAAGGCGATACCCGGTGCTGCTGTTGTTATATTGAGGAACGCTCTTCATGAACAAACGATTTCAATTTACGCTGCCTAAAGTAAGTGATGCGCTAAACGGCATAACAGCCGCAAAGCGCCATGCAGCCTCCATACATCCGTCAAATTTTAGAAACCGGAATACTAATGGCAAAGCCCTTTTTGCTTTGAGTATTGTTTGTTTTTTTTGGGGCACTACATGGATCGCTTCAAAGCAGGGAGTGGAATACATGCCTGCTTTACAAATGGCCGGTTTGCGGCAAACCATTGCCGGAGCGGTGTATGTTATTTACTTTTTGGCCAAAAAAACGGCATGGCCTAAAGGAAAGGAATGGTGGCCTGTGATGGTGCTAAGCTTTTTAAATTTTGTGTTGAGCAATGGATTAAGCACCTGGGGACTGAAATATATTTCGGCAGGGTTAGGTTCTATCATCGGGGCTATTTTCCCCTTATGGCTGGTTGCTATCGCTTTATTTGGTGCAAAAACAGAAATGAAACGTAAAGCTGTTATCGGACTTGCCTTGGGCTTTACCGGTATTTGTGTTATTTTCTATCAATACCTGCAGGACTTTTTTAATGCTGATTTCAGGTTTGGGATCTTTATTTCTTTGGTATCTACCTGGTCATGGGCCTTTGCCACTTTATACACAAAAAAACATGCGGCCAGGTTCAATCCTTACTTTGCCCTGGGCCTGCAAATGATTATATCAGGACCACTTGTTTATCTTATTTCAAACGTAACCAACAATGCAATTCCTTTTATAGAAATACCCTGGCAATCATGGGCTGCTATTGGATATTTGGTGTTGTTTGGTTCTGTTATTTCATTTGTGGCTTACTTATATGCCTTACAAAACTTGCCTACTGAGCAGGTTTCTATTTACGCTTACATAAATCCTGTTGTCGCTTTATTAACAGGGGCTATACTTTTTAACGAGAAGCTGACTATTGCTATTGCAGCAGGCGTGTGTATTACTTTATATGGAGTGCGACTGGTGAATAAAGCAGCGAAATCTTAAGAGATAATAGGCACAGAAAATAGTAGCACCTGGTTATGAATAAAGCTAACTACTATGCGCCAACAGGCCCTAAATTGCTTATTGCTTATTGCTCCCTGCTGATTGCCGTAGAAACTCTTCATACACTTCTCTCCATCCTTCAAATTCGGCATCTGTTCCCAGGAAACTGTTATGCCAGATAGTGATCATCGTACCGTTGACTGAGCGGATAACATCGCGATATTGATACAATTCATGCAGTGCTTCCGCAGGTGTTTTTTTCTCTTCATAATAACTGTTTGCATCCATAAAACAAAAGGGATGAATGCGCAAGGAAGTTTTGATTTCTTCTTTTAAATCATACCAAAAAAAAGACGTTGCTACTGATGCCCGAAAGCCATTGATGCTGCCATAGCCCATAGAATAATCGTCTGAAATGCCTGCTGCTAAAAGCCTGCGGTATGTAATTGGTAAATCAAACCGAATATAATGTTGTCGCGAAGTGCTGATATTTTGTTCAGAAATTTTTTCCAGCCATGTCTTTTCTCCTGAAAGTAATGCAGGGACATCGCCGCTTGCCCAGGAAGGATGCAAGCCAACTTTATACTTTTTAGAAATATCTTTTACCAGGTTTTGAAAGGGTTCATTTTTAATGTCGATGTTCTTATCAAACTTTCCTGCTTGTGCAGCTACTAAAAAAAAGTAAATAGGTTGCATGCTATATTGCTGATGAAGGTTATCCATCCGTTGATATGCATCAAAAGGATCTTGTTGCTTACCCCGGATAACTTTTATACGATGGCCCATCATCCCCCACTTACCAGCAAAGAATAATTTTAATAAAGAACCTGCATTGCGCTTAAAGCCTTTGTTTCGAAAGCTCCAGGCAATGTCAATGTCGTAAGTGAATAATAGTTGGCCGTTGGCGGTTGGCAGGCCGCAGTTAATAAATTTTTCTTTCAGCAATTTTCGAAAATCCTCCAGCCAAATATTGATCAAGGGAAGATGCAGAAAGCCTTCCTTAAAAGCTAAAGAATTCTGATGCGCATAACGGCCATACATATCTTTTTGATGCGGCAGGTATTCTTCATAACGGGTAAGTAAATAAAATAAAGCGGCAAATAAATCAAAGCCCGTTTCGCCTTCTGCTTTAAAAAAAACCTTGTAGCCACGTAGCTTAAAACATTCAATTTTCACCGGGCGAATAGTGGACTCAAATAACAATACATGGGAGTGAATCCAAACTTCATCCGGCAACAAACGGTGATAGCTGTAATTGATTTTATGTGGGTCTGCGTGGGCTAGATATTTCTCTTCATCGCAAATAAGTTTGATAGGCTCATTGTAATACTGCGATAAAAAATCTACCGCATATTGAAGGCGTGGGGTTAGCGTATGGCTGTAAATAATCACCCGCTAATTTAAAACCACAAGGCGGTAAAAAACAAATATCAATTTACAAGTACCAAACCGGGAGTATTTAAGAGAAAATATTGAGGTTTGGAATTTGTTATTTGACTTTTCGTTTTTCCTTCCATTGCTCATTAAAAGATTTGGCAGGAAACTGAAGAGCCGAGCGATGCTTTACCCATGTATTTTTTGCAACCGCATTAATAAACCAGCCTTTCATTTTACCATTACCTATGTTCATCAACGACCGGTTCAACATAGCAGTTTGCCAACCCTTCCATATCATTTTTTCAGCAAAGCCTGCACCTCCTTCTTCTACCGACTCATGGCGGTTTTCCAATAACAATTCGTGCAGGTTAATTTTTACGGCACATACCTCTGTGCAATTACCACAAAGCGATGAAGCATAGCTTAGATGCTTCCAGTCATCCATCTTTTTTAAATGTGGTGTGATAACAGCGCCGATGGGTCCACTGTATGTTGTTTCGTAACTGTGGCCACCAATATTTTTATATACAGGACAGGCATTTAAACAAGCACCGCAACGAATGCAATACAAGGACTCCCGACTCTTTGCATTAGCCAAAATATTAGTACGGCCATTGTCTAATAAGATCACATACATTTCTTCTGGACCATCATTTTCCGTTACTTGCCGGGGACCGGTAACTATCGAATTATATGATGTAATTCTTTGACCGGTACCATAAGTAGCCAGCAATGGCCAGAAGAGCGCTAAGTCGGTAAGTGAAGGAATTACTTTTTCAATGCCAACGATTACAATATGCGTTTTAGGCCAGGCGCAACTTAACCGTCCGTTTCCTTCATTCTCTGTGATGGCGATAGCACCAGCATCGGCAATAATAAAATTAGCACCGGTTATTCCAACCTGTGCCTGCATATATTTTTCGCGAAGAATATCCCGGGCAACAAGCGTTAACTGGCTTGGGTTCAGATCCGGTGATGTACCTAATTTTTCTGCAAATAATTTTGCCACATCCTCCTTGCTTTTGTGCATGGCCGGTGTAACAATGTGATAGGGCGGCTCATCATCTAACTGCTGAATGTATTCACCTAAATCGGTTTCTACACTTTCTATATTATGTTTTTCTAAAAATTTATTTAGATGTAATTCTTCTGTTACCATGCTCTTACTCTTTACAACAGTAGAGCAGTTCTTAGCTTCGCATATTTTTAATACTTCTGCAAGGGCTTCTTCCGCAGTTTCCGCCCATAAAACCTTTGCGCCCCTCTTTGTTATTTGCGCTTCAAACGTTTCTAATTGCTGGTCTAAGGTTTCAATAGCCTTCCACTTAATGTTCTTTGCTTTTTCCCTGGCAAGGTCAGTATTTGTGAACTGGCTTTTGCCGGTGGGCACAACTGCATTGTAGCGGGCAATATTAAAATTGATCTTACGGCGGTGCTCTTTGTCAGATGATTTTATCGTGCTTTTGGCTGAGAAGGTGGTTGATTGTTCGGACATGCAGTTTACTTTTTCTTTTTGTCAAAATGCTCTATTGCTACTTGCTCTAATGTTTCGTAAAACTCTTCGCCGAACTTACGAATAATTGGTTCTTTTAAAAATTGGTAAACCGGCATTTTTAATTTTTTCCCTAAGGCACAAGCGGGATTACAAAGTGTTTCCCGGGGCTCGTAATTTACGTAGGTGTAATGTTTTGCCTCTACAATACGTATCGGGTAAAGGTGGCAGGAAATTGGTTTTTTCCACTCCACTTTTCCATCGTAATATGCTTGTTCAATAGCGCATTTTATGATGCCTTTGTTATCACGAAAACCATAAGCGCAAATTTTGCTTTCCACCGTTGGCGTTACCCAGCCAAACTCTGTATCATACACATACTTTCCTTTGCGCTCTATTTCGGCTAAACCTTCGGGGGTGAGGTAAGGTTTTACGGCTGCAAAATTTTCATCAAGAATTTTTTTCTCACCTTTTTCCAGTGGTGCACCGGCATCGCCATCTTCGCAACAGCCCCCTTTGCATTTGTGCAGGTCGCAAACAAATTTGGCTTCCACCACGTCATCACTCACTAAAATTTTTTCAATTGCTATCACAGGTTCTGTTTGAGACAAAGATAGATGGGTTTTAATTTTCAGCTATAGGGATAGGATTTGCTGGCATTCTTAATGGCGCTTTTAAAATTTTTTTGTAACCCGCTTTTGTACTGCCACGAAGCAACAGTGACAGAGTTTGTCCTGAGGAATCGAAGGGCTCCATTGCCGCTACGCTACTACAGAATTGCTATTTGGCAGTTTGTGCCCTTGTCATCCCGGGGTACGAGGGATCTTTGAACTGCTATGTAAACGGCAGGTGTACAAAGTAAAACTGACGGCAGCAATCATCAATCTAGGATCACAGATCCCTCCACAGCCTGTGCTGACGAAGGAAGCATCCGGATGACAAAGAAGAGACTTTATGATAGCAGAAAGGTTGAATGTTTGAAGAGGGGTTATTTAATGCTGAATAGAATTACAGAACGCACAAGAGTGCGACGCAACAGAAGCTTACTAGTAGCATTGCTGCTTAGTACCCTGTTATTTCCATTTTATTAATGAACATTTTGTTAATGTACTTTCTTTCTTGCCGGAATACTTTGCCAAATAATTAAAACTTTTTGCTCACCCAACTTTTGCAGGCTGTCTTTATAGGTATGGTAAAGGTTTCCGTACAGGTGTAATTGTTTATAATCCCCGGCTTTTGCGTAAAGACTGTCCAACTCCTTTGCTACTCCTTCCTGCCATTCCAAACTCATCATACCATCGGCTAGTATTTTGGCTTTTGTATAATATTCTATAGCCTTTGGCATATCGCCTGGTTTGCTGTACAAATCGGCATACTGGCTATAAAAAGCAATTTGGGAAGCAGGCGTCGTTTTAGTTTCAAAACCAGGTGTAGCTTTTACAAAAAAGTACCTGGCAGAGTCAAACTTTTCCAGCCTGGTATAAATCACTCCGTAGGCCTTGGTCTATTACATGACCAAGGCCAAAACTGGTAATGCAAATTTTTAAATCGGGCCGGTTATTAAAAAACTCTAAAGCTTTTTCCAGTTTGTTTTGCTTAGCCATGTCAAGTGCCTGCCTGTAATAAGAAAGTGATTTTATTCAAAAATCACTTTCTTATTACAGGATAGAATACCGGCTGCCGTTATATAGTAAGGCTTTTACCATCAACGGCCGCTTGCAGGATATTTCTGCTTCCCTTACCATCAACTCTCCGTACTTATCAGCTTCCGATATTAGTACTCATCAGCATCATAGAGAGGCTGCCCAAATGCTCTGTTTTGTCTTCAGGTGTTTTTGCTTTGGCAACTTTTATCTTAAGAATCAACTATCGCAGGATTTTGCTGTGCATTTACAGCAATAGTAAAAATGGCAGTGCAGTGGTTAGCACCCAGCGCTTCATAATCGGTGGTTTAAGAAGGTAAAATAGAAAGAATCAGTGAATGATGGGAGATGAAAAGTGCAAAGTCCATTTGAGTTTTCGTTTGATTGAAAAGTACTGTAAGTAATAATCACCTTACTATTTTGTAATTGGGTGAAGCGCCAAATACAAGCCAAGAGAGTTTATTACAGTTTATCATCAACACGGCTTCAAGTGCCAAGTTGGATTAGACGTAATTCATTTCCATCTCAATGTACTAATCATGTGCTGCATATCTTCCCGTAAAAAGGCATTTACCGGCCGTAGAGAATCTTCGTTTGGGGCCGCATTAAAATACAGGGCGCCCCGTAAAAAATGTTTGGTAGAATCGGTGGCAAAAAACTGGTTGGCCGTTGCCGCATTTCCTTTTAAAATAAAATAAATACCACCAACACCATTTGGTGTTTGAAAGGGCTGCGACTGAATAGCTGATGCTCTCGCCGTATGTTGTTTATACGACATGGTAAAGGCATCGTTCACCAGGGTGTCAAACTTATTTTTGCCAATTTCTTTATAGCTTAAATGAATGCGGCCTTCAAACTGCGGGAAGTCAATATTGATCCAGTAAGGATTTTCTGCCTGCTCATCAAAGAAGAGAGAATCCTGGATAATTTCTCCATAAACAGGATATTCAAAAGAGTAAGGAAAACCAGGGCGGTTAAATTGCTGATACTTTTTTTGCGGCAGTTCTATCTTAAAATAGCCCCGTTCTTTTTGTACAAAATCGGTGCTGCAGGAGGTAAAAAAACAGGTAATAAGCAATAGGCAATAGGCAATAACCAATTTGCAATTTGCAGCTTTACTGCCAACCGCAAACCGCCAACTGCCAACTGGCTTTTTATTGCCTATTGCCAATCGCTTATTGCTTATTATTTTATGCTTCATCTGCTTTATGGTTAATAAAAATCTTTACCGATTTAATACGGTTCTTTTCGGTTTCTAACACCGTGAGGCTAAAGTCGCCGCTGGTAACGGTTGCATTCGCCTGCGGAAATTCGCCTGCTATCTCCAATACCAATCCGCCCAGCGATTCGCTTTCGCCTTTCACGGCATCAAACGTATCAATAGGCAGGCGCATTGCACGGCATAAGTCAGCTAACATTATTTTAGCATCGGCAATATAAGTGTGTTCATCAATTTTTTTTATTGACGTCTCTTCTTCATCAAACTCATCCCGTATATCGCCAATAATTTCTTCTAAAATATCTTCCATTGTTACAATGCCACTGGTACCCCCAAATTCATCTACTACAATTGCAAAATGAATACGCTTTGTTTTGAAAACGGCCAGCAAATCCTTTATCAGTTTCGATTCCGGTACAAACAGGCTTGGCCGGATAACAGTGTGCCAGTCAAAATCATTTTCATGCAGGTAAGGCAATAAATCTTTTGTATTCAGCACACCAACAATCTCATCAAGGCTTGTTTTATAAACCGGCAATCGTGAATAATGAAGGTCCTCAACTTTCTTAACTACATCGCCGAAAGACGCATCATATTCCACCCCGTTTACATCAAGCCTTGAACGCATAATTTGCCGTACGGTAATGTTGCCAAACTTGATAACACCTTTTAAAATATTTTTTTCTTCCACCGATGTCTGTACGTTGTTTACATCTATTGCAACATCCAATTCCCTCATACTAAGCGCTTCCGACTCATCAGCGCCGCTTGTTTTAGAGATGCTATCGGCAATGTCTACCATGCGGGCACTAATGCTTCCTAATAAAAGATGAATACCCTCTACCAAAGCCGATGAAGCGTAAGCAAAGCGCAAGGTGTTTTGCGTGGCCCAAACCTTTGGCAGCACTTTGCAAAAGAAAACCAGCACAAAGGCGATGATGATGATTTTAACCAACATCTCCACGTTGATATCAATAAAGGTGTAAAGCATTGGAATTTTTAACGGGGCCATTAAAAGATAGGCGAGAAATATAATGGAGATATTAAAAAGGCCATCTGCTATTAATAGAGAGGTATAAACTTCTTTGCGGTTATCAAGCAAAGAAGTAATGCGACGGGCGGCTTCATGCTGTTTTGTTTTCAACATGTTTACATCCCTTGTTTGCAACGAGAAAAGGGCCACTTCGGCACCAGAAACAAGGAAGCTTAAAAAGAGTAAAACTAAAAGCAGCACAACCAGCAAAAGCGTGGTTTGTGAGGCCAGGGGAATTTGCAGAAATATAGAGAGTAACTTATTAACCGGATGATAATCCAAAGGAAAGGTTTTGGTTCAAAAATAAAGATAAAGGCAGGTTATGAGCCTGCCTATTCTATTTTGTATTTACGAGAGTAACTGTGTTGAACATTTGTTCCTATCTCCTGGCCGTGTCCAGAGTAACAAGCCATTGGGTACTCGTAAGCTGCCGCCGTGAAAACTGCGCTCTGGCAGGCTCGATAGAACAAGCTAATTTCAATAAGGTAAATCGCCAGGATCTCCAATAGGCGTTTCAGTGCTATGACTGGTAAAGCCCTCTGTTCCACCTTCAGCATTTGCATCGGAACCAGGCTGGTGAGCATGGCTTCCACCGCCACCATCGGTTCGCTTATCCAGCATAATTAAATTGTCGCCCACCACTTCAGTGGCAAACTTTCTGGAGCCTTCCTTATCATCCCAGCTACGGGTGCGCAGGCGGCCTTCAATATAAACTAAGCTTCCTTTGTGTAAATATTTTTGGGCTAACTCAGCCAGGCCCCGCCAAAGAACCACAGTGTGCCACTCGGTTTGCGAGATTAATTTGCCTGTTCTGTCTTTAAATGTTTCTGTAGTGGCCAGCGGAAACTTTGCTACGCCAATGTTCCCTTCCAAATGCTGTATATCAGGGTCTTTTCCCAAATTGCCAATGAGCGTTACCCGGTTTACTCCTCTCATACAATTACTATTTATCGTGATAATAAATTCGTCTAACTATGGCTTCCAGTAAATCTAAAAAATATAATCAAATTTTCGGCCAGCAAATTGGCTGGAGTTCGGAGTTTGAGGTTTGGGGTTTGGGGTTGTTGTGATGTAATAATGGTTCTTTTATAAGTTTCACAGTTGCTTTTTAAGAAGGGAATAATGCTTATTTGGGATATAGCCTTTACTGCAAACTGCCCACTCTTATCTTTTGCATTGCCTGCAGCAGGGTTGTTGGGAAGGCAAGGTTTTGAAGATGGGAAAACTTCATCCAGGTATGATTTTGAACAGGTAGCCTCTTTTCTATTTTGATTTGAAGGAAATGAAAACAGATGGTTTGATGCGATAGCTTTTGTTCTTGGCTCCATTCATTTAAAATAGAAAATGAGTTAATACCCAACTGTTTGTCCAATAAAGGCAATAATGTTTTCGGCTTTAGACCGTTTGGCGTTTCAATCAAAACAAATTGAAACAGGTTTTGCCAAATATCCTTTTCGGTGCGCTGCTGAATTAAAACCTCATCGTTGCATTGCACGATAAAATAGTTTAGCCACCGCTTTTTAATTCTTATTGTTTTCGCTTTTACCGGAAGCAAATCCTGTTTGCCAGACAAATAAGCCAAACATTGTTTATTGAAAAAACAGTCATCACAAAGGGGAACCGGCTTACAAATCACAGCACCGAAATCCATAATAGCCTGGTTGTATTCGCCCGCTTTTTTTGGTGGCAGTAGCCGTTGCGCCACTAATGAAAAATCTTTCCTGCCCTTAGTAGAATCAATTGCGATTTCCATAGCAAAAATGCGGGACAGCACCCGGAAGACGTTACCGTCTAAAACCGCATAAGGCAAATTATAGGCAAAAGAAGCAATGGCTGCGGCTGTATAACTCCCTACACCTTTCAAGGAAAGAATTGTTTCGTAAGCCTGTGGAAAAACGCCTTCCATTTCCTTAGAAATAAATTTAGCTGTTTGAATTAAATTGCGGCAACGGGAATAATATCCTAAACCTTCCCACAGCTTAAAAATTTTTTCTTCAGGTGCGGCTGCAAGAGCATCAATATTTGGATAGGCGGCTATAAAGTTTTGGTAATATTTCAGCCCCTGCTCCACTCTGGTCTGCTGTAAAATCACTTCGCTAAGCCAGATTTTATACGGATCTTTTTCGCCCTTCCAAGGCATTTGCCGGTTATTTTCGTACCGGTTCCAGTTCAATATTTTTTTTGTGAAAGCAGCCCCCCGCATAATCTCAGCTTCATCATTTTTTAAAATCATTTCTTTTTTCATAAATGCCGAACCGTAAATTTAGCACCTGAACTATTCTATCCTATTGACATTCATTCATTATTGTTATATATTGGCTTAAATTAACATCTAAAATATTGCTATGAGAAAGGCAGATTTAGTCAACCAGATTTCTGAAAAAACCGGTATTCCCAAGGTTGATGTACTAATGACATTGGAAACCGCCTTTCGGGAAATTAAAGAATCATTATCCAAAGGCGAGAACATTTATATTCGCGGCTTTGGTTCTTTCATCACTAAAAAACGGGCTGCTAAAATTGGCCGTAACATCAAAAAGAATATTGCTGTTCAAATCCCCGAACACTTTATCCCGGCTTTTAAACCAGCCAAAGAGTTTGTAGCCGATGTGAAAAAGACCGCTGTCGTAGGTTAACTTCGCCGCTCTTATTAAATTAAGGGCAACACAAATGAAGAGACCGCAGTGGATTATGCTTTGCATCGTTATTTTTTCAGTAATTGCTTTATTTGCTACTACACAAGGCAGTTTATTTGGAGATAGAAAAGGGAAGGCAACGCCACCAACAGCAGCTGCCCAGCATACTGACGGCTTTACCACTGACAGCATTTTATACTATGCGAAACAAAATCTCCCGCAGGCGCAGGTTGCCCGTTTAGCTCAATTAGAAAACAGTATCACCCGTGGTGATGTGGCCGATCAAAAGCTGCACCTGATGCACCAACTGGCAGCTTATTGGGCCGATAGTGCAAGAGCTTTTACACCTATGGCCTGGTATCCTTATGCGTATTATACAGCCGAAGCGGCCCGGTTGGAAAATTCGGAAAATTCCCTTTCCTTTGCTGCCCATTTGTTTTTGGGAGCTTTGACCAATGAAGAAACGCACCAGGTTAAACACTGGGATGCTGAGCAAGCCAAAGATTTGTTCGAACGTTCTTTGAAACTGAATCCAATAAACGATTCAGCGAAAGTAGGTTTAGGTGCCACCATTTTATATGGAGGGTTAGAGGCACCGATGGCTGGAATTGGTATGATACGGGAAGTAGTGGAAAAAGATTCAACGAATGTTTTTGCGCAAATCACCTTAGGGGAAGCCAGTTTATTATCAGGGCAATTAGATAAAGCAGTAGAACGTTTTAAAAAAGTCCTCAGCCTGCAGCCGGATAATTTAAAAGCGGCCTTGTTATTAGCCGATACGTACGAGAAAATGAATAAAAAGGAGGAGGCAATACAATCATATAAAGCTTCGCTTCCCTTTATTAATAATGCGGAGATGAAAACCGAGGTTGAAGGCCGCATAAAACAGTTAAAAACTAAATAACTAATAAAACATTTTAGAATTATGCCATGTGGTAAAAAAAGAAAGCGTCATAAAATTGCGACGCACAAGAGAAAGAAAAGATTAAGAAAGAACCGTCATAAAAAACGTAAGTAAGGTTCTTTAGATAGACCGGAAGCACTTTACGATGCTTCCGGTCATCCTTTTTATGGCTGATTGTTCACCTACCGCTTGCAGTTCCCATCAACCTGCTTCTCTCATTTGCACAACCTCAATTCCCGCAGCCGGTACCAGCAAGTAAGCCTCATATCTTTTAAAGACATTATAATGTGAATAAGGAATTGATCATCAATTCTACGCCCACGGGTGTAGAAATTGCCCTATTAGAGGACAAGAAATTAGTGGAACTCCACAGTGAAAAAACAGATGCCCGTTTTGCTGTTGGTGATTTATATCTTGGTAAGGTAAAAAAACTCATTCCCGGATTAAATGCAGCTTTTGTCGACGTTGGTTTTGAAAAAGACGCCTTTCTGCATTATACTGATTTAAGCCCTTATGCAAAATCGCTTTTGAAATTTACCCAGTTTGCCATCAATGATAAAACGCCCGGCGGAACTGACTTCAGCACGTTTGAAGTAGAACCGGAAATTATCAAAACCGGTAAGATAAACGAAGTGCTAAACGGTAAGCCGAACATACTTGTTCAGATTTTAAAAGAGCCTATTGCCGCTAAAGGCCCACGTTTAAGTTGTGAACTTTCTTTGCCTGGACGCTTTGTTGTACTTACTCCTTTTAATGATATCGTTGCCGTTTCCCGAAAAATCCACTCCTCCGAAGAAAGAAAGCGGTTACAGCGTATTGTTGAATCCATTAAAAGCAAAAACTTTGGAGTGATTGTACGCACAGCGGCTGAAGGAAAGAACACTGCTGAACTGCATGAAGACTTATCTGAGCTAACGGCCATGTGGAAAGGTATTCAGAAGAGTCTCGTAGGTGCTGTTGCACCTGCAAAAATTTTAAGTGAACAAACCAAGACCGCTTCAATCCTTCGTGATCTACTGAATGAAGATTTTAATAAGATCATCACTAACGATAAAGATATCTACAACGATTCAAAAACCTACATTCAAAAAGTAGCACCGGAGAAAGCCGACATCGTTTTGTTTCATCAAAACGGCTCTCCCATTTTTGATACGTTTGGTGTTACCAAGCAAATTAAATCGTCGTTTGGAAAAACGGTGAATTTGAACAGCGGCGCTTATATAATTATTGAGCATACCGAAGCATTGCATGTAATTGATGTAAACAGCGGTTACAAAAGTGTAAGCAATAACCAGGAGCAAAATGCACTGGAAACAAACTTAGAGGCGGCTGAAGAAATTGCACGCCAGCTTCGTTTACGCGATATTGGCGGCATTATAGTAGTTGACTTTATTGATATGAAGCTTCCTGAAAATAAGCGCAGATTAATGGAGGCTATGGACGGCTACATGCAATCCGACAGGGCAAAGCATGCCGTATTGCCCCTTTCAAAGTTTGGTTTGATGCAGGTTACCCGCCAGCGCATGAAACCGGAAATGAATATTATTACGCAGGAGGTTTGCCCCACTTGTAACGGTACTGGAAAAATATCTTCTGCGCTTTTACTGGAAGATGAAATTGAAAAAAACCTTACCTATTTATTTACTCATAAGCACGGCAACCTTACCATTGTTACGCATCCTATTTTACATGCCTTTTTAACTAAAGGTTTCTTCTGGAGCAGCAAAGTAGCAAAGTGGAAACGCAAGTTTGGACAGAAGATAACTGTCACCGCAGATACCGGTTATCACCTGACAGAGTTTAAATTTTTTGATAGTAATGGAGAAGCGATAAAGCTTTGACATTACTAGATTTAAAAGTCCCGCAATTGCGGGACTTTTAAATTGGCGCTGTTGGTAAACGCCAACAAAAAAACCTATCGAAATGATAGGTTTTTTTGTTATTAATTTGATACGTTTTATCCTAATGCTACTCTTTTAAACTCTGTTACTTTTAAATCGCCTGCGCTTTTTAAATAATCTCCAACTGACTTAGCATTGTCTTTTACAAAAGGCTGTGCAGTTAATGTGTTCTCCTTAAAGAACGCATTCAACTTGCCTTCAGCAATTTTCGCTATCATTTCATCGGGCTTACCGGCCATCTTGGGATCTAATTTCATCTGGTCAATCACAATTGCTCTTTCACGGGCTACCGTATCTGCAGGAACCGAATCAGCATCTACTGCTAAAGGGTTCATAGCAGCAATCTGCATCGCCACATCTTTACCAGCTTCAGTTGCTTCTTTATCAAAGCCTACTAACACACCCATACGATAAGAACCGTGTATATAAGAAGCCACATAAGGTGCTTCTACTCTTTCAAAACGGGCAACACCAATCTTTTCACCGATAGAAGCCAATTTATCATTGATCAACTCAGATACCTTAGCACCATTGACAGTTACGTCGTTTAACTCCTCAACAGTCTTTACATTATTAGCTATTGCTGCATCTGCTATGCTTTGTGCAAAAGCTATGAAGTCAGCATTCTTAGAAACAAAGTCTGTTTCGGAAGAAATAGTAAGTACGATACCGGTTTTATTATCGGGAGTTGTTTTAGCAATTACTACACCTTCTTTCGCTTCGCGGTCGCTACGCTTTGCGGCAACCTTCTGGCCTTGCTTGCGCAACCAGTCAATGGCTCCTTCAAAGTCACCGTTCATTTCGGTAAGGGCTTTGCGGCAATCCATCATTCCGGCTCCTGTTGCCTGGCGTAGCTTATTTATATCCTGCGCTGTTATTGTTGCAGTTGACATAAGTATTCAATTTGAAAATTTTAAAATCAGCAAGAACAATTAGCTGATTAGCTGATGTGCTAATTACTAATTGAAATCTTTTTGCCTAATTATATTCTGAACGTTGAAGAGTGCGACGCAACAGACGATGCCATTAGCACTTCTGATGGTAACATAATCAGCAACATTAATAGAAAGAACTTTTTCTACGTGAGAAGAATAATGAACTTATTATTAGCTAATTATCTCCTTCCACCACCAGGGCCACGACCAGCACCAGTACCACCGCCACCACCTGGGGTACGACGACGTTGACCACCAGCTGCACCGGGGCCACCTGCTCCAGGACCACGACCGGCGCCACCGCCTTGTCCGGCACCACGGCCACCACGTCCACGACCGCCTTCAGCTTGTGCTTCAGCTTCCAAACGGGCTGCTCTTCTGTCGTTATCCGCATCGCTTTGCCCTTCATCGCCTTCTTCATCTTTAGCAGCCAAACGTTCTTGTAAACCTTCTGCTATAGCTGCAACGATGTAGTTAGTTATGATAGCGATAGACTTTGTAGCATCATCGTTTGCGGGAATGGCATAGTCAACTTTATTTGGATCGCAGTTGGTATCAACCACACCAAATGTTGTTATGTTCAAACGTTTTGCTTCGGCCAAAGCAATATGCTCATGGCCAATATCAACAATGAATAAAGCAGCAGGTACACGTCCCAGTTGAGCAATACCACCTAATACTTTTTCCATCTTTTCCTTATCACGGGTAAGTGTCAAACGCTCTTTTTTGGTGATAGAGTCGAATGAGCCATCGCCAAGCATTTTGTCAATGCTTTGCATCTTTTTTACGCTCTTGCGAACAGTATTGAAGTTGGTAAGCATACCACCTAACCAACGTTCGGTAACGAAGGGCATATTTACACGCTGTGCACATTCGCTAACGATATCTTTCGCCTGCTTTTTAGTGCCAACGAAAAGTATTTTTTTACCGCTGCGGGCAATTTGCTTTAAGGCCGCCGCCGTTTCCTGCAACGACTCAGTTGTTTTATTCAGATCAATGATGTGAATCCCTTTCTTCTCGGCGAAGATGTAAGGCAACATCTTTGGGTTCCACTTCTTTTTCAGGTGACCAAAGTGTACGCCGGCCTCCAGAAGCTGCTGTTGTAAGGAAGTGTTTTGTTCCATTTTTGTTTGTGTTGAAATGTATTTAATTGTATGGGCTGCCAGCTTTCAGAAATCAGCCAATCAAATTGATCGCTGACTTCTGATAACTGGTAGTTATTGTTATCTCTTAGAGAACTGGAAGCTCTTACGGGCTTTCTTATGACCGAATTTCTTACGCTCTACAGAACGTGGGTCGCGTTTTAATAAGCCGGCTGCTTTTAAAATAGGACGAAACTCAGGATTTACTTCTACCAAAATACGGGCAATGCCCAGCATAGCAGCTTCTGCCTGGCCTTTAACACCACCACCGGTTGCGTTGATCTTTATATCAAACTTATCGACAGCTTCTACGGTTTTCAAAGGTCTTTCCACTTGGTTCTGTAAATAAACCAATGGGAAATATTTCTTATAATCTTTATCGTTTACAGTGATGGTGCCGGTGCCTCTATTAAGGAACACACGTGTAACGGCTTCTTTACGGCGACCAACACTATTTTTTTGCTTTTCCATTTTTTATTAAGCTTTGAGCATTCAGTTGTCAGAAATCAGCTGATGGCTGACAACGGATTGCTTAGGTTTAGAACTTTAATTCCTTTGGTTGTTGTGCCGTATGTGGATGCTGGTCTCCAACGTACACGAATAATTTTTTGTACATCTGGCGGCCTAACCGGTTTTTTGGCAACATACCTTTTACACCTCTTTCAATAATCACTTCCGGGCGGCGCTTTAAAAGGTCTTTTGCAATTTCCACTTTACGTCCGCCGGGGTAACCGGTGTAGTGGTCGTACTCTTTTTCTACCAGTTTGTTACCGGTGAATTTAATTTTTTCAGCGTTCGTAACGATTATGTAATCGCCACAGTCGACGTGAGGGGTGTAGTATGCCTTGTTTTTACCGCGTAATACCGCAGCAATACGAGCACACATACGTCCCACGGTTTGATTGGTACCGTCCACAACATGCCAGTTGTGTACTACGGTAGCCGCATTCGCATGCTTTGTTGTAAAATGTAATTTGCTCATGATGTTTAATTTATTGTTACGACCATCCTCGTAACGCTTTTTTAATGAGGCGCGAAAGTAAGGGCTGATGGCTATACAAGCCAAAGAATTAGATGGTTATTTTTTAAGGGAGCTTTGTAAAGCGTTGATAAACAATAAAATTTTTGACACCTTTTTGAAAAGGTTAACGAAGCAATGCGGAAAACACATGTAAGCCATAGACGATTTTACCCGGATGCCGTGCTGCCATAAAGCAAAAAACATTCAATAGCAACTTATAGCCTGTAATAAACAATCGTCGCAAATCATAATAACCCCAAACTCCAAACCCCAAACTTTTCTCTCATCTATATTTGCACAAATCAAAATCATGGGCTTTAGAATCGGTCAGGGTGTAGACTTTCATCAATTAACAGAAGGCAGGGAACTATGGCTGGGCGGTGTAAAAATAGAACACACAAAAGGCGCTCTTGGCCATAGCGATGCGGATGTTTTGTTACATGCCATTTGCGATGCCTTGCTTGGTGCAGCCTGTCTGGGCGATATTGGCTTTCACTTTCCGGATACCGATCAAACCTATAAAAATATTGACAGCAAAATTTTATTACAAAAAACGGTTGACCTTGTAAAAACTGAAGGTTATGAAATAGTAAATATCGATAGTACTTTATGCCTTGAACTGCCTAAGATTAAGCCTTACGTACAACAGATGCAGCAAACCATTGCTGCCATTTGCGGGCTTACAGTTAAAGATGTTTCCATTAAAGCTACCACTACCGAACGTATGGGTTTTGTTGGCCGCGAAGAAGGCCTGGTAGCTTATGCAACTATTTTATTGCAAACTCTTTAACAGCATTCTACTACCTCACTTTTATCTTTGGCCGATGGGCCCGCAGATAAAAATCATCAATCAATCACCTTATGGATTGCCTGGATATGCCACAGAAGGCGCATCGGGCATGGATATACGGGCCCACCTGGCAGAACCTGTTATATTAAAATCACTGGAACGCTATCTTATACCCACTGGTTTATTTATACAACTGCCACCGGGTTACGAAGCGCAGATCCGCCCCCGCAGTGGTTTGGCGATCAAACAAGGCATCACTTGCTTAAATTCACCTGGTACCATTGACAGCGATTACCGCGGAGAAATTATGGTGGTTTTAGTAAACCTTTCCCGAGAGGAGCAAATCATACAACCAGGCGAGAGAGTAGCACAAATGGTAATACAAAAGATTGAGAAAGCCCATTGGCAACAGGTAACAGTGATAGAAGAAACAGTCCGTAACAGCGGTGGATTTGGTTCAACCGGAAAACAATAAAAAACATGCGAAGCAGCTTACTTTTTTTAATCCTCATTACCTTGATTGCTTCCTGCCGTTCATCAAGACCTATAGGAAGGGTGGTAGCCAAAAAAGATTCAACGGCTAAAGTGAGCCCATTCATCACCAAAACAACAGATACACAGCGAATCATTCGCGCCACTTTACAACAGCTTGCAACCAATCGTATTGATTTTAAAACATTCAGTGCTAAAATAAACGTAGATTATAAAGGCAGCGATGGCAAGAGTTATGATGTAAACGCTAACCTTAGAATGTATAAAGACAGCGCCATATGGATTTCGGTTAACGCAATACTAGGCATAGAGGCTATGCGGTTGTTTATCACAAAAGATTCGGTTAAGCTTTTGGTTAAGCTGGATCAGAAAACGTATACGGCCAGAAGCATCGGCTATTTGCAGGAGGTTACTTCGCTGCCTCTTGATTTATATACACTGCAGGACCTGTTGATCGGCAACCCGGTTTATCTCGATTCTAATATTGTTCGATATACAACAGGCAACGGAGTTATCAGCATGGTAAGCCTGGGACAATTTTTTAAGAACCTGGTTACATTAAATGAAACGAATAAAACAATTCTGCACAGTAAGTTAGATGATACTAATCTTAACCGCAGCCGTACAGCCGATTTATCGTATAGCGAATACGAAACAAAAAAAGGTCTCTTGTTTTCAAAAAAGCGCCAAATTGTTGTTTCCGAAAAAACACGATTAGATATTAAAATGGATTTTAAGAACTATACATTTAACGAAGAAGTCAGCTTTCCGTTTTCGATTCCCAAAAATTATACGCGTAATTAAAATTTATTTGTCCTGACAGCGTTTCTAACTTTCAGCCCCAAAGTATTCAGCATGAAAAAACTATTGATTCTTTTTACCTGCTTCCTTACTGTACAAGCAAGCTTTGCCCAAAAGGATAAAGCGCAAATAGAAAAGGAACGCCAGGAACTGCAAAAAGAATTAAGAGAAATTCAGGAGAATTACAATAAAGTAAAAGGCCAGCAAAAAGCTACCATCGGCCAGGTAACAATGCTGCAAAATAAAATGCAGGTGCAGGGCCGCTACATCAGTAACATCAACAACGAGATAAAAGGCTTAAGCGATGATATTTATTTAAGCAATGTAGAACTTACCCGCCTGCAACGCCAACTGGATACTTTAAAAGCGGAGTATGGCCGCAGCGTGGTGTATGCCTATAAAAACAACAATAGTTACGACTACCTGAATTTTATTTTCTCTTCTTCAAACTTTAATGATGCGCTGCGCCGGATTGCTTATTTAAAATCGTACAGGGCTTACAATGAAAAGAAGGTAGAAACCATAACGGAAACACAAACTTTAATTGAGCAGCGCAAGCAACAATTATTAGGTAAAACCAATCAGAAAAAATCGGCTCTTCAAAACCAGGAAGTGCAGTTAAATGAACTGGAAAGTCAGAAGAAAGAAAAAGACCGGGTGGTATCAAAACTGAAATCCCAGGCGAATGATCTATCAAAACAAATGGCAACGAAGAAGAAACGCGATGCCCAGTTACGGTCACAGATAAATGCAATCATACGTCGTGAGATTGAAGCAGCGAGAGAAGAGGAAAGACGGCGCTTAGCTGCCATAAAAAAAGCCGAGGCGCCTGCTGCTAAAAACACAACTACCGGAACAGTTACACCGACTACAAAAAAAGCGGCTCCTAAAAGAGAAGCCATCCCGCTTAACGAAGGCGAAACAAGATTGGCCGCCTCCTTTAATACGAACCGGGGTAAGCTACCATGGCCGGTGGATAATGGCTATGTAAGCATCCCTTATGGCTCTTATAATATTGAAGGATTGACGATGGATAATCCTTGTATCACTATCTCTACTCCTGCAGCGGGCGCCAGTGTAAAAGCTGTTTTTGATGGAGAAGTAAGAGGCGTTACCAATACAGGTGAAGGCATGTTTGTATTGATACGTCATGGCAAGTATTTTACAGGCTATACGCTTTCTACAGCTTCAGTTAACAAAGGCGATTTGGTTAAGACCGGGCAAACGATTGGGCGTACCGCTGGTGCTGATGATGGCTCAGGAGGCCAGGTTGATTTTTACCTGATGATTGAAGACAAGAAAGTAAACCCGCGTCCGTGGCTGCGATAAAACATAAGCAATTGGCAATAAGCAAAAGAGTAAGCAGTTAATAATAGCAATATCCGCTGCAGATGTGAATAATTTAAAAATCCTGACGAATTAGAGTCAGGATTTTTTATTGCCCATTGCATGTTGCCAATTGCTTATTGCCAATTGTTCTCAATGGACCAACTGCCCAATTAAAACATCTTCATATAATTTCTCGTAAAGCGGTATAATATTTTTTATATCAAATGTATGTGCATGAGCGGCAGCGGCATTTTTAAAGCCTTGCAGCCGCTCTTCATCTTTCAATATATCAACGGCGTATTCACTCATTGTTTCCACGTCGCCTACATTGCCCATATATCCAACTACACCCTGCACCATTATCTCCGGTAAGCCTCCCGCATTTGTAGATATAACGGGCATGCCTGCCGCCATTGCTTCTAATGCTGCAAGGCCAAAACTTTCATACTCCGAGGTCAATAAAAATAAATCAGCAATTGCCAAAATATCTTCCATCTGTTCCTGCTTGCCTACAAAGCGCACATCATCGCACACTTTTAACTCCCGGCAAAGCTGTTCAGCCGTTGCTCTTTCGGGGCCATCGCCCACAAATAATAACTTGGCCGGCATTTTTCTTCGCACACTGTAAAAAATTTTTACTACATCCTCCACTCTTTTTATTTTTCTGAAGTTGGAAGCGTGTATTAAAATGCGTTCACCCTCCGGTGCAATTACTTTTTTAAAAGCGTCAATAGGCTTACGGTTAAAGCGTTCTACATCTACAAAATTGTGAATGACCTCGATGTTCTTTTCTATCTTAAAAAACTTGAAGGTTTCATCACGCAGGTTTTGCGAGACTGCTGTAATAGCATCGCTTTGGTTGATGGAGAAGGCCACCACAGGTGCGTATGTTTTATCTCTTCCTACCAGTGTTATATCAGTACCATGAAGGGTCGTAATAACCGGTATATGAATGCCCTCTCCTTCTAAAATTTTCTTGGCCATATATGCTGCTGACGCATGGGGAATAGCATAATGCACATGAAGCAACTGGAGACTGTTGTTCTTAATTACATCTACCATTGTGCTTGCCAAAGCCGTTTCGTAAGGGGGGTAATCAAACAAGGGATACGTAGGTACCTGCACCTCGTGATAAAAAATATTGGGGATGTAACCATTGAGCCTCACCGGCTGCTGGTAGGTAATAAAATGTACCTGGTGGCCCTTTTGTGCCAATGCCTTTCCTAACTCTGTAGCTAATACACCGCTACCGCCAAACGTGGGGTAACAAACAATGCCTATTCTCATACTATAGTATTCAACAACTAAGGTAGGTATTCCGTTCATTGGGAATGTAACCGTGGATCATTTCATCATTGGAAACTATAAAACCGCAGAGTATAAAACGTAAAAACAAAACCGTTCCTCCTATAAGAGAAATGCCTTCCTGCATAAGCAATTGAGCCAGCGTCTTATGAAGAAAAACTGCTTCCTGATTTTATATTTCATTTTATATTCTAAATTTCTACAGGCCTTAAATAGAAATTTAAAAGCATCAACAAATACCGCTTCTTAAGTTTGTTTATTATTGCAGTACATGAAAAAATTACTTTTTGCTTTACTGGTACTGGGCTTTTCAGTTGACAGTTTTTCACAGGCCGAGGATTCTATTTTTCTAAAGCGTATATCAGATTATATTTTAGTGAATGGTAAATCGTATGATGACTTACGTGTGCTGACAAAACAGGTTGGAGCCCGGCTGTCGGGTTCCGCCGGAATGTACAAGGCAGAAACATGGGGGTTGAAAACATTACAGGCTGCAGGCGCCGATAATGCCTGGCTGCAGGAATGCCTGGTGCCACATTGGGTAAGAGGTGGAAAGGATGAAGTAACTGCGTTGTATAAAAACTCAAAAAAGAGTCTCAACGTTTTGGCACTTGGAAATTCCAATAGCTCCGGAAAACTGCTTACAAAAGAAGTAATTGAGATAAAAAACTTTGCAGAATTAGAAGCGAAGAAAAATGCAGTAAAAGACAAGATTGTTTTTTACAACTATCCTTTTAATAATGCTTTCATCAGTACTTTTTTAGCATACCGCGACGCAGGTGTTTACCGTAGCCAGGGGCCAAGTCGTGCTGCAAAATACGGAGCCGCAGGGGTTATTGTTAGAAGCATGAGCCATAGTACGGATAACAATCCCCACACCGGGGCAACAGCCTACAATGATTCTTTTCCTAAAATCCCCGCAGTGGCAATTGGCTTACAGGATGCTGACTGGCTGAGCAACCAGCTAAAGAACACTACTGTTTCTGTGGGCTTATCTACACATGGCAAATTCTTACCCGATACCATAGGCCATAATGTAATTGGTGAATTAAAAGGAACTGAATTTCCGAACGAATACATTACTATCGGAGGTCACCTAGATAGCTGGGACGCTGCCGAGGGCGCCCATGATGATGGTGCAGGCTGCGTACAAACTATTGAAATATTGAGAGCTTTTAAAGCGCTTGGCTACAAACCTAAACGTACCATTCGCTTTGTGCTTTTTGCCAATGAAGAAAACGGTTTGCGTGGTGGCAATAAGTATGCAGATGAAGCTAAAGCAAAAGGTGAGAAACACATTTTTGCTTTGGAAAGTGATGCCGGGGGCTTCACTCCAATTGGCTTTGGGGTGTCTGCATCAGAAACCCAATTTGAAAAAATCAGTAGTTGGAAATCATTATTGCTACCGTATAGCCCGGCAGAAATACGACGTGGTGGCGGCGGTGCTGATATTGGTCCTCTGGCCCGTACGCAAGGAACACCGGTAGCAGGTTTATCTCCTGACTCGCAACGGTATTTCGATTATCATCATGCCGCTAATGATGTATTTGAAAATGTAAATAAAAGGGAGCTGCAATTAGGTGCTATTAATATGGCGGCACTGGTTTACCTGGTAGATAAGTATGGTTTGTAAAACCTCACCCCGGCACTCTTCAGCAAGTTGGAGAGGGATGCCTTAACATAGCCTTCGCTTTTCAACAATACTTTCTAAACTCAATCAGCTTTTGTTGATTGGGTTTTTCTTTTGTTTACCAGCAATATATTCTTAATTGAACGATAGTGGCGACGCTCCGTTGCCGCTGCGCTACATAAGAATTGCTATTTGGCAGTAAGGTTGTTTGTCATCCCGACGCAGGAGGGACCTTTGAACTGAATATTAAATGACCTCAATAAAAAGTAAAACGGTTGGCAGCATTCATCAAAGCATAATGCAAAGATCCCTCGTACCTCGGGATGACAAGAGTCATTATGATAGCAGATAGGTTGAATTTTGAAGTATGGTTTTTGTAATGCTGAGTAGAATTACAAAGCGTACAAGAGTGCGACGCAACAGAAGCTTCATAGTACTACTAAAGCTGGGTACAAAAAATCATCTTTTATAAAACACCACTAAAAAGCTCTATTTAAATTGGTGTTTCCGTCTCAAACCGTTCTACCGACTGAATACCATTTAAACTTTTTAATCGGCTCACCAGTTCCTCAAGTTCCTCTTTGTCATGCACGAATAATTTAATAGTTCCTTCAAAAACTCCTTCTGTGGATTCAATGGTAATCGCCGAAATATTGATGCGTAAATCGCCGCTGATAATGGTGGTGATCTTGTTCACTACACCTACATCATCCATACCAATAATCCGCAAGCCGGTAAGGAAGGAAATCTCTTTATTCTTAGCCCATTTTGTTTTTACAATGCGGTGCCCATAGTTAGATAAAAGCTTGGTAGCATTTGGGCAGTTGGTACGATGTATGGTCAGGCCCTTTCCTGTAGTTACAAAACCAAATACATCATCGCCGGGGATGGGCTTGCAACAATTAGCAAGGTTGTATACAATCCGGTCGCTGCTTTCGCCGAAGATGATAAGCTCCGTATCTTTTTTATCTAAATGCGGGTTGTACTCCGGCTTTACTTCCTGGAGCTTTACTGGCTTAGGCGCTTCTAACCTGTCACCGAATGTCTTGAATTCTTTAAGGTCTTTAAGGTCAATATTTTTTACCGATATGCCATAATACAATTCCAATGGCGAGGCGAGTTTATAGTAGGTTACCAGTTCATCAATATTGTGTGCATTCATAGCGGCGCCCATGCCTTCCAGTTTCCTTTGCAAACTGTATTTGCCTTCTTCCGCCACGGATCTTTTTTCTTCCTTCAGCGAATCTTTGATCTTTGTTCTGGCCTTGGCGGTAACCACAAAATTCAACCAGTCTTCCGAAGGTTTTTGCTTGTTGGAAGTAATGATCTCCACCTGGTCGCCGCTCCGTAATTTATGAGAAATGGGCACCAGTTTATGGTTCACTTTAGCGCCGATACATTTGCTGCCAACTACGCTATGCACGGCAAAAGCAAAGTCTAAGGCAGTAGCGCCGATCGGCAACATTTTTACATCGCCCTTTGGCGTGTAGATGTAAATTTCTTCGGCCAGGAAGCTTCTTTTAAAGTCCTGTAAAAAATCCACGGAGTCAACATCCTGGCTGCCTATCACTTCACGAATTTGATTGAACCATTTGTCAAAGCGGCTTTCATCAGAGGCACCTTCCTTGTATTTGTAATGAGCTGCCAAACCTTTTTCCGCTATCTCGTTCATGCGCTTGGTACGTATCTGCACTTCTACCCATTTGCCCATTGGCCCCATTACGGTCGTATGCAGTGCTTCATAGCCATTGCTCTTTGGGTTACTTAGCCAATCCCGCAAACGTTCCGGCGATGGCGAGTACTCATCTGTTATCAGGGAATATACTTTCCAGCATTCTTCTTTTTCTTTTTCAGGAGTTGCATCTACAATAATGCGGATGGCAAAAAGATCATAAACTTCTTCAAAGCTTACGCCTTTTTTCTTCATCTTATTCCAGATGGAGTGTATGCTTTTTGGACGGCCATAAATTTCAAAATCAAATCCGGCTTTAACCAGTTTATCATCCAGGGGCTTTATAAACTCATTGATGAATTTTGTGCGTTCCCTTTTTGTTTCCGAAAGCTTGCGGGCAATATCTTTATACGTTTGCGGCTCCAGGTATTTCATCGCCAAATCTTCCATTTCTGTTTTTATGGTATAAAGCCCCATGCGGTGGGCCAGTGGCGCATACACATAAATGGTTTCGGAAGAAATTTTCAATTGTTTTTCCTGCCTCATGCTATCCATCGTACGCATGTTATGCAGACGGTCGGCAAGCTTTATTAAAATAACACGGGGGTCATCTGTGAGCGTCAATAATATCTTGCGAAAGTTCTCTGCCTGTTGCGAAGCATTAACGTCAACTACGTTGGAAATCTTGGTTAAGCCATCTACAATCTTGGCAATCTCGCCACCAAATTCCCTCTGTATATCCTCAAGGCTAACATCGGTGTCTTCCACCGTATCGTGCAATAAGGCGCAAATAGAAGAGCGGACGCCAAGCCCGATCTCTTCGGTGCAAATTCGGGAAACAGCAAGTGGGTGCAAAATATAAGGCTCGCCGCTTTTACGGCGGGTGGTTTTATGGGCATCGGCAGCCATTTCAAAAGCCTGCCGTATAAGTTTTCTATCGCCTGTTTTTATGCGGGATTTTAAGGAGCGTAAAAGGGCACGGTATTCTCGCAGAATCAACTTTTTTTCCTGCTCCTCATTCAAACTATACTTCGGTAATTGTGCAAGGGTTTCCATAGATAACGAATATACCGAATAGTTGATTAATTGCTTGGCTGACAAGGCAGGAAACCAGTAAGCAACCGATCATTTAACCAACTATTCAACTTGCAATTTTGCTAACCATTTGCTACTTTGCCAGGGCATTCATAAATAATTCATCCGTACCAAAATCTAACTCCATTGAAAACAGAAACTTCTGCATTGCTGCACTATAATGTATCCCCCTTAAAAATTATTGAGAAAGACGGCAAAGACAAAGCCTGGCTACTAGTATTAAACGGAGAAGAAGCCTTGAGTAATCAACGTTTTTCCTTAATTAAAAATGCAAGCATCAATGAGTCGGCCAATTGGGATGCATCATGGTTTAGCAACTATGAATAATCAAATCATATGCTTCGCTTCTTCGGTAGATACTTCTCTTGTAGTGGTATAATCTGTCGCTATAACTTCTTCTTTTTTATGAAGAAAACGCTTCTGAAAAATAAGCAATGTTATTACGCCGATAGAGATAGAAGCATCGGCTATGTTGAAGATAGGAGAGAAAAATTCAAAGTCTTTACCACCAAGTAGAGGAAGCCAGTTAGGGAAGGTTGATTTTATCATGGGGAAGTAGAGCATGTCAACCACTTTGCCATGCAAAAAACCACCATAGCTGCTGCCAGCCGGAAAAGCTTTTGCTATATGTACGTAAGAACTTTCTTCAAAGATCATCCCATAGAACATACTGTCAATTAAGTTACCTAAGGCACCGGCATAAATAAGCGCGGCGCAAACAATAAAACCTGTTGAATACTTGTGTTTTACAATACGCACCAGGTACCAGCTTCCAAACGTAACGGCAGCTAAACGAAACAGGGTTAAAATCATTTTACCCCAATCGCCACCAAGTTCCATCCCCCAGGCCATCCCGGGGTTTTCGATGAAGTAAAGCTGCGCCCATTTTTGTCCGGCTATATCCATTACATGTCCGTAAGGGAAAGAGGTCTTAATCCAGAACTTGAGTACCTGGTCTATAATGATAACAACTGCAACAATAATAAAGGCTGAGCGTAGCTTCACGGCAAAAAATTAATAGGGGCAAATATAGTGAACGGCACTATAACGGTTTCCTAAATACCTTACCTTATCAGCCTCAGCTCCCAGCCTCCTCTCCTTGCGGAGAGGAGGAGCACGACTCTGTATATAGAAGTTTCCTTATGTAATTCAACAGCTATATCTTTCATGCTTTTGGCGGAATACTTAGTCGGTAGAAAAAGTATATGATTTTACTCTTGCAATCGCTTTGGGACTAAACGTTCCTATAGAACGAGGAATACGAAAGATCGTTATCGTAACGATTCATAAATTTTCGGAGTTATACTCCTCCTCTCCGTGAGGAGAGAGGTTGGGAGGTGAGGCGGATCAACCCTCTCCAACAAGTTGGGAGGGCCGGGAGTGAGGTTACTCATAATAATAAACCCGTTTCACCCGGCCCGAAACCGAGGTCATAATTTCATACGGAATCGTGTTGATCATTTTGGCGACGGTTTGCACAGGCAGCCCGCTTCCAAAAACAATTACATCATCACCTTCTTTTACGCCGGCGATATCTGTTACATCAAGCATCGTCATATCCATGCAAACGGTACCAATAACAGGTGCATACTGTTGATGCACCAACATTCTACCTATGCCATTACCAAACTGGCGCGAGTAGCCATCGGCATAACCAATACGAACGGTAGCAATACGGGAATCACGATGAACGATACCTCTCCTATTATAGCTCACCGACTCGCCACTCTTTACTTCCTTTATTTGTGCGATGGTGGAACGTAAGGTGGCTACAGGCTGCAACTGAAGTCTGTCTTCGGCATCCGGCTCAATACCATAAAGACCAATGCCAAGACGCACCATATCCATTTGCAGATGCGGATGACGAACGATAGCAGCGGAGTTGGAAATATGTTTTAAAAAAGGGTAGCTGATATGTTGTTCAAGAATGGCAACCGCTTCATTAAATCGCATTGCCTGCAAGTTTGTAAAATCATCTTCGGCCGCATCTTCGCTTCCTGCTAAATGACTAAATACAGATTGAACAAATAAGAAAGATTGTGCGCCTAAATGCCTGGCGATATTTTCGATTTTCTCCCCTGCAAAACCCAGGCGGTTCATACCTGTTTCTATTTCCAAATGAATGGGATAGCCGGCTATTCCTTGTTCTTTAATAAAGCCCTCGAAACTTTGAAGTAAGCCGGTTGAGTAAATTACAGGCTGTAAATTATTTTCAACGATAGCTGCAAAAGAAGAAGCCTCCGCATTCATCACCATGATAGGAATGGTAATGCCTGACCTTACTAAGTCAATGCCTTCATCGGCGTACGCCACACCCAGGTACGCCGTGTTATGAAACTGAAGCACCGAGGCTATCTCTGCGCCGCCGCTGCCATAAGAAAATGCCTTCACCATCGCCATTATTTTGGTAGAAGGCTTTAGCAGTTTTTGATATTCCTTCAGGTTATGAGTAAGTGCCGCTAAGTTGATTTGAAGCACAGTGCCGTGAAGCTTTTGTTCAAACAAAATAGCGATGCTTTCAAAATGGGCTCTGCGGGCTCCCTTTACCAGGATAATCTCTTTACTAAAATCCGAGCTTTTAAAATTTTGGATAAAATCTTCTGTGGTAGGGTAAGTTTGAAGAGTAACTGTTTCCTTTAGCTTGCCTTGCAGCCTGCTGCCTATTTTTTCACCAATGGCAATAAGCTTTTGAACCCGGTATTGGTTGATCAGTTCTGCTATTTCGGTATATAAAACAGTTTCGCTTTTGCCACTTTCAAAAAAATCGGAAACAATAACAGTACTCTTTAAACCAGAGCTTTGCTGTGCTAAAAAATCAAGTGCAATTTTTAATGAAGTGGGATCGGCGCTGTAACTGTCGTTGATGATCAAACAATCATTGATACCATAATTCAGTTGCAGCCGCATGTCAACAGGATGAAGAAGTAAGAATCGTTTTTGGATAATCTCTTTCGGCTTGTTCACGTATAATAGAAAGCACCAACAGGTGATAGCGTTTTGTATAGAAGCATCATCGGTAAAAGGAATTTGGAGCGATGTTTCGTCCTGCTTAAAAACAGCATTAATAATGGTTGATGTTTTTTGTTTTTGAGTTGATTGAATGGTTAATGTTGCTTTCTCATTTTCACTCCAGGTAAATTTTTTATTGGGGAGATGAGCTATTAATTCTTGCTGGCCGATCACCAGGTCTGCTTCTGTAAACAACCTTAGTTTTTCCAGAAGCTTTTCATTGTTGGATGTAAAGCCTTCACTGTGCGCTTCACCAATATTTGTAAGTATGCCAATCGTAGGATGAATGATCTTTTCTAACCGTTCCATTTCACCAGGCTTTGAAATGCCGGCTTCGAAAATGCCCACCGTATGTTGTTCGTTGATTTCCCAAACACTTAACGGAACACCAATTTGAGAGTTAAAGCTTTTAGGGCTGCGTATTATTTGATAATCCTCTTCAAGCAAGGTATTCAGCCATTCCTTCACTACCGTTTTTCCATTGCTGCCGGTGATGCCAATGACAGGTAAATTAAATTGTTGACGATGATGCGCGGCTAACTTTTGTAAGGCGTCAAGCGTATCTTCTACTAAAAATACAGTCGCATCTTGAAGCAGGATTTTATCGCTGACGACAAAGGCACGTACCCCTTTTTTATAAGCATCCCGGATAAACTTATGTCCGTCAGCATGAACAGTTTTTATAGCAAAAAACAGGGAGGTTTCGGGATGCTGAAGCCGGCGGCTGTCGTAAACCAAATGCTCAATTTTACTATCAGCATTTGATAGAAGCCGCCCATTGATAACTTCTGTGATAGTTTGAATAGAATACACAGGCTTAGTATTAAATCAAATCATTTTCATTCTTTCTACGCCGGGTTACCTGTAGCGAGTAAAGCATAGAACCAGCCAGGCAAATAACAATTACAAGCAGCGAAATAAGCACCAATTGGCTTTGGGTAAGAAACTGGTGCAGCCAATGCTCTGCCAGCATTTTAGCCCCAATGAAAATTAAAACAATAGCAATGCCTTGCTGCAGGTATTCAAACTTCGCCACTGCACCTTTTAATAAAAAGAATAAGGCTCTGAGCCCAAGCACGGCAAAAATGTTAGAAGTATAAATGATCATGGGATCCTGCGAAATGGCAAATACAGCAGGAATGCTATCCAAGGCAAAAACAATATCGGTTGTGCCCAGTAAAATAGTCACTACGAACATATTGGTGTAAAACCGCTTACCATTTATTTTAACGGAAAATTTTCCGCTCACATCTTTATGTACAATCGGGAAGAAGCGATCGATAAATTTATATACAGGGCTTTTGGAAGGGTCGTAATTTTCCTCGTGTTTGGCAACAAATATTTTAATTCCTGTATAAAGCAGAAAAGCCCCAAAGATGTAAAGTATCCAACTAAACTGACTTACCAGCACCACGCCAACCGTTATAAAAATCACCCGGAAAACAATTGCAAGCAGAATACCGATCATCAAGGCACGAGCTACATGATCGTGGCGGACTTTATAGAAAGAAAAAATCAGTATGAAAACAAAAATGTTGTCAATACTCAGGCTTTTTTCCATCAGGTAGGCGCTGAGGTATTCAAGTGCCGGCTTTTCACCATCTACGGCCCAAATAAAAGCAAAGAAGGATAATCCCAGGCCAATCCAGAACAGGCTTTGATACAAGGCCTTTTTAATGCTAACGTCTCCTGATTTTTTACTGAAAACACCCAAGTCAATAATAATGGAGATAGTCAGAACAATTCCGAACACTAAATAGGTAAGTTGTTGATCTGTCATTCAGCTTCTTTAAAAATAGTATTAAAAGCGGCGAAGTTAATTAGAAGCAAAGCGATAACGCCTTACCCGCTGATAGATAATTCCAAAAAGAATAATGAGCAAAATAGGCAGGGCAATGTTGATGATTTGCCATTTTACTTTTTCGGCCTCCACTTTTTTGGTATCAAGCAAGCGAAGAACAATTTCTTTATTCCTGGTTTCTATGATGGTTGATTTATTAGTAAGATATTCAAGACAATTCAATAAAAAATC
>JAQBNG010000111.1 GCA_028288675.1 Flavisolibacter sp. | reverse complement strand
CAAACCTCCATAGAAATAAATGATAGAACCTAACACCAGCAATATGTAATTATCTCCTTTGAACTTAAAGTCTACTCCAATCCATTGCTGTATCATGTGACTTAAAACAAGGACAGGAATAGTAAGTCCAAGGCATATCCAAAACCTTTTAAGAAAGTCGCCGGTATGGTGGCCTGTATGTTTATCATGTCCACCATGTTGCATGGTTTCTTTATGATGTTCGTGAGCTTTAGCAACTGGTGGTGTGTGATGCTCATGGTGCTCATGATGTTGTGAGTGGTCCATAATGTTGGGTTTATTAAAGCCCCACTAATAGTGAGGCTTTGAAGAGTTTGCTATTGATCCGTTTAGTAATTTAAAGAGATGCCTGCACCAAATCCCATATCACTATCGTAGTGAGTGGTTAAAGAAACATTCTTGCCTAAAATGTATTTAAAACCTCCCATATACTCTTTATCTGTATTGACCATAAAATGCATCCTTAACCTTTTTGCTATAGGAATGTCTTCTCTCATTAACTGCAACCTTACATTACCATCGTGATATACCTCTGCCTGCGCCTGTACTAACATTGGTAAAGTATAAACAACCCCCAGGCTAAACTGCCTTCGGTTGTCTTTCGTATTTGTTTGACCAAAAAGGTTCGTTTCATAGTCTTTCATTCCCATGTGATCGGTTTCAATTTTCCTGTATCGCCAATCAAAACCTATAAATGGCATAAGCCATTGCATTTTGCCTAAGTATCTTCCTATATGAGTTTCTACCTCCTGGCCATGATGCCTGGTATAACCTAACCGCCATTCTGTATTGATCGACCACCTTGTATTTTGATACATTGCCATTCCATCGTTGCCATTAGTAGCAAAGTCATTTTCAGCCATGAAGTGAAAAGCCCTGTCATCTTTAAACAATTTCCTGTCTGCCAGCTTCCTGTCAGGCAGTTCATCATTTACCGGTGAGTTTTCATAACTAAAAACCCTGCCCATACCACTCATCATGTGGTATAAAATATGACAGTGAAAGAACCAATCGCCGCTCTCAGTTGCAGCAAATTCTATGGTGTCTGTCTCCATTGGCATCAGGTCTAACGTATTCTTTAGGGGTGAGTATTCGCCCTGGCCATTGAGCACCCTAAAGAAATGACCATGCAAATGCATGGGGTGGCGCATCATGCTGTTGTTGTGCATGATGATACGGACGTTCTCACCTTTTTTTATTAAAATTTTGTCGGCTTCTGAAACTGTTTTGTTATCTATCGTCCATACATACCGGTTCATGTTTCCTGTTAGCTCAAAGTGATAAGTTTTAGTGGGAGCATTTGGTAACGTTGTTTTGTATGGAGCACGAAGCATAGCATAATTGAGTGTAACAATATCGGACATAGCGTTGCTGTTATACATATTGTGGCCGCTATGGTCCATGCCTTGCATTACTCCGGCATCCTTTTTTGAATTGCTATCTATTTCCACTTCTCGCGGTTCAGTTGTCCCTTTCTTTTTTGCCTCACCCGTTATTTCCGGGTACATCACAACATTCATGTCCATTTGGTTCAGGCTCATATTCATTCCCATATCGTCAAGATCGCCGTTCATTTTCATCATGCCGTTCATCATCTTCATGCCTTCAAAGTATTTGAGACGTGGCAGCGGTAAAGCCAATTGTTTTATGCCACTTCCTATCCAAAGAGATGTTGATTTTGTTCGGTCCTCCGCTGTTGCAAGAAACTCAAATGCTGTACTGTCCGCA
This sequence comes from Flavisolibacter sp., assembly GCA_028288675.1. GTDB lineage: Bacteria > Bacteroidota > Bacteroidia > Chitinophagales > Chitinophagaceae > Flavisolibacter. Next base: position 6,736 of record JAQBNG010000111.1, on the reverse strand, counting down.
GGTATGGTAACTACAAGGTCGTAGGTTTCTGCTACTGCAATAATGAGCCTGTCAACTTCTACAGGTTCTACATCTTCACCATCATTGGCAACAACAGTTATTTTCCCACCTGCATACTTCAACCAAAAGTAAGTTGATGCCCCACCGTTCACAACACGAAGCCTGACCTTATCACCAGCCTTAGCCCTGCTCCCAGAAAGGAGGTTCCATGAATTTTCAGGTTTGCCATTGGTTAAAAACTTATCGTAGTACACATCGCTTACATCCATTGCCATCATCCGCTTCCATTCGTTCTTTAGCTTTGTTTTAAAATGTCCTGCCTGTGCTGCTTCTGCATAGCTTTGTGCAGCGTTCTTCTTTATTGCAAACCAATCGGTGGCATTGTGCAGCATACGATGTACGTTCTTTGGTTTGTAATCGGTCCACTCACTTAATACAAGACTGTAATCGGGTATCAAATCGCTTTCTCTAACCTTTGGGCTATTGGCTTTCTTTTTTATTATAAATGCTCCGTACAATCCACTTTGCTCCTGCATAGTGGTATGACTGTGATACCAATACGTTCCGTTTTGAACAATCGGGAATGTGTACAGCTTTGTTTCACCGGCCTTAATCGGGCGTTGGGTCATCCAGGGCACACCATCATATTTGTTAGGCAGGATAAGCCCGTGCCAATGCAAAGAGGTTTCTTCGTTTAACCTGTTGTGCACATAGATAACGGCTGTGTCACCTTCGGTGAATGTGAGTGTTGGCATTGGTATTTGCCCGTTTACGGCAAACCCTTTCTTTAGCTTGCCGGTATAATTTACCATTGCATCTGTGATGTACAAATGGTATTCAACAGCTTTGCCGGGAGCCTGGTTTACCCTTTCTGTAGCCTGGTTTAAGACTTCCTTTTTTGCATCTGTGGAAGGCAGCTTCTTTTCTTCAGTTATTGTATTATGATGTTCGGAATGTTGTACTGGTTTTTCTACTTCTTTTACAGGTTTTTTCGGTTCAACCTTCTTCTTGGGTTGTACCTTTTTGGCTGTTATTTTTCTTGCCTCTAATGTCATTCCACACTTAGGGCAAACTCCTGCTTTGCTCATTTGCACTTCCGGATGCATAGGGCAGGTGTAAATAGTTTTTGTTTGTGCAGATACCGTTAAAAACATACACAGCAAGATCACTATGGAAACGAACGATTTCATGTGTATTGTTATTTTCTTTGTTGACGAAAAGACTACCGGCAACAGCTTTTTGTAAATAGTTTTTTGAAGATCCATTTTAAGTATTTCATTGGATTATTTTAATATGCTTGCACTGCCAAGGGAAAAAAAAGTAGGACTTTTTTGAGTCAAACGGCAACGCTACTACTAAGCAGTCGTTGCAACGCACTCTTGACTTTTGTGTAATCCTACTGAACAAGTAAAAGTCATCGATTTATCCCCCGCGTACCATGACTCATTTTATTTCCTCAATGGTTTTACCACAAGTCAACATCATAGAACCATAGTAAGGGTTTTTGATAGCACTTTCTTTGCTCAACCAGTTTGCACCCTTACCATCGTTAAACATGGGACAGTTTTGCCAATACACCTGCAGATTAGATTTAGCTGATTTAGTTAGAATATAAATGCCGGTGGAAAGCGATGAAAAATGTTCACGCTGTGTAGCTACATCTTTAGTTTCACTGATTGCCTGGGCATGAGATTTAATGTTCTTTTCCCATTCCATCCATGCGGTATGCTCATCGGCCTTTAATGTTTCCATTTTTACAGCCTTGATTGCTAATAATAGTGTAGCGGCTTTTGCCGATGCTGTTGCTCCGTCTGTTTTCACCAAGGCATCTTTCACCGAAAAGTAATTGTCAAAAACCGGCTGGAGCTGGTTTGCTTCCTGCTGGTCTTTTGATTGTGTTTGCATATCATGACCGGCATGCTCATCATGTTTCATAGCTGTTTTGCTATGGTCCATTTTGCTGTGGTCTACCTTTGTAACAGGTTTGCTTTCTCTTTCATACTTGCAGCATCCTGGCAGCTTGTTGTAGGCTTCGTCAGGCGCAAGGTATTTGGGGCTATCATATCCTGCAAGTGCCATGTTTTTCAATACTGCATCTACAGTAGTTTTCTTACTGTCGTAAGTAATGGTAGCCATTTTGGTTTCTTCATTCCAATCAGCCTTTGATATGTTCTTGTTGTTTGCTGCTTTCTCAATAGTGGTTTCACACATGCTACAGTTGCCATAAACTTTTACAGTTTCTGTCGTAGCATTTTTTATTTGAGCATTTGCTATTGCAGTTGAGAATAAGGCAACTGCTGTCATTAATATTATTGATTTCATTTTGTTTATTTTAAATTTTTGACTTGTACAAGGCATATATAACCGATGCACTTATAGCACTTATAAAGTGTCAGGGTATTTCGATCTGTCTTGGAAATCACACCAGGAAAACACGATTGAGAATATACAGCCGTTCTTTTGGGATAAGAGGCGGCCCATTAGGGCCAGGTATATAATGCTGTACAGCAATTGCACTGAGAGTGAAAGAAGTGAAGGGTGAAATTATAGCAGGTGTTGCTATAATTTGTATGCTATGGGCAACGGTGCTCTTTTGATGGTCGTCATCAATTTTTATTTGTTTGTGTTCATCCTTGCAGCAACCTTTCTTTTCCTTCATTCCACATTTGCCACACTCATTGCTCTTGTCATTATGCCGCAAGCTCCATCCAACAAACTTGTTCATACAGTAATGCAGGTGTATAGTTGCCCCCATAGTAGCAGCACTGTAAACGAGTAAAACAAGTATGATAAGTATTTTCTTCACTTTGCAAAAGTATCAGTTTTCTAATGTTGATGCCTGGTTCCCCGCTTAATCATATAATAATTAACAGGTAAAGCAGCAATGAAACCTACTATTAAAGCAGCACCCATTCCAGGCCAAAATATACCGCCAGTTAGCCCTGCTGCCATTACTCCGTGAATAGTCACCTGGGTAAGTACTTCAAATGCTTCCATAACTGCTATGCTAAGACCTTCGGCAACTAAAACAATTTTTATTGATTGAGAAAATGACAACCCTTTTCTTAACAATGAAATAATGCCAAATCCGAAGCCAAAGACGTTCTCACGTTGTTGATGGGTATGTTCCCTGATTTATGAATTAATAAAGTGATAAAATCATAACTCCACTCATAGCTATCATCAAAGCATCTTCAATGATGGTAACCGTACTCATAGGTAAATTGAAAACAGCACCTAAACAGGCACATTGGATTTCCCTCTTGTTTAGGACACTTTGAAGCACTCCGATTATGCTTATGCTCATGACTACAAATGTGACTGCGTTTGTTATTAGTGGATTGAAATTTAATAAGAAGGCAATACCTAAACCAAGTTCTATAAAGGCGTACACGTAGCCCCAGCCAAGCCATTTCTTTGCAATTATATCATACGACGAATAGCTTTCAGCAAAGCCTTTCAGATTCAGCAATTTGAAGAATGAGAATACTAAAAAGAAACCCGCCATGAAATTTGGCATCCACATGTGCCAATGAAAACTGCCCCGTACTGCTTCTATCAACAAAGTAATACCTGTGATATAAGCCCCAATTAAAAGGATAGGTTTATAAGTGGTAAGCCACGAGCCTGGCCCTTCTGCAGGTATTGCATGGTGCATACCGCCATCGGCTTCTGTGATGGTATAGTTTCCTGCCTTATTTAAAGCATCCTGGAGAAGACTGACAGGAATATGCTTTTGCATTGTGATGGTGGCCTGTGGCGCTTCTAGCTGCACCTCTGCTTCTGAAACGTCTCCTAACATCAGTAGCTTGCTTTTTGCTTTTGCTACACAGTTACCGCAGGTCATGCCCGTAATGTTATATGTATGAGTCATAAAATTATTTCTTTATAACACAAAGGTCGTTTGAACTTTTTGGCTGCCTGTTGTAGAATTTTGTATTTGGTTTGTAAGATTTACAGTTCTTCTATGTTCTTACGTTTATGTTCTTTCAGCGATTTAAAATAGCTGGGTGTAAAGCCTGTGATTTTTTTAAATTGGTTAGATAAATAAGCAACGCTGCTGTATCCTAACCTGTCAGCAATTTCTGAAAGTGTGAGTTCATCATAAACCAATAATTCTTTTGCTTTTTCAATTCGTTGACTAATGAAATATTTTTCAATGGTTGTGCCTTCCACTTCTGAAAACAGGTTGCTTAAATAATTATAGTCCTGGTGAATTTTTGATGTGATGAACGCAGAGAGATTGGTATGTATATCATTGTCGGAATGATGTACCAATGTAATAACGGCATTTTTTATCTTCTCGATAGTCTGGCTTTTTTTATTGTCAATAAGCTCAAAGCCTAACGCTTTTAATGCTGTGTCAAGTTGTAATAACTGGTCTTTTGACAAGTCATCTTCAATTTCCACTTCGCCTAAATTGACTGACAAGGGGTGGAGCCCCTTATTTTCCAATTGGGTTTTCACCACCATTTTGCATCGGCTGCAAACCATATTTTTTATGTAAAGTTTCATTGTGTCTGTAAATTTTCTGTGTACGCCCATTGGTGGCCGGCAAATTTATTGAAAGGCTGTGGTAATCTGTCGAACTGCAGGCTGCTTACCGTATATCGGCAATTCCACATCTTTTGCAAGGTTAGTTTTGTGCGCCGGGTTTGCACGCCTTGCAAATGTGCTGTTATGGGTGGTAGAGCATGATAGACTTTGCATTTAATGTCCTGTTACTTTAAGAGAACCGACTTTTGTGTTAGGGTTGTGTACAACGGTTAAGTGTATATGAAGTTGTGGTAATCGAAAAATATCAGATCCAACAAGAAAAAAAGCAAAATTGAAGTTGAATGCTTAATGTCTAGCCACAATTTTATAAACACAATAGTGTGTGCAGTTCTTTTTTCCCTTATGATTATTTCTGTAACGAATTGGATTAACTATGGTATTTTATTTAATAATTCCGCTGTAGCAGTCCATAGATTAATATTTCCTTTTTCACTGGTAGTAATGATGTTTTTACATTCACTAACCCAATCAATACCCCAAAGTAGATCTTCAGATTGTCCACTATAAAGTAATTGTCCATCATTAGTCCAAAGTCGCATTGCATCACTTACAGTTGCTAACAATGTTCCATCTTTGTTCCACCGAATGTTTCTATATTCTGCCTTACTTCCGCTCAGTGATTTAATAATTTTACAGTCGGCATTCCAAAATTGCAATAAAGATTCTATTCCTTCTTCTTTTGCTTTGTCAGCCACAACAGTTCCTGTTTTATTTACTTGTCCGTTACATTGACAAGCTAAAGAAACAAAGCAACCAGGTAAGAAAGAAGTTGATTTTACCATTGCTGTCAATTGTGATTAATCTTCGTGTTTGAAAAATATCATCAAAGTTTTTTCCTGTGAGTTTAGGCAAATACAATCAGGGAGAATTGCGTACAACGGAGAACAACTTTGTGAAGAGGCGGAATTCATTGCTATGTGGCTTTGCTTCTTTTCTGCTGATGTTATGGTTTTGATGGTGAAAGATAGATATTCAGCTACTTTTTTACAAAGTCGAGGCCGTCCGAATTAGAGCGCTAATGTTTTTCCTGTTTGCTTATTCCTTTATTTTACGCCATTGTTGGTGTTTGGCCGGATGCTGAGAGATTGTTCCACCAACAACCGATGTAACGAAATAATTACCTTGGCAATAGCAACCATTTGCCCGCCTTGTTTGTTGATGGGCTATGCTGGTCAATGCTGCGACATAAAAAAAGAACAGCAATTTTAAAAAGGAAATCAAGCAACTAACTTATAGAATATGGCTTCAGGACTTTTTGCACTATTAGATGATATTTCTGCTTTGGTAAAAGCAAGCGCCGCCAGTTTAGATGATGTGTCTTCCCAGGTAGCCAAAACTACCGGGAAAGTTTCAGGCATTGTCATTGACGATGCTGCGGTTACTCCCAAGTATGTCGTTGGTCTCAATCCATCCCGGGAGCTTTCTATTATTTTCCAGATAGCCAAAAAATCGCTGATCAATAAAATTTTAATTTTAAGTCCGGCGGCCTTGTTGTTAGGGTACTTTGCCCCCTGGGCTATTACACCTATTTTAATGTTAGGTGGTGCTTATTTATGTTTCGAAGGTTACGAAAAGGTGCATTCCATGTTTAGCCGGCACCAGAATGTACAGGTGAAAAGTGAGGAAGTAAAAATCATTACCCCAGAGGAACTGGAAAAGGAACGGGTTACAGGTGCCGTTCGCACTGATATTATTCTGTCAGCCGAGATTATGGCCATCGCGTATAGCCAGATAACTGACCAGGAGATAGTAAACCAAATTGTGGTAATGCTAGCCGTGGCTATTTTTATTACTGTGGCAGTGTATGGGTTTGTTGGCCTCATTGTTAAAGCAGACGATATTGGGGTACACCTGGCCCAGGATAAATACCACCCTGCTACTCAAAAGTTTGGTCGCGGTATCGTAAAATTTATGCCGCATTTCTTGCGTATCTTAAGCTATGTAGGTACAGCAGCCATGCTTTGGGTAGGTGCCGAAATCATTGCCCATGGCATTCCGTTCACTAGTCATTTCCTGCACGATCTGGAACATGCCTTAGCTCATGTACCTGTTGTTGCCTGGTTTGCAAAGGCACTTGCCTGTGCTGTTACGGGGCTACTTATCGGTTTTGTTGTTGAAAAAATAGTGATGCTGCTGAAGAAGGCCTTCCGTAACAAAAGATGAGGCGCAGGCAGCTTGA
>JAQBNG010000099.1 GCA_028288675.1 Flavisolibacter sp. | reverse complement strand
GGTCCAGCCATGACGATCAAAAATATCACTGGAGTTGGCACTGTTCCAGTTTTGAATATAGCGGCCAAGGTAAGCACCATCGTATTGAATGCCGCGGGACATTTGTGTTAAGACAGATGGCAACAAGCTTTCAGCAGGAATATATTGCGGTGCATTGGGGTCGGAGTTAATATCCAACTGCTTTTTGCAGTTGCTGAAACCTGTTACCAGCAAGCAGCCAAGGGCATATTTTATGAATAACTTTTTCATGTGTTTAATTAGAAATTAAGTGATATACCAATATTGTAACCGATAGGGTTGGCAAGGCTGCCAAAATCAATACCCACGCCGCCATAACCACCAAAGGTTGGTGTCAGGTAATTGGTATTCGGATCAGGTCCTGTGTAATTGGAAATCAGTATCGGGTCAGTGATGGTAACGTACAATCTTGCATTACGGATAAAGCTTGCCTTCTTCAAAGCAGTAGCCGGTATACGGTAAGACAACGTAATATCTCTTACACGGAAAGTTTTGATATTTTTTTCAATGAAATCTTCTTCAGAAAAACCGGAGGCTCCGGTACTGCCGGTAAAGTCGTAATAGTTATTACTGAAGTAAGGTGTAATGGCAGTCATGTTTTGCGTTGGCGTATTGGTATTCTCAAAACCATCTTTCAAAACACCTTTAATCACACGGGGAGTTTCCCTGTCCAAAGTATTTGGCGTTAACATATTAGCAAATAAGTAAGAGGCATTGCCATTATAAATATCACCACCGGATGAGAAATCAGTATTAACAGTTAAAGAGAATTGCTTGAATTTGATATCATTCACAAAGCCCAGTTTATAATCCGGACTGCGATCTCCTACAATTGAATAAATACTCTCCCGTAAAGGCAAACCAGTTCCTGCATCGATCAAAATATCACCGTTCTTATTACGCTGGTATTTACGTGCCGACAAGCTGGATGTAAAGGCGCCAGGCGTTGTGATAGGACGCACATCTCCGGCACCAAAAGTCTGGAAGTTAGAATACTCGGGAACATTAGCAGGAAGACTGATGATCTTACCAACATTCCGGTCAGCGTTCAACGTGATATTCCAATTGATGTCTTTTGTTTTTACAGCATTGGCTTTCACCTGTACTTCAAAACCCCTGTTTACAACTTCGCCGCCATTTAACCAGGTAATAACCGAACCGGTTCCGTAGCTGGTACGAACATCCATTAACTGATCGGTGCTCTTTACTTTATACCAGGCAAAATCTACTGACAGCCTGCTGTTCAAGAATCTCAACTCTGTACCAATTTCAAGGTTTTCTGTTCTTTCTGGTTTGATAGCTGGATTACCCAACGTTGAGTTCAATACAAAACCACCATTTGTATAGACGTTCGATCCGAACGAAGGCCCAAGAATATAATTTCTGAAAGGTGGTTTGCCAGCATCGGAATACGAAATACGCAGCTTACCGAAATTGACTATCCTCTGGCTTTTTAAAAATTCATGATCAGTGAAAACATAGCTGATACTTCCACCTTTAAAATCAAAAGACGGCAATTTAAAATCTACCGGACGACCAGGTATATCAGGACGAATAATGCGGGAATCCCAATCGTTCCTCCATGTTAAGGAAGCATACAACAAGGATTTGAAGCCTAAAATATAGTTGGCAAAAATTCCCTGCTTACGGTATTGACTGGTAGTATTCAATGCACTGATGGAAGTGGGATCAGCATTCCTCAGGTTATTAAAATCGGGTACGGATAATCTTTCACCACGCTGGGAATACGTTTTTGTTGATACGTCATCATGCGAAGCGCCTAGAATTAATGTGTTGGCAAAGTTTCCAACCTTTTTACGTACAGTGATTTTTGCCACTGCATTATAAGAAATGAAATTGTTGGTATAATCAGAAATGAATCCATTGGTAGCAAAACCATATCTTGATTCCGGATGACGGAAAAAATTACCGGTTGTGGTATAAAAGTCCACCCCTGCAATGGCATTTAAATTTAACCAGCTGGTGGCATCATAACCAATATTCACATTACCTGTCATACGGTCATTGTGGTCCGAGCTTTTGTTCTTATACACATCAAAAAACGGGTTATCAACCTCGGTTGTGCTGGTTGGGAATATTTTCCGACGCGTACCATCAACTGATAAATAATCCCTGATATCATCCACAACCGGCCAGGTAAGAAGGCTTAATAAATAACCGCCGGTTCCCTTTGATGCTTTCACATTTTCGGAACTGCTATAGGTAATAGAACCGTTCAAATTGATCTTGGAAGAAACCCGCACATTACCACCAACACGGGAAGTCAACCGCTTGAAACGGGTAGTTGGAATAACGCCTTTCTGATCGGTATAGCTCATGCTAAAGCGATAGCCTGCCTGCTCGGTACCACCTTCCAATGAAAGGTTGTGCCGCATGGTTTGACCGGGCTCAAAAAAATTATGAATGTTATCAAATTTTTCTAAACTGTCTCCATAACGGGGGCCACCGTAAAAACGCAGGGTTGGATCAAACTGGCCATTGCGGCCCGGTGAATATTCTGTTTGAATTTCAGGGAAGCGGGTGATCTTTTCTGCACGGTAAGAAACGTCGTAAGCCACAGACGCTTTTCCTTTTTTGGCTTGCCTGGTAGTGATAACAATGGCGCCGGAAGAACCTTCAGACCCATATAATGTCATGGCTTCCGGACCTTTTAAAATGGTAACACTTTCAATATCGTCCGGATTGATATCAATGCCCCGGTTAGAATAATCGTTACCACGGTTTAAGAAGTTAACGCCACTGTTTACATTGGTGGATGCAACGAGGTTATCCTGGTTGAAAGTAGAGTTGTCGATAACTAATCCATCTACCACCATCAACGGCTGGTTTCTTCCATTTAAGGAAATGGCACCACGTAAGATGATTTGTGCAGAGGCGCCCGGAGCTCCTGATGTGGAACTGATAGTAGCACCGGCTACTCTTCCCGCCAACGCATTGATAAAATTCTCTCTTTTCGCTTGTTCAATATCCTCACCTTTTATTTCCTGCGTTGAATAGCCCAGCTCTCTTTTTTGGCGTTTAATACCATAGCCGGTAACAACTACTTCCTCCAGTTCCAACTTTTTACTTCTTAAACGGATAGTCAGCACATCTGCATCACCAATGCGATGTTCCTGGCTTTCATGCGTTATAGAACTAAACTGTAACACTTCACCTTTTTTAGCGCTAATAGTAAAGGTCCCATCGTCTTTTGTAGCAGTTCCCCTGTTCGTACTTTTTATACGAATACTAATACCGGCAAGGCCATCCCCTGAGTTTTCATCGGTGACCTTTCCTAAAATGTTCCTTTGTTGTGCCATTGCAAATTGCGCAACTAAAAGAAACACCATGGTAAGCAATCCTGTTTTCTTCATAAGCGTGTATTAAAATATAGAGTTAACAAATTGAGAGAGCCTTCCTGATTTTATCATCCACACTTAACGAAAGGTGTTTCCAGCTTTCATTGCTACCACACATCACTACTACTTATTGGTATAGGCTCCTTTGTGATTTACCGGTTTCATTGTAAACGGATCAATGGATCTTAGCAACACAACCGCCAGCTCACCCCTGGTAATCTTTCTTCCCAGGTCAAAATTTTCCAGGCCCCACTCATTCCAGTTTTGCTGCAAATATTTTTTCAGGTGCACCGCGTCGGGCATTTTCTTCATCTTATTTTGAAGGGCAAAACGGGGCTTGAACTGAAGCAATAGGTTGACTACGTCATTGATGGTTACATTGCCTGAAGAGAACCGGTAGTTTCCTTTTTGAAATTCATTCAAACCCTTTGCTAATCCTTTTGCATGCACTAAAGAATCGGGATAGAACCAGGTTTGATTAGCCCATTTATGAGGAATTCCCGTGCCTTTTAAAATCCCGGTAGCACCAATTTTTTGGATGGCATCAAAATGGGGCTGACCAGGCGTTACATCTATATAAGGCATGATGTACGCCTTCGTTTGTAACAGCTTTTCCTGCACAGAACGAACAGGCACTTGTCGGGGTAATGCATTTTGCAAAACGCTTAAAGAAGCAATGGTTCCTGCGGCCTGTCCTGTTAATAAAACACATGGCTGCAAGCGGGTAGTTCCGTTGGCTACGTTGCTAACCGAAATGCCTTTTTCAGCGATGATAAGATTGTCAAAATTTTGTGGTATCAAGGCGCCAAGAGGAACATTAAAAGAAGGGATCGGGTAAAACTCCAGATGTTGCGGTGCCTCCAAATTTTTCTTGTGGTGATGATCGATCGGGTAGTCACCCACTGCTACTCCTGTACGATATAAAGGATCGCCATACGTAAAAGGGTCCGCAATATGCCGCATGGTAAATCGAACCAAACCCTTTACACGCCTGCCCTCACGATGATAGGGAATAAGAGCCAGCTTATCCTCTGTAGGAAATTCATCATCTGCCAGTCCTAAATTTTTAAAGCCCAATTGCTGTTGAATAAAATAGACAAAGCGTAAGGTGGTTTGCTTTGCCTTCTCCAATTCTTTTTCTCTTTCAGCAGCACTCATTTCTACAACATTCAAATACGTATCGTTGCCATAGAGGGGCCAGTTGATCATGTATTTGTTATTAGGAAGCTTGCCGTATTCCAGCATCTTTTTGCCGTCAACGGCTGGTGCTTTTCTTTCTTTATTCCTGTAATAATCTGTTGAAGAAGCGTCAAATTCAGCAGGGTTGTAATTAACCGGTTTAGCTATTGAGCGATCGATACCCCGACCAAAATCTTTTAATACAGCCACATAGGTGAGGTCCTGCACAACATTATTCGTTTTTGTCACGCCTACTTTTTCACCCGTTACCAAACCTGCTTCCATACCAAGATCATAGGGGATGCCGGTGGCTTTCATCACATCACCCAACTCAGTGGCATCAATAAAGACCCTTGCCTTAACTGTAAGTATTTCATTACCGGCTTTATTCCGGAAGGTTACCGATTCCAGCCTGTTATTTTTCTTTGTTACTGCAGCAAATGAGAAGTTGTAAAAAGTAGTAAGCTTCTTTTCATTACCTGCCATCTTTTTAAAAATACTGTCAGCCACATGCGGTTCAAATAATGTATTGCTCACCCACCCTGTTTCCACTTTTTCATGGCCGCCATAAACTTTATATAAATGATCCCTGAACTCTGCCCATAACCCGGAAGGCAAACGGTGGTTACCATCAACAGCAGAAACGCCTGCTGCAGAGATCATTCCGCCCAGCCAGGGTGTGCTTTCAACAATGATTGTTTGAACGCCTAACCTGGCACATTGTATACCAGCAGCCGTGCCGCCTGTGCCGCCGCCAATAACTAAAACGTCGGTAGTAACTGTTTTTTGAGCCTTACTGTTAAGCCCATTTACACATAGAAGAATGAAGAGAAAAGTTCGGATCATAACGATTACTACCGTTTACGTTTCAGTTTATGAATACCTAGTTGTACGTGGTCGATCAAAGGATAAATGCATTTAACTGGCTACGTTTCTTCCAGGGTTTTCCATACCTGGTATAAAGACCTCGGAATATGAAAGCAGCCTTTCCATTTACCACCTTTCATCTGTAATAATATTTCTCCTTTCCTGTTGAGATAGCCAAACCATTCGCCATACTCCGGGTCTTTAAAATGTTTCCACGTATAGTTGTGTACTTTTTCAAACCATTCTTTGCAACGCTCATCACCTGTGAGTTTATACCCTTTTGCCAAAGCCACTAAAGCTTCCACATGCACCCACCATAATTTCTGATCCCATTCCAGTTGCTGCGGCGGCGACCCTTTTACATCCAGAAAATAAAAAATGCCTCCATATTCTTTGTCCCAGCCATATTCCAGCGTTTGCAACATAATCTCCGTTGCCTTTTTTATCAATGCCTCGTCATTCCTTCTTTTTCCCAGGTCCATAATAAACCACATGGCTTCTATGGCATGGCCTGGATTTAAAAGACGGCCTTCAAATGAATCACAAAAGCTTCCATCCTCGTAAACGTTCTCCAGAATCAACCCTAATTCAGGTTGATAAAAGACATCCATCACTTCATGAACAACGGTGGGAATAAATTCATCAACTTTTTCTTTACCAAGAATATGTTCTAACTCCAGTGCGAGGTTGCACAGGATCATAGGAAGACTAAAATTCTTTAGTTGCCGTGTTCCGGGATAAGCTTTATTATATTGTCCTTTCCAGTTGTGCTGTCTTTTTAAAATATTTTGAAAGGTATCTATTGCGATCTTTTTATACCGTTCATTTGGCTGCGCTTTATCCAAGGAGGCAAAAGCCATGGTAGCGAAACAATCGCTGAAAATATTATACGGCTGCACCAATGGCTTTCCATCTGCGGTTACAGAGAAGTACCAGTTTCCGCCAGCATCCCTTCCATAACGTTCCATAAACCGGGCACCATGAAGGGCCATATCCAGCCACTCTTTCTTTTGCTCTACCTGTTTATAGAGATAACTAAAACACCAAACCTCTCTTCCCTGCAGCCACATAAATTTATCCGTATCATACACGCTTCCGTCTCTGTTCAAACAGGTGAAATAGCCACCATGAACAGGGTCTTTGCTGTTAGATAACCAAAAAGGCATAACATTTTCCAGCAACTCTTTTTTGTACAAAGAGGCATAGGCGGTTAGTATAACAGTAGATTTAGAGGGAGCATTTTGAACAACAGGCACTAAGCATCAATTTATTAATCAAATTTTACAATTATTTTAATAACAACCAAATACTTTTTAAAATAATTTATTTAGTTTACTAAAACCTGGCACGGAATGCTAAAAACTTTTCCCGAATTTTACTAAAACCATCTGCGATGTCCAAAATGTTATTTGAGGTGTTTTCTGACGAGAATGTAAACGGCGTTGCTTACAAAAATAAATCGCTTAAGCGCAATATTATTTCTCACCTTGACAGTGCCGGAAATGCCACCATTGCCGACTTAAGTAAAGAGCTTAACATCAGTACGCCGAAGATCATCAACCTTATTAATGAGCTGATACAGGACGGACTAATTAAAGATTACGGCAAAGTAGATTCTACTGGTGGACGGAGAGCTTCACTTTATGGACTGGTTTCTGAAGCAGCCTTTTTCTTGGGAGTTGATATAAAGCGTTTTTCTATCAATATCGGTTTGCTTGATTTTAAAAAGAACCTCGTTACCATTAAAGAGGATATTCCGTATGCCCTGCAAAATAACGCAGAGGCTTTTGACGCTATGATAATGGTTATTGAAGAGTTCATAGCTGAACTGCCTATAGCCAAAGAAAAGATTTTAGGAATTGGTATCAACCTTTCAGGCCGCATCAATAATACGAGCGGCTATAGCTATAGCTTTTTCCATTTTCACGAAGAGCCATTAACGCAAACTATAGAAGAGCGCATAGGCATTAGCACCTTCCTTGAAAATGATTCCAGGGCGATGGCTTACGGAGAGTTTTGTTGTGGTGATGTGAACAACGAAAGAAATGTCTTATTTGTCAATATGGATTACGGTATTGGCTTAGGTATACTGGTAGACGGAAAGGTATATTATGGAAAGTCCGGGTTTTCGGGAGAGTTAGGGCATATTCCTTTTTTTAATAACGAAATCATTTGCCATTGTGGTAAAAAAGGATGTTTGGAAACGGAAGCTTCCGGTAATGCCCTTATAAGAATACTCAAAGAAAAAATTAAAGAAGGTTCATCAACACAGTTGTCGCAGAAGTTCAAAGACATTGAAGATATTAAGTTGCACGATGTAATTGAGGCTGCGCAAAACGATGATGTGCTGGCCATCGAATTGATTGCACAGGTTGGAGAAAAGATTGGTAAAGGCATGGCTGTACTGATCAATATTTTCAATCCTGAACTTATCATCCTTGGCGGCACACTGGCCCAAACAGGCGACTACATCCGGCTTCCGCTAAAAAGTGCGCTTAATAAATATTCACTAAGTCTCGTCAACAACGACTCGCAACTAAAAATGTCAAAACTGGGCGAAAAAGCCGGAGTGATAGGCGGCGGGCTAATGGCACGAAATAAGGTTTTTGCAAACAATGGCAACGACTAAGGTATTATTCTGTCCGACGCCTCATGTAACGACTTTTATTTTTTTTGGGCTTCGTTGATAAACTTAAGTAAAGCAATAGGGACACACGAATACTCCCAGAGACGCAGGCGGATTTATGGTGAACAAAGCAGCAAAAATTATACATCCTCTTACCCGCATAAGCTATCTATTGCAATTTGTTTTTCTGCGATAAGATGAACGACTTCTTTAGTTAAGAACATTGAATCTCTTTGTTTTTTCAAAGAAGCCGCAAATACAATTATCAGCCGCAGTGTAAGTGAATTAAACCCAAGTCCTGCAAGGATACATTCGCAGTAGAAGAAGTATTAATTAGCTCATCAAAAAATTCATGACAGGAGCTTTTCCAAAGTGCTTTTCTTCGTCAAAGACTTTTTTGATAGCAGGATTTTCATGTATAAATCTATTCCATTTTTACATCTCTCCCAGATGTAGTGGGATACAGCTTTACCTACCTACATATACTCTTCAGCGCTTAAGTCAGAACAATCAATAATACACTGCCGATCCACTCAAATTGCCCCCCTCTCGCCAGAGTAAACTGGCCCCTTGCGCCACGGCAAACTGACCCCTAAAAATTGATAAGAGATTAAGTTGTTTTTGTAGGGAAAAGGAGAGAAGTTCTCCATTCATTAATTTCTTCTTTCACCTATCTAACAAAACAACTCAGATGTTTACAATATGCCAGATCCTTCATCTTTATGCGTTGGAAAGAGGAACAAAATATATCAGTCAATCAACAGGTGTAGCCCGTAACACGGTTAAAAAATACTTGCTTTAGGGTTTATCCTGGCACAAAAAACTTTAGAGCAGATAGAGGCCTTGAGTGATGCTCAGTTATCGCGTTTATTCATAGTTAAAGAGGTTATTGATAAGCATTCATCAGAATTAGAATTGTTGCTGCTTTCTCCTGCGGCTATGCTAAAAAACGTGGTGTAACCAAAGGGCAAGCCGGCTGCAATTCGTGGCGCAAGTAGCTTATCATAATCTTTCTGAGACAGATCAAATATGGATTGGTAATAGCTGGTAACTCTTTTAAAATTTACCCTCAGCTTTACATGGGTATTTGTTATTTCTTTTTTCCTTCTTGTGTCAAGGATAATAGCAATGGCAACTGACATAAATCATGATTTTCTTTATTCACAAATATTCTTTCACTACGGTGATTTGCAATCAAAACAAGATTAATTGACACTAAACATTGTGCAGCTAGATAAACAATAATCATGCATTAATTGACCTACAACCACTTAGATTAAAATGGATTAACTTAGGTTAATACAGGTTAAGCTATTGTGGCGACTCATAATCAGAGGGTCGCTGGTTCGAGCCCGCCACGGTCCACTAAAAAGGAGCTACAATAAATTGTAGCTCCTTTTTAGTTTTATTAACACTGTAGTAGTAAAGTTGCCCGTACCTACCAACCTTTGGCCGGTTATAGATTTCCCTTCTCCTTTTGTTTTCTTTGATCCCTGATTTTTTTAGCTCCGTACCCAACACCTGCCAGTAGCAACAGGCTTAAGCCTCCATCAAAAGGAATATTTGTAGTATCAGTATCAATAGGATCGGGGGGCGGAGGTGGAGGCGTTGAAAATACTTGTGCAGAAGAAAGAGATGGGATTATAAACAGTACCATCAGCATTAAGAGTACTAAAGAAATTTGCTTTTTCATATTATCCAGTTTAAAAGTTTTTGTTGTTTTTAGTTCCTTATCAATTGTTGCACATACTTTTCTTCGCCATTGGAAACACACAGTTGATAAACACCAAGTAAAAAATTATTTCCGAGTTCTAAGGTTTGAGTTGCCGATCCTCCACTATGTTTTATTTCTCTGCTGAATACCTGTTGTCCAAGCTTGTTGGTAAGTGTTATTCTATAGTTGCCTTTTGGAAGGTTCCAACTTAAACTAACAATGTTGTCTTTAACCGGATTAGGATATGCCGTGATGCTGCTTCGGCTTATGCCCACTGTAACCTTTACTATTTTGCTGTATTGTACTTCGCCGGTTTTACTGATTACTTTTATTCGGTAATAATGGTTTCCATTAGCAGGGTTTACATCCAGCCAATCATATATACCACTAGAATTATTACCTCTTGCGGCTACAGAAGCAGCCTTACTAAACTGCTGGCCATTCATTGATTTTTCAACTTCATACCGATCCATATTAATTTCAGTGTTCGCCGTCCATTCTACCTGTACGTCTTTTATTTTCTGGAAGGCTTTTACGCTACTTAAATTAACAGGCAGTACATTAATAAGTCCAAATACTACCATAAACCGGTCTGCAGCTGCCGATGCTCCATCATTGGTTATGGTAAATGGCACAACTGTACTTCCATTGAGGCTGACAAGGGTTCTTGTGTTTAGAAATTTGTCTACTAAAGTTGCCTGGAGGTTGGGTTGGTTGAAGTCAGTTGCATCAAACTGCCATTCATAGCTCTGTACTTTTAACCTTGCCAGTGTAAATAGTATAGTATCAGCTATATCAATTAACGCACGGCTTTCAATGCTTAATTCATTAGTACTTCTGCTAATAGCAATATCTTCATCCCAGTTGGGTATTTGATCAGCATCGTTTTCATCAATAGCGTCTGTATAATTATTATTATAAACAGATATTACTCCATCAGCATTTATCCTGTTGTTGAACTGGTCGGTATAATACAATGACGAATTAAAAAGCTCTGTTTGCAACCCTGCTCTGAAAATATCAATATTGTTAACCAGTGATTTGTGCGTTTCTGCAATATTTACAGTTGGGGCCGCAGCCTCTGATGCCTTAATAAAGAACGCCTGTCCTGATTGTATATTAATTGTAGCGTTAGAGGAATTATTGCTTTTTGTACCGATAGTGTTTACTGTTACAAAGGCACCTCTTGATCCAATATTTGGATCCCATAAAGTATAATACTGACTTATACCTGTACTTGCCGTGTATACACTTGCCCAGTTAATAGGTGCCGCATAAGGATTGGTAACTAGATTAAATTTACTGCTACCTATAAGTCCGGTAAAACTTTGCGGCCCTGTCAGTAATGTGCCGGTTGCCCTTAGTGTTGTATTGTTACTTGGTAGTGGTGATGCTGTTGAAGTAAGATTAATTGTTCTGTCGCCTCGTATAAAAG
The DNA here is from genome assembly GCA_028288675.1 of Flavisolibacter sp. Taxonomy (GTDB): domain Bacteria; phylum Bacteroidota; class Bacteroidia; order Chitinophagales; family Chitinophagaceae; genus Flavisolibacter. The sequence continues at coordinate 6,973 of JAQBNG010000099.1, read as the reverse complement.
TGAGGTAACCAGTTTTTGCATTTAATGTATTCACATTCGTGTTGCTGAGGGCCACCCATGCAGGAGTTACTGCATCATAAGTAAATACAGACGCCTGGCCGCTTTGCGTGATGTCAAAACCGTTTGCGCCGCTTATGCTTCCGGTAATATGTGTACCCAATTCCGAAGTACTAACACCGTTCTCCTGCCAGTTGGTACGGATAGGTGTTATAGTGTTAACTGTAGGCGCCAATAAACGGTACGCACGGTTGTTGTCTGAACTGATATAACGTTCTACAGTTACATTGGTAGCATTGGAGAGTGTACCTGTAATTGTACCGATAAAAGCGGTGCCCGATGCATTTGATTTTAACGTAACCGGCTTGCTGTTAAAATCAGCAGAAGAACCTGTTCCCAATGTGAAACTCGCTGCCGGTGTAAACAATAAGCTGTTGGTATTATTTAGAATAAGATTCGACCCGCCGGAGATAGTCCATGCAGTACTCACAACTGGATTAGCCACATTATTATTAAGATTGAATAGCTGGTAAGGAGAAGTAAAATTTATTGGTGAAGTACCTGCTATGCCTGTTGGATCAGTTGTCCAGTTATTTACAAGGCTTAGATTCGTAGCAGATGTTTTGGGATAATAATTTGTAGGAACCAAAGTAACGGTTACATCATCAAATATTGCATTATCGCTTGCACCGGTGGCATGGTTCCAAAATGCCCCTATGTATTTCAAATCATTGCCAGTGGTTGTATAGGTTGCATTTACAGTAGTTGTGCCTATTTGTGTTGAGGTAAGATAAGGGTTGGCCTGCGGAAAAGCAGAGGCATTGCTTTCAGCAAATAAAGACCATTCATCAGTAGCTGGGTTGTAGATAACTTTTACACTTATATAATCGCTTCCATAATCATTTCCCGATATGATGTTTGTAAAGTTCGCGTCAGCGTCAGGACCATTGGAAAAGCTGGTTAGACGAATAAGGTCACTACTTCCGCTTTGCCCAATAACAATTGCATAGCCATTACCATCAGTTGTTGCAATTGTGGTTTTACCAAGTATAAAAGCAAGGCCATACGAATTGTTAGCAAAACCACTTGGGTCAGTTCTTGTGTTCCTGAAATTGAATGCCCAAACAATAGTAGCTGTGTTGGTGCTAATTCCATTTGTACTGTATAAGGTGGAAACATCCTGCAATACAAATTCTCTTCCGGCTGTAGTTGAACCCAATTGTAACCTGTTGGATGAGATTTGTGCACCTGTAGCCGCAGTCTCTAATTCTGTCCAGCCATTTCCAACTATAACACTATTAACCCGGTTAAAATTATCTGAAAAGACCTGGGCATAGCCGGCCTGAACACTCAGGCTAAGTAAAAATAATAATGTAACTTTTCTCATAAAGCAGTTATTAAAATTTGATAAAAGAAAGATGAACAGATGCAAAAGGGAATGAAGAAGCCATTAAATGCAAGCTTTGGATAACTTTTCATCGTGTAAGTAGTTTTAGTTTATGGTTATATTCTGAAATAGATAAGGTTATGATGATTGTACTATTCGCTTGCGAATAGGATTCAAGTACTTGTGGGATTAACAGGAGTGGATGTGATGGTTTAAGAACAGCAATAGTTTTGGAACCGGACTCTTCACTAAAAATATAGGTTTAAATTTATATTTAAAAATTATTATTTCTGTATTCTGGTTTTAAAAGCAAGATGCAACCTGAGACTGGATTAAATAGGCTCTTATGCCACCATATAAATTCAAATGCAGTAATTCAAACAATTAGTAATTATTGGAAAGCCCAGTTTTAGCAAAAGGTTTCCTATGAAAGCCTTTATTTTGCAAGGCTTCTCAAAATTTAAAGAAGCATTTTGAAAAAGGAATAAAATTTGCTTTTTTGTACAATCACCTTAACCCAATTTTCTATTTCTATTGTAGCCCAAATTTTAAAGTGCTAGTAGATCAATTCAACAGCAATGGCCAAAGTAAGTTTTAATAACAAGGGGCAAATCTTCTTTTCTACCCTTAAAAAATCAGTTGATCAGTATTTTATCCAAAATAATTTAAAGAAAACAGGTAACTGGAAGCTGTATTTAAAAACCGCTATCCTTATTCCCCTTTCTGTAGGCATTTATATATTTCTCTTGTTGGGGAACTATTCCGCAGTTGCCGGCATCCTCTTAACCTTTATACTTGGGTTAGGTTTAGTAGCTATTGCATTTAACATTATGCATGATAGTTGCCACGGCAGTTACTCAAGTAAAAAATGGGTAAATGACCTTTTTAGTTATACCATGAATGCCTTGGGCAGTAATGCTTATATGTGGAAAATAAAACACAATGTTATTCATCATACCTATACCAATGTTGATGGCATTGATGACGATATTGCGAAGAGCCCGGTACTGCGTTTATGTCCTTCTCAAAAATGGGTACCTGCGCATAAATACCAGTTTGTGTATATGTTCTTCCTTTATTCATTAAGCACCATTCTTTGGGCATGGGTAACGGACTTTATAACTTATGTTTCCCGTAAGATGGTAGTTACTGAAATGAAGATGAATCTTAAAGAACATTTCCTTTTCTGGCTGACCAAACTGCTTTATTTTGGGTTTTACGCTTTGCTGCCGATACTGCTTGTGGGTTGGCAGACCTGGCTAGTTGGCTACCTTATTTTAAATGTGACGATGGGCATTACGCTTTCTATGGTATTTCAGTTAGCCCATATTGTAGAAAAAACGGAGTTTGAAGAAGCGGGTGAAAAACCAAAGCAACTGGAAACCGAATGGGCTATTCATGAACTACGCACGACCGCCAATTTCGCACCTAAAAACAAAGTAGTAACATGGTTTGCAGGTGGATTAAACTTCCAGGTTGAGCATCATCTGTTTCCAAAAATCAGCCATGTACATTATAAAGAATTAAGTAAAATAGTTAAAGACCATTGCGAAAAATTTGACATCCCTTATCATTCTTATCCTAAAATGCGACAGGCAGTTCTATCGCATATAAAGGTGATGAAACAATTAGGAAAAAAAGAAGCGGCTTAGCAGCCGCTTCTTTTTTATGTACACGTAGTTGTTTACATTTTTACAATCTCAACCCGCCTGTTTTTTGCTTTTCCTTCTTCGGTGCTATTATCCTCTGTAGGTTTTTCCTGTCCCCAGCCTCTAGCCGAAAGCCTTGTCGCTTCAATACCCTCAGCCGTTACTGCTTTCATTACAGCTTTGGCTCTTATATCGGAAAGCATTTTATTAGAAGCAGGTGTACCTACATTATCTGTATGTCCTTCTATACTAATTTTCAATGCCGGGTTAGCCTTCATCATTTCGGCAATTTGTCCTACTATTTTTTGAGATTCAGGCTTGATATCAGCCTTACCGGTTTCAAAGTTGATGTAAAGCGCAACTGAGCCATTTTTGTTTAAGGACTCCAACATTTCGCTGGCAGCTATATCCTGCTTCATTGCTTCCATCTCCAAAATATTCAGTTCAAAATTCCCGGTTTTAGCTCCTCCAAAATCGTTTAACACTACCCAGATGTCTTTACCACCTGACCTTGTTGAGAAAGTAGCTACGCCTGATTCTTTACTGTAATAAATTCTTTTGCCGCCTGTTTTGGTTATTGCATTTTCAAAATTTTTAACGATCTGGAAAAAAGAAGGAGCGGTGGCTTCTTCCTTTTCATAATTATACTGGATAGACGTTTTTGTGCCTTCTTTTTTTTCAACTTTATCCTGGGCTATTGGTATTTCCATTTCATCATAGTTGGATGTACACTGGCCTATAACTGTATTAGGCATACGATTGAATAAAGGACTGTCTTTACAACCCGGTGCATCTTCCTGGGCAAAAACAAAATGAACAGATATGAGAGTGACAAGCAGCAGTGCAATCTTTTTCATGATTGAAGTTTTAGGTTGTTTAAACAATTAAAATAAGAATTTTTAATCATACGACTATTCTTATTTATATGGGTGTGAGCCTTGCCTTTTAAACCTCAATAAACCTGCGCTTGCTTATGAAGACCTTGAATGACATCAATAATTACAGCAGTTAATTTTTATGCTTTAAACGTATGTTATGTAACCCCATGTTAGAATAAGACATTCACAAAGACTACTTATAATTTCCTACAACTCCCTGATCATGATATTTTTAAAATAAGCTTTATGTCCATGATCCTGTAAAGCAATCCTTCCTTTTTTTGCCAGGCCATAATCAGGGAAATCTTTCCATTTGCCTTCGGTTTTTTCCTTCTTCCAGGCATCAGTCCAGGCTTCAAATTCAACTATTTTTTCTCCGTTTAACCAATGCTCAACATGCCCCTTATTAAAAACTATTTTACTCGTATTCCATTCGCCAACGGGCTTCAGTTTTTTCTTATCATTGCTTAGGTTCATGGCATAATCGGCACCGGTTTTTTGCCACTCTTCCAGTTTACCCGGATAACCAATATCATCTATCATTTGGTATTCCGGACCAGTTTCATACGGTGCCTTGTACTTAGGATCCTCTACTACATGATACATTACACCGCTGTTACCTTCCTTTGTAATTTTCCATTCCCACTTTAATTCAAAATTTTCATATTCCGATGCTGACACAATATCACCACCGGTATCACCTTTTGCAGCGCCAAGACAAACCAGTGAGGCTTCTTCAATTGTCCAGTTTTTAATTTCACCGGCCTTGTTGTAGCCGTGCCAGCCAGCAAGGGTTTTACCATCGAACAGGCTTATCCATTTTTCATTTTCAGCGTTCATTTTAGTAGTAGTATCAGAGTTAGTGGAACCGGTTGTTGAAGTTGTAGTTGTGCTGCCGCTTTGGTCGGCACAAGAGGCAAGGCCGGAAATCAGTAATGCAAGGCCCGTATTTTTAATAAGTTGATTCATAAATTAAAATTGATTTATTTTTTTATTACCTGCATTTTTTCAGGGTTCCAGGAGATAGCCGTGTCGTTATTGTAACTGTCATTGCATAAAAGAGCAGGTGCTGCAGCCCTGTATCCAAATACCGCATCTTCAGCAACCTTTCCACCCTTTTTTATGGCGTTGAAGAAATTTACAAAATGGTCATGCGGTCCACCGAGGTAACCTTTTTCTGCAGCGAAAGTATATTCTTCGGGAGCTAATATTCTTTTGCGATCAGAAACGGGTGTACCAGCCTTTTTCATTTGCTCAATAAAAAAAGGATCATCAGAAGCGATAGTTTTATTTCTTTTTAATGTAACGCTATCCCAGGTTACATCCATAGAACCTTCGCTGCCAACCAGTTTTAAATAAGTAGTGCCGCTGGTGCCATCCACAAAATTGCATCGTAGTGAAAGATTGAATGCAGGGTGAGCAGCGCTTTGCGGATAGTCGAACGTGCCGAGTAAAACATCCGGAACTTCTCGGCCGTCTTTCCAGTAGCGCAATCCGCCTGCCGCATAAACTTTATTAGGTCCTAATGAGGCCGTGATAAAATGTAAGCTTGAAAAAAGATGTACAAAAAGGTCTCCCGACATTCCTGTTCCATAGTCACGATAATTTCTCCACCTGAAAAAACGGGTGGCATCAAATGGACGTTTGGCAGTATTACTTATATAGGTTTCCCAATCAACATTAGCAGGCGATGCATCTGCCGGAATTGGATATTGCCAGGCGCCGGTGGGAGAATGGCGTGCCCAGAAACCTTCTGCATAATTTAATTCACCAATGGCGCCATCTTTTAATAACTGCTTTGCTTTTTCATTGCCCAGCGAAGAAACACCCTGGCTGCCTACCTGGAATATCTTTCCTGTTTCTGCCTGTGCCTTAATTACCGCAGGGCCCTCTGTAATATCATGTACCATTGGCTTTTCGCAATACACATGTTTGCCAGCCTTCATGGCATCTATTGAAATTTGTTGATGCCAATGATCGGGTGTAGCAACAATTACGGCGTCAACATCCTTGCGGTTCAATACTTCCTTATAGCTACGTGTTGTAAACAAGTCTGCTCCCCAGCGCTTTTTTGCATCTTGTAAGCGGCCATCATACAGGTCGCATACTGCTACTAATTTAATTCCGGGAACTTGCAGCGCTGTTATTGTATCCTGTGTACCCATGCCACCTGCGCCAATTAGAGCAATGTTTATAGCATCGTTTGCGCCGGTCCCCTGGCGTTTTAAAAATTCAAAATAAGTTTCCTTGCTTTCCGCTGCAAACACATTTGAACCCACGGCAACAGCGGCCGTAGAAGCCGCCAGGTTCTTTAGAAAATTTCTACGCGATGCATTTGAATTATTGTTCATACAACTAAAATGATTTATGCGGGTGTTATGTTGAGCGTACTATATAAGGCGTTTTTTGGGCGTGCCGGCGAGGCGCCGGCGGGCTATCCGCTGCAATCTTTTTGGGCCAACACACAATGCTTCGACAGGCTCAGCATGACAACGCACCAAAAAGGATTTCCGCTGCTATCCCTCACGCAAACGCCACTTCACTAGTAACATGAAACCGGGTTAACGAATGTAGCAGGTTTAAGCCAACTATAAATGCAACGAAGCGAAAAGTGAAAAGGATAGTTTCTGACGTTGACATCACCAATTCAATTTACTTCAACTGTTTGATACGTATATTTTTCCACCGCACTTTTATACCGCCACCGTCATGAATTTGCAAGGCAATAAAACCTTTTCCTACACCTATCTTTTCATCTTTCAGATAGACCATCTGTTTGCCGTTTAACCAGGTGGTTACTTCATCGTTGATAACCTGAATGCGCATGTCATTCCATTCATTTGCCTTCAGTGCTTTTTCCTCCTCCGGCTTTGGCTTAATCAGCCACCCCCTGCCGTACGACTCATAAATACCGCCTGTACTATGATTGGGGGGTGCCACTTCTACCTGCCACCCGCTGATCTTTGTTCCATCAATAGTGGAACGGATAAATACGCCGCTGTTACCGTTTGCTTCCTGCTTAAACTTTAATTGCAGAATAAAATTATTGTAAGGCGTAGTGG
>JAQBNG010000079.1 GCA_028288675.1 Flavisolibacter sp. | reverse complement strand
AAAATAGTGCCATGTTACCTTTTTCTATGCTGCAATCTTTTAAGCCCATGCTTGCTGCTTCGCTGATTGCTGAACAGCAAACAAAAAATACGTCCTGCGATAAGATGGTGGCAATGGAGCAATTGATAATGCAGGAAGCAAAAGTTTCTGATAAAAAGATCAAAGGGCTTGAGACAATGAATTTTCAGTTAGCAATATTTGATAAGATACCTTACAAGCTACAGGCAAAACAACTTTATCAAATGATTACCCAGGCTGATGATACCGCAGATGGCAATGAAATGATAGCATTAACCAATGCTTATCGGAACCAGAAATTAGAGGTATTGGAAGAGATGACGAAGAAAGAAGATATGGGAATTAAAAATTTCACAGAGCTTCTGCTTTATAGCCGAAATGAAGCCTGGACAAAAAAGTTACAGGAAATTTTGCCGGGTAAATCATTGGTGGTTGCAGTGGGTGCAGGCCATCTCCCAGGTAAAAGAGGTGTAATTAGTTTGTTACGACTTGCCGGCTATAAAGTAGAGCCGGTGCAGAATGATATGATAAAGAAAAAGAGCAGGGAGATTTAGTTGATCAGTTAATTGGTTGATTAGTTTGCTTCTTGTAATCAACCAATTAACTGATCAACCAGTTAACTAAAATCTTTCCAATCCGCTAAAGAAAAAGTCACCTTCAATTTTTGCATTCTCATCGCTGTCGCTTCCATGAACAGCATTTTCTCCTAATGATGTAGCAAACAATTTTCTTATCGTTCCTTCGTCAGCTTTGGATGGATCTGTAGCGCCAATCAACGTTCTGAAATCAGCAACTGCATTTTCTTTTTCTAAAATTGCGGCAATAATAACACCACTGCTCATAAACTGTGTTAGCTCACCATAAAAAGGACGCTCCTTGTGCACTTCATAAAACTCACCTGCTTTTTCAAGTGAAAGCTTTGTTTGCTTTAAGGCAATTATTTTATAACCTGATTTAGTAATCTTATCTAAAATAGCACCGGCATGGCCATTGCGCATTGCATCGGGCTTGATCATGGTAAATGTTCTGTTCGTCATTGCTTTTAAAAATTTGAAGCGCAAAAATAGGGAGATTGAACTGAAGGTTAAGCCGTTTAAGAGTTCGTTAATCCGGACGATTCTTTGTAAATAGCTGTACAGCCAATGAAACATAATATGATCTTCCTGGTGCTGCATTATAATACCGCCCGCCAAAGGCATTAATATCAGGCCCTAAACTATAGGTTTCATCAAGAAGGTTTTCTGCCCCTGCAACCAACTTTAACCGCCACTTGCTTTTCAGCCATTTTTCAAAGCCAAGCTGCGCATTTAATAAATGATATGCTGCTGCATACTCATTATTGGCATCGCTCAATGGTAATTTATCGCTGTAGTAATAATTAAGGTTAGCAAGTAAACCGTTAGTTGCTACAAAGTCAACGCCTGTTGAAATTGTATGCGGAGCAATTCCCGGGAGGGACTTGCCCGAAAAATCGGATGTGAGCTGCTTAAATTCTTTGTAGTTAAAATGATGATACGTATGGCTGAACCAAAAAAGCCCCTGCTTTGCAAATGCTCCTCTTTTTACAAAAGGATAATTGATAGAGGTTTCAATGCCACGCTGTAAAGTTTTGCCTGCGTTAATAAAAAGTTCGCCACCACCCGCATCCCGTCTTTGCACAATTGCATTTGTAAGGGAAAATGAAAAAGCGTTGACATCAAAATTCAAATCATTTAGAACAGTGCCTCTGAAACCCAGGTCATAACTCGTGCCTTCTTCGGCGTTTAAGCCAAGATTAATGGCGCTGCCACTTGGTGAAAGTTCCGCAGAAGTTGGTGGCGAAAAACCCTTTGCAACACTTGAATAAACCGTGATGGCCCTCCATTTTTTTGAGACGGAAACCCTCGGCGCAAATTCATTTGTAAAGCTCCTGTTTTGCAGCGGTAAAGGGGTAGGAGTGCTGCGCTTAAATTCTATGTTCAAAAAGTTAAGACTGCCACCTACGGTAAATTCCCAACCTTTTTTTTCAAGGCTTGCGCCGAAAAAAGCTAACGCTTGTCTTGTGGGAATATCATCCTGTGTTTGTAAAGTATCGGGGTTGCCGTCCTTGTTTTTATAAACCGAAACTGTAGAAAAGCTTTGCTGCATTTCGCCTCCCGCAGTCAGGTTTAAGCTACCATTGGAAAGGAGTTTTTTATAAGAGAAAACAGTTCGTCCGCCAGCATGGGGTTCTACATTTTTGCCGTAGTTGCGGATAGCGGGATTGCGCAGTTCGGTAAACATGCCATACGCAGTACTTGTGTTTGCAATTGCTTCTGAAAACTGCTGATGATAACTTAACCCTGCTAAGAATGTTTTTTGTTTTATAGCGGCCTTGCTTTGCTCTGCTCCTGGAAAGCCACCACCGCCGGGCCGTGATAACCTGGGGTTCAATTCATATTCTGCTTTAGTTAAAGCGCCAGGTGTTTCGTAAAAAAGATCACTGTATAAAAATGTAGTTTTTAAATAGTTCTTTTCAGCAGTAGAAAACCGCCCCGACCAACTGAATATGTTTCTCTCCAACCCGGAATGATTCCGATACCCTTCACTTTGTTGATGTTGAAAGCCAAACTGGTTATGAGCATTGCTATCGCCGGTCGTTATTGAAGCATACTCATTTTTTAGCCCATTGCTTCCAGTAGTATATTCAGTAAAAATGTTTCCCTGGGCATTTGGATCCATACTTTCAATAAGCAACACGCCACCATTTCCGGAGCCATAAAAACTGCTGCCGGGTCCTTTAATTATTTCAACGGAATTAAAATTATAGTAGCCTAAACCATTTAAGTAAGTGGTGCCGCCGGGGTCGGTAAAAGGAATATCATTGTAATACACTTTCACATTGCGAACACCAAATGGTGATCGCAAAGAACTGCCCCGGATATTAAAACGGTAGCTTCCGGGGGAACGCTCTTCCATCCGTACACCGGGTGTAGTATTTATTGCCTGGACAATGGATGTCGGGCTAAATCTTTCTAAAGTTTGCTTATTGATAAAGTTGACGGCAGCAGGTACATCTTTCAAATGTCTTGTTTGTTCAAACGCTTTTATAACAACCTGTTCTAAATTATTTACAGTGATAGAATCCTGTTGTTGTGCTGAGGCAAGGCCGAAAATAAAAAACAGCAAAACTGTGAAAAGAAACTTCATAACATATTGGGTTGTGGCATAATTACTGTTTCAAAACTATATTACCAATAAAAATATTATTCCTATGTCAGGCCGCGGCGATAATAACAAAAATGGAACATCCGGACAAGGTGCCAGTAATCAAAGTAACCAGGGATTTGCCGGACGAGCTCAGGATGAAAAATCCAATCGCGAAAAACAAACAGGTGGCAAGCGATCTGAACCCCAAAAGGAAACAAGTGATCAGTCTTCTAACCGTAACACGAGTGTTAGCAACCGGGAAGAATAACTAATCACTTTAGAAATAATAATTGTCCTGCCATGTTGGTGGGACAATTTTTTTATAGGTATATATTGCAAACCAAACCAACGCATTAATTTGAAGTTCGTCGCTATATCTGATACGCACTGCCGCCACAGAAGTTTGAAGCTTCCAAAAGGAGATGTACTTCTTCATGCAGGTGACATTAGTTACCAGGGAGATCCACGGGAGATACATGACTTCCTGGACTGGTTTGGTAAGCTTCACTTTAAACACAAGATTTTTATAGCTGGCAACCACGATTTTTTTTTTGAGAAACAAAAGGAAATAATCATCAGGGGCTTAATTCCCGCAGGTGTGCATTACTTAAAAGACGAAGGGATTACAATAGACGGAATTAAAATATGGGGTTCGCCTTTTACGCCACTTTTTTACAGGTGGGCTTTTAATAAAAAAAGAGGTAACCCCCTGGCACAACATTGGAACAATATTCCTGCGGATACGGATATCCTGCTTACACATGGCCCGGTATATGGTGTTCTTGATGTTGTAATAAATGAGCAACATGCCGGAGATAAAGATTTGTTGGAAAGGGTTTTGGCAGTAAAACCAAAAGTGCATGTATGTGGGCATATTCATGAATCATACGGGTTAACAAAACGCTACGGAATAAAATTTGTTAATGCCTGTGTGCTGAACGAATCTTATGAATTAGTACATCAGCCTATAGTGTTTGACTTGTAACGTCTAAGGGATTGGGAAGATGTAATGCCGAGCTTGGTAAAGCATAGTGGTTAGAGAGCGATTGATTGCAGTTAATAGCCCAGCCCGGGTTTTTGTAATTGATCTACCGGAGAAAATAATTAAATTAACTGTCAATGTTTAAACATTGATTATATTTGTCTTCTAAAACAATACATATGGCAACAACATGGAAAATTGATCCTACACATTCAGAAGTACAGTTTAAAGTAAAGCACCTGATGATAACAACTGTTACAGGTTATTTTAAAAAATTTGATTTAGAAGTAGTGACAGAATCTGATGATTTTACTACTGCTTCTAAAATTGAATTTACGGCTGACATTGATTCTATTGATACCAATAATCAGCAAAGAGATACCCATCTAAAATCAGCCGATTTTTTTGATGCAGAAAATTATGGGCAATTAAAATATGTTGGTCAGAAGTATGAGCAGGATGGAGAAGATGCACAATTACTCGGTAATCTGACGATACGCGGCATTACAAAGCCAGTAAAAGTGAAAGTAGAATTTGGCGGTATTGTAGTTGACCCTTATGGTCAAACAAAGGCGGGGTTTACAGTTTCAGGAAAAATTAGCAGGAAAGAATTTGGGTTAACCTGGAGCGCAGTAACAGAAGCCGGGCAGGTTGTGGTGAGCGATGAGATTAAGCTTCAGGGCGAGATACAATTAGTTAAGCAACCATAATTTTCAGAACAGTAGAATGCAATGCTTTAACTACTTGATTATTTTTTTAATTTTAACGTTGAAACAAAGTACAAACTATTACCTTAGCCCGCTATGACAGTAGAACAAATAGAGACGTTTCTTGCTAAAGAAACAGTACCATCAGGTAAGATTATTCGTTTCGAAATGAAAAAAAGAAATCCAGTTCGTGGATTGATTGTACAGGGTAGAGATTACACCGAGTTAAAAGGAAAAAACTTTTGGCGTATTGTAACACAAACACATTTAGCCGAGTACAGTAAGTCCCAGAATATTAGCCTTGCTAAAATTTTCAGCGGCACTGAGTTTGCCAAGCTTTCTTTAGTAAGCAATAAAGCGGAAGAATAATTTTCTGCTTTAATCAACGGTACCTTTAAGGTTATTTTTCTTCTGAAATTAGACGTGTAATTGTGGACTGAAACCGGATGCGATTTACTTTAGATACACCTAATACTCGGTTATGATAGCGATACTTATCTTCTTTGTTTTGCATTGGTACTTATCACTTTTTGCACAAACTTTTTTCCATCACAGGTATTCTGCACACAGAGCTTTTACAATGAGTAAGGGCTGGGAAAATTTCTTTTTTGTTTATTCTTATATCATGCAGGGTTCGTCATACATGAGTCCCAGGGTGTATGGCATTTTGCACCGCATGCATCATGCATATACCGATACCGAACTTGACCCACACTCGCCTTCATTCGACAAAAGTTTGTTGAAGATGATGTGGCGAACTTCCTACACGTATGTGATGATCAAGAAAAACAAAGTGCAGGTAGAGGAAAGGTTTTCAAAAAATACACCGGAATATAATTGGCTTGACCGCTGGGGTAATACCTGGTATTCACGCATATTATGGTCTGCTGCTTATACATGGTTTTATATCGCTTTCGCACCATCTGCCTGGTGGTATTTATTAATTCCAGTGCACATTTTAATGGGACCTATTCACGGCATGATCATTAACTGGTTTGCTCACAAGTATGGTGAAGTAAATTTTGAAACAGACAACACTTCAAAAAACCTTTTTAAGGTAGATTTATTGATGCTTGGAGAGGGGTATCATAACAATCATCACAAGTTTCCAAGCCGTGGAAATTTTGCTGCAAAGCGTGGGGAGTTTGATCCTGTTTACCCGATCATTGTTTTATTCAATAAGCTAAAAATAATCAGGCTTAATACTGCACCGGCTTAAGATTTCGATTTGATGTGTGTTATGATTTTTGCTGCATGTTCCCTTGAGTTTTCTATAAAGAGTCTATGTGTATTCATACCCCCGCAAATAACGCCTGCCAAGTAGATTCCCATTACATTGGTTTGGTGCGTTTCTTCATCATATACTGGCTTTCTAACATCATCGTCACTTAAATGTATTCCAATCTTTTTCAAAAAGGATAAGTTCGGCTGATATCCTGTTAACGAAAGAACCCAATCATTTTCTATTCGTATCTCACCTGCAGGTGTTTCAATTATAACCTCAGCCTCATTTATCTCTTTTAAATAGGAATTAAAATAAGCCTTGATTGAACCTTCCTTTACCCGGTTTTCTATATCTGGTTTTACCCAGTATTTAACCCTTTGCCCAATTTCAGAACCACGAATAATCATTGTTACATCAGCACCTTTCCGCCATGTTTCTAAAGCAGCATCCACCGCAGAATTTTGTGCGCCAACTATCACCACTTTCTGAAAAGCATAATAGTGTGGGTCATCGTAATAATGTTTCACTTTCGATAAGCCTTCACCCGGAATATTTAATAGATAAGGAATATCGTAAAAGCCTGTAGCTATAATTATGTTACCGGCTGTATAGGTTGCTTTATTTGTTGATACAATAAAGTTTGTCGTTTTTGTCTCATCGTCCGACGTGGTTCTTACATCGATCACTTCCTCAAACAAATGGATGCCAATATGATTATCCTGGGCTACTCTTCGATAGTATTCTAAAGCCTCTGCTCTCTTAGGTTTAGGAAGATTGGTAATAAAAGGAACGCCTCCGATTTCCAATCGTTCAGACGTAGAAAAGAACGTCATGTTTACCGGGTAGTTATAGATGGAGTTAACCACTGTGCCTTTCTCTATGATCAGATAATTAAGCCCTTGTTTTTTTGCTTCCAAAGCACAGGCGAGGCCAATAGGCCCGCCGCCGATTATAAGTACTGAAAAATGCTTCAATGCAATTCTTATTTTTTATGAAGATACAGAGGCAAAGAAAGTTTTCATGTAGTAATAAATAGGATGCAATCTCGTACAGATGGTTACCTGAGCGACAGACCGAAATAAGGGATCCTAAACGCCAAACGCAAAACCCTAAACCGGCATATCTTTGCGGCGCTAAAAATGCTTTATGAATAAAACAGTTTATATCGTTTCCGCTGTTCGTACACCGATGGGTTCTTTTGGTGGTGGGTTGAAAGATGTGCCCGCTCCACAATTAGGCGCCACTGCTATAAAAGCAGCGGTTGAAAGAGCCGGAATAAAACCGGGTGATGTTGATGAAGTATTTATGGGATGTGTAATTCAGGCCAACGTTGGCCAGGCTCCTGCACGGCAAGCGGCAAAAGCCGCCGGACTTCCCGATAAAGTAATTTGTACCACTGTAAATAAGGTTTGTGCTAGCGGCATGAAAGCTATTGCACAAGGGGCTCAAAGTATTTTGCTTGGCGATGCTGATGTGGTGGTTGCAGGAGGCATGGAGAATATGAGTGCCGTGCCTTTTTATATACCTAATATGCGTTGGGGAAATAAGTATGGAGAAGCGCCAATCATTGATGGTCTGCAAAAAGATGGGCTGACCGATTGTTATAGCAATTTTGCAATGGGTTGCGCAGCTGATATTACTGCGGCTGAAAGTAAGGTCAGCAGGGAAGAGCAAGATGCATTTGCTATTGAGAGCTACCAGCGCAGCCAGGCTGCATGGAATGAGGGACGGTTTGCAGATGAAGTTGTGCCTGTAACCATTGCATCAAAAAAAGGGGATATCATAGTAGATAAAGATGAAGAACCCTGGACAGTAAAGTTTGATAAAATAGCTTCCTTACGACCGGCTTTTGGAAAAGAAGGAACCGTGACTGCTGCTAACGCCAGTACTATGAATGATGGTGCTGCTGCAGTGGTTTTAATGAGCAAGGAAAAAGCTGAAGAATTAGGTATCAAGCCAATTGCAATCATTCGTGGTTATGCCGATGCGGAACAGGAACCAACCTGGTTTACTACAACGCCAAGCATTGCTGTTCCAAAAGCTGTAAAAAGAGCAGGTTTAGAAATGAAGGATATTGACTATGTTGAATTGAATGAGGCATTTAGTGTAGTAGGAATTGTCAATACCAAAAAAATGAATCTTGATCCGGCAAGGGTTAATGTAAATGGTGGCGCCGTTTCATTAGGTCATCCCTTGGGATGCAGCGGCGCAAGGATTATCGTGACATTAATAAACGTATTAAAGCAAAAAGGTGGAAAGATAGGCGCTGCAGGAATTTGTAATGGCGGAGGTGGCGCAAGCGCTATGGTAATTGAAAATGTGTAATATTTTTTTGCAATAGGCAATTGGCAAGCGAGGCGTTTCAGACTGATTCAAAATTTCGTTTAAAGCATATTCAGGTTCGCAATAGCCCATTCTTACACTATTAAAACAACCTTAAAAAGGAGAAATTGCCGTATGTTTTAGTTTTGCTCAGTTGCGAAAAGAACGTACAAGAGAGTGACATAACATAAGATAGTATAGTATTACATCCTTTGGTTTCAAGGAAATGTAACAATTTTATCGCTACAGGTATTCGCTTCAGTGGTTGCAGCTTTGGCCAAGCGAAAGAGATGATAGCAGGTTATTTACACAGGTGCTAATTTCAAGAAAAAAATGCATAACCATATTCTGCAACTGCAAATCAGCACGAAGCTGTAATGCATCTCTATGCCTTTTTTATTTCTAGCCCTTTCGGTTGTATTTGATCCGGAGAATTATCATCGAAATATTAAGCAGCAACGAAAAGCTATTGGTGATAATAATTGGTAAGTCATCGCGCATAACACCATAAACAATCCAGGTAGCTACTCCAATCATCAAAACAAACAACATGACTTTTGATATGTCATCTGCTTTTTTTTCTTTTACCGTTTTTATAAGCTGGGGGAGAAGGGACGAAGCAGTACATATACCTGCAAACAAACCAACGATCTGTGTTATTTCCATCTTTCTGTTCTTACAAAGCATTTGCCATACAGAAATGTTTGTCAGTTGGAGGTTATTTATTTTTCAGCTCTATAATAATAGCGAACCTCAAGTGCTTTTTCATTTTAGGATTATTCCCCCCCGTCCGCTAAATTTGCCCACCTTATAATTTGAAATCTACATGAGACAAATACCTTATCGTGAAGCCTTACGTGAAGCCATGAGTGAAGAAATGCGCCGCGACGACCGTGTTTTTTTAATGGGTGAAGAAGTGGCTGAATACAACGGCGCTTATAAAGTGAGCCAGGGTATGTTAGCCGAGTTTGGTCCGAAGCGGGTGATAGATACGCCTATTGCCGAACTAGGGTTTACAGCAGTTGCGGTTGGCGCTGCACAAAATGGGCTTCGTCCGATTGTGGAGTTCATGACATGGAACTTTGGTGTATTAGCGCTGGATCAAATTTTGAACACGGCGTCTAAAATGTTAGCTATGAGCGGTGGGCAGATTACTTGTCCAATTGTGTTTCGCGGCCCTAGTGGTTCAGCCGGCCAGTTAGGTGCTCAACACTCAACGGCATTTGAATCTCTCTATGCGAATATTCCCGGTTTAAAGGTTGTCTCCGTTAGTAATGGGTACGATGCTAAGGGTCTATTAAAGCAAGCTATACGTTACGAAGAAGACCCCGTTATGTTTATGGAGGCAGAAGTTGCCTATGGTGATAAAAGCGATATACCTGATGAAGAATATTACATTCCTTTAGGAAAGGCAGATGTAAAACGGGAAGGAAAAGATGTGACGATTGTTTCGTTCAATAAAATGATGAAAGTAGCCTTGGGTGCTGCTTCAGAATTGGAAAAAGAGGGTATATCCGCAGAAGTTATAGACCTACGCACTATTCGCCCCCTAGACTGGATGACAATTCTGGAAAGTGTAAAAAAGACAAATCGTTTAGTGATAGTGGAAGAACAATGGCCTTTCGCCTCTGTATCATCCGAGATAACTTATCGCATACAAAAAGAAGGTTTTGATTATTTAGATGCACCTATCCGCAGGATTACTGCAGCCGATGCACCCCTGCATTATGCACCTAATTTGGTAGCTGCAGCTTTGCCGGATGTAAGCCGCACTGTAAAGCTGGTAAAAGAGGTGATGTATGTAAAAAAATAATCGAAATCAAGTTATAGATAGGTAACCCAAATGGGGTATTTTTAGAAAAAGTTGTGTTTAAATGACACAACTTTTTCATTTTCAATGCTCAACAACAAAAAAAAGTTTTGTAAAAGTTTTGATATTAAAATATAGACCTGCATCTTTGTCTCGGTTTTTCATAGGATATTGGATTTTACACGAGGCTGGATTTCTATCCGGCCTTTATTTTTTTTATAAAGGTTTACCCTTAGTGGAATTAGTAGCAGCTGGTAATAAGATGTATGTACTAATAACCTTTTGCCTGACGATGCGATTTTAGCCCTTCATATTATCGCATCAAATAAAACCGTAAAGAAAATACTCCGCGAAACGACTGCCAGCTGCCGGCTTTTTACTGCTTACTCCCATTTCTTCTTTATTCCCTTACTTTGCCACTCTTAATTTTTACCGTATGTCTACCTTGTTGATAATTGACGATGAAAAAGCAATTCGTAAAACTCTTACCGAAATTCTTTCTTTTGAGGGTTATAAAGTGGAGGATGCCGCCGATGGTGAGGAAGGTCTAAAGAAGTTTAAAGAAAAAACCTTCGATGCGGTTTTATGTGATATTAAAATGCCGAAGCTTGATGGCCTTGAGTTCCTTCAAAAAGCAACAGAATTAAATCCTGATGTCCCCATCATTATAATTTCTGGTCATGGAAATATCGAGACAGCTGTGGAAGCTGTGAAAAAAGGCGCTTACGATTTTATACAAAAGCCCCCTGACTTAAACCGCCTGCTCATAACCATCCGTAATGCAATGGAGCGTAACAACCTTGTTAGTGAAGCAAAAACTTTAAAGCGCCGTGCAAATAAAGTTCAGGAGATGATTGGGGAGTCGGTACATATGAAGCAGATAAAGGAAACAATTGAAAAAGTAGGGCCTACCGAAGCAAGGGTTTTAATTACCGGCGATAATGGTGTGGGAAAGGAACTCGTTGCCCGTTGGTTACACGAAAAAAGTAGCCGGGCGGAGAATCCACTGGTAGAAGTGAACTGCGCTGCTATCCCGGGTGAGCTAATCGAAAGTGAATTATTCGGTCATGAAAAAGGCTCCTTCACATCGGCCATCAAACAACGCATAGGAAAGTTTGAACAAGCTAACGGCGGTACTTTGTTCCTTGATGAAATCGGTGATATGAGCCTATCTGCGCAAGCAAAAGTTTTACGGGCTTTGCAGGAAGGAAAAATAACAAGGGTAGGAGCGGATAAAGACATTAATGTTGATGTTCGGGTAATTGCAGCCACCAATAAAGATCTAATGAAAGAGGTGGAAGAAAAAACGTTCCGACTTGATTTATACCACCGGTTAAGCGTTATCCTTATTCATGTTCCATCGCTCAATGAAAGAAGAAGCGACATTGCACTTTTGGTGAATACTTTTCTTACGGAAATTTGCGAAGACTATGGGATGGCTAAGAAAAAAATTGATGATGATGCCATGCAGGCCTTGCAACAATACAACTGGACGGGGAACATTCGGGAGTTGCGTAATGTAGTGGAGCGCCTTATAATTCTTTCCGGCAAAATGATTACAATGGCCGATGTTACCGCTTATGTTTTACCAAAGCCCTGAGGCTTGGCCGCAATAAACTGGAAAATCTCTTCATCTCTTTTTAATAGCCTGAACCCTGTAAAGTTTCTCTGGCTTTGCTGTATGCCTTTACCCGATGCAACAATTATTTTGTGTGGAAAGGTTTTACGCAGGTCTTCAAAATAATCATCAATCATAACTCCTGTAAAGTTGGTTATTAAGTGCAGGTACAAATAGTTGATACCGGGCAAGGCCGCTGCTTCTTTTAAGTCCGCTATTTTAATATTAGAGCCTAAGTATAAAACCTTCCACCCTGCTTTACGTAAAAGATAATTAATGTATAACAGGGGCAGCTCATGGTATTCATTCTCTGGGCAAAACAAAATAATTTCAGGGGTGCCGGTTTGTATTGAGGAATATTTTTCCGTTTCACTAATAATGCGGGACTGAATAATGTAGCTTGAAAAATGCTCCTGAGCAGGCATTACATTATTTGTATCCCAAAGCAAGCCAACCCGGTGCAGGTATGGGTAACAAATGTCTGTAACCAGCTTTTCAAACCCTATCGTTTTAGTAAGTTCATTCAGGACATTTAAAAAGCCGGCTTCATTAAAATCAATGGCCGCTTCTAAAAGTTTTTGCAGATAGGTTTTATAGTTGCTTGCGCCAACCTCAATTGCCCTTACCTTCTCCTCAATGTCCTCATCTGACATCGTTGCAATTTTAGAGATCTTCAATCCATTGTGATAAAGAAAGGAAACGCAAAGCAATTTTTTTAAATCTTCGTTTGAATAAAAGCGCTGGTTGCTTTGCTTGCGTTGGGCTTTAAAAAAATCATAGCGCTGTTCCCAGATGCGCAAGGTGTGAGCCTTTATGCCTGTTAGTAATTCAATATTCCTGATAGAGAAGCTTTGCATAATCTTACTGCTAAATTATCGGTCTTGCACTTTAACAAAAAAACTTTGTTCACGTTCTTATCTTGGGCATGTATAAAATAATACTTTTGTTTGTTTTAAATATAGCCTGATGCCGCTTTCACATGTACTCACTGTTTATTTAATTTCCTTACTGCTTGTTTTTCTTCCTTCTTTCGGTTTAGCTAAAATGTTTCAAAAAGCCGGTGTGCCACAATGGAAAGCATTTGTTCCTTTTTATAATACCTGGGTGATGCAAGAGCTGGCTCATCGTCCAAAGCATTGGGTGTTCTGGCAACTTATCCCGGTTATCGGCTGGTTTATCACTCCAGGAATTTTTATTGAATGGGTGAAGCTGTTTGGACGTTTTACTTTTGGTCAACATACATTAGCTGCACTATTTGCTCCATTTTATTTTCCGTATTTAGGTTATAGTGATAATGTAAGATACATTGGACCAGAGGGTGCAAGGCGTTATGTAAAGCCAGGATGGAGAGAGTGGGTTGATGCCGCCATCTTCGCTATTGTTGCCGCAACGCTTATACGCACATTCATCTTTGAAGCTTACACTATTCCATCAGGCTCTATGGAAAAAACGCTGCTGGTGAATGACTTTTTATTTGTAAGCAAATTCAGCTACGGCCCCCGCATACCTAATACACCATTATCAATTCCTTTTGTACATAATTATATTCCCGGCACCGATAAAAAATCATACACTACTTTGGTTCAACTGCCTTATACCCGTTGGTTTGCATCACCGGTAGAAAGAGGTGATGTAGTTGTATTTAATTTTCCGGCAGGGGATACGGTTATTAATCTTCCCGACTATCAATCAGCCCGGCCTTATTATGATCTTATTCGAATGTTGGGCAATGGCAATTCAGACGAGGGACGCAAATATTTGTTGGAACGGTCCGATCAGTTTCCTTTAGCTATTCACCCACCCGATAAAACCGATAACTATATTAAGCGTTGCACTGCTGTCGCCGGCGACTCGGTGCAGGTAATAAATAATACGGTTTGGATAAATGGCAGGCAGCAACCAAATCCTCCTTACTCCCTGATCAAATACCAGGTAGTAACAAACGGGCAAACACTTGATGCTGTTACAATGGAAGAGCAATATGATGTTGACTCTGATAAAGCAGAATTTACGCAGACCAACAAACCTTTTGTATATAATATTGTACTTAGTGCAAAAGCAAAAGGCGAGATGGAAAAAGCGGGTTATAAAGTAACTCCATCCACCGATGTCCCAGATGGGTCTCCAGTGTTTCCGTATGATAAATACCATAGCTGGAGCAGGGATAATTTTGGTGCAGTATGGGTTCCAAAGAAAGGTGTTGTGATGCAACTGACTCCTGAGAATTATAGCATCTATGAAAGGGCTATTCGAGTGTATGAGCATAATGATTTTTATATGAAGGATGGACGGTTCTTCTTAAACGGAAAAGAAACAACATCTTACCAGTTTAAAATGAATTACTACTGGATGATGGGAGACAACCGCCAGGGTTCGCAGGATTCACGTTTTTGGGGCTTTGTTCCCGAAGACAGGATCGTGGGTAAGGCATGGCTGATCTGGTTTAGCTACGAAGGCGGCCCCCGATGGAAACGATTGTTTAATATAGTAAAATAACTTACCTTCAACTGCCCCGCAAACACGGGGCATTTTTGTCTCTAATACTTACACATGAAAGAAAAAAAATACGAATTTACTTACACTGTTTACGATGATATTTCCGAACTACCCGAGGAAGATCAATGGCTGCTTAATGAAGCGAGGGAAGTTACTTCAAACGCTTATGCTCCGTACTCTAATTTCCAGGTAGGTGCTGTTGCCAGGATGGCCAATGGTGAAATTGTTGCCGGCAGCAACCAGGAGAATGCTTCGTTTCCCGTAGGCCTTTGCGCGGAGCGGGTTTTATTGGCTTCTATTTCTTCTTTGTTTCCAAAAGTACCTATCGATAAAATTGCGGTAAGTTATAAAAGTGAGCATCAAATAAGCGATCACCCCATTTCTCCCTGCGGTATTTGCCGCCAGTCGTTACAGGAGTTTGAAAGCCGTGTAAAGAAACCAGTACAATTAATTTTAGGTGGTATGACGGGACCTGTATATGTAATTGACAGCGCCAGCCGGTTGTTGCCATTAGCATTTACAAGTGAGGAGCTTAGATAAAAGGTTTGGAGTTTGGTGTTTTATGTTGGGTATATCTTCCTAAGCAGGGCTTACCCTTTCTTTTAAGTTTCGTCATCGCTTTAAAAGACATCGTTTGTGGTCTCACAAGCGATTTTTTTAATTTTATCACCAGCCTTTATCTTCTACAGATGAAAAAGATAGTATTTCTTATCATTCTTCATATTTGGACTCAAGCTTCTAATGCACAAACACCGGAAGACTCGGTTAAGGCAGTTATCAATAAACTATTTACGGCTATGAAAAGCAGTGATGCAAAATCATTAGCGGAATGTTTCGCCGATAGCGCTATTCTGCAAACCATTACCCGTACCGGTAAAATTAGAAATGAAGTAGTAAAAGAATTTATCTCTCAAATCGGATCGTTGCCGAAAGATTCTGCAGATGAACGCATCGTTTTTGATATGGTAAAGGTCGATGACGCTCTTGCTATTGCATGGACACCTTACCAGTTTTATTTTGCAGGAAAGTTCAGTCATTGCGGTGTTAACTCATTTCAATTAGTACGCTTCAATGGCGTGTGGAAGATTCAATATTTAATTGATACAAGGAGGAAGGTTTGCGCCTCAATACCGGTGCCTGCACAGCGGAACTAACAAAGGTGAGGGCTGTTCCCGATGTGAATTTGTAAATCTTATAATACTCTTCCGCGATAGCTAATCCTGCAGGTTGTTGTGAGTTCCCTTTCTGACGTTATCTATAAAAATGTGGGTAGATAAGGTCCGGCTTGTTGCTATTCTCATTAAAGCATCATAGTTGGCCATTGTTGAAAAATTGACAACCAGGAAGTGAAAATCGAAAAGCCTTGATAACGAATTATTAGTAAAAGAACACCTTGCGCTTAAGAAAAAAATCCAGAAATACTCTACATCTTACTGTACGCCTAAAAGCTCAACGTTGAAAATTATAATTGAATTAGCGGGTATAGGACCTTGCTGCAAACTGCCGTAGCCAAGTGTAGGGGGAATATACAGTGTCATTTTACCTCCTGTTTTTAGTAAAGGCAAGCCATTTTTAAAACCGGTTACTAACCGGGAAAGCTCAATGCTTAACGGGGCTGTAGTAGTGCTGTCAAACCCGGTTCCATTAGTTAATTTTCCTTTGTAGTTAAATACCACATAGCTGCATGCAGTTGGCGTGGTACCGGTGCCTTGCTGCTCAATTGTATAAAACATACCGCTGCAATGTTGTATAGCGGTAATGCTATTAGCGCTTAAATAACTTTGTACTGCCTGAATTTCCGAGGCAGGTGCAACAACACCACACTCATTGTAATTACACTTTTGTTCGTCATCACCTTTTATACAACCTGCTAAACTAGCAACTACTAAAACCCCAAAGAATATTTTTTTCATAATTAATGCCTTTTTAATTAGACAAGCAATTGTGTTATTTCATTGCACTATCCTGTAGTTTTTTTAATAAGCTTTGATAGTCCGCCTCGTTTTGTTCCCATTTATGGCGGGCCGAAAATATAATAAAGAAAACAACGATTGCAATAACCGCTACAAGTATTACAATAATCAGTGAAGAATGCCTGCGCAATTCTTTATCAGCCCTGCCATACCAGCCCGATAGAAAATTGGCAAAGAAAGCAATGCTTAATGCTGCTGCAACGGGGAGGCCAATAGAAAATTTTCTTAGAAAATTCTTTTTATGTTGGCGTTGATCACTCCAATACGTAACAAACTTTTCTTCCTCGGTGGTTAGCATAAAAAAAATCCCGCTCCGCCTTCAGCGGAACGGGAAAAGAGGTACCGAGCAGATTCGAACTGCTGTAGCAGCTTTTGCAGAGCTGAGCCTAGCCACTCGGCCACGGTACCATATTAATAGAAAATAAAATAATTGATAATTGATAAAAATTGTGGACTGAAATCTTTCATTATCGCTTGTCAATTTTTAATTACCCATTGTAAAGAGCGGCTGCGAAAATAGGAATTTTTATCAAACGGAAAGAAGCGATATTTGAACCCAAACCTTTTTTTTGATGCAACCTATTGCTGAATCGGAACTGATTATCAATGCACGTGGCGCAATTTATCACCTTGACGTTCGGCCTGAAGAAATGGCCCAGACCATCATAACCGTTGGCGACCCTGACCGCGTAGAAGGCGTGTCGAAATATTTTGACGAAGTTGAAACAAAGAGGCAACACCGGGAGTTTGTTACTCATACGGGCCGCATCGGAAAGAAAAGAATATCCGTTATTTCTACAGGCATCGGTCCTGATAATATTGATATTGTTTTGAATGAAATAGATGCTTTGGTAAACATTGATTTTGGTACCAGGCAAATTAAAAAAGACCTAACGCAATTAAATATTATCCGCATTGGCACTTCAGGTTCTTTGCAAGCTGATATACCTGTTGATAGCTATGTAGCGTCAACTCATGCGTTGGGGCTTGATAATCTTTTGAATTTTTATCGCCTGGAGCATAACGAACAGGAGAACCAATTGCTCCATTCATTTATAACGCATACGCAATTGCATACACAGGTAACCAACCCTTACATTAGTTTAGCCAGCACTGGATTATTAAAAAACTTTGTTGAAGGATTTCATCACGGGATCACGGTTACCTGTCCTGGCTTTTACGGTCCGCAGGGCAGGATACTTCGCCTGGGCATTAAAAATCCAGACCTGATAGACCGGCTTACCGAATTTAGTTTCGGCCAGCACCGCATCACGAATTTTGAAATGGAAACATCAGCCATTTACGGATTAGGAAAACTGCTGGGTCATCACTGCCTTTCGTTAAGTGCTATTGTTGCTAATCGTGTTGCAAAAGAATTTTCAAAAGATTCGGCTGTAACCGTTGATAACCTCATTAAAAAGAGTTTAGAAATAATCAGCTCATCTGTTTAATATGCTTATTCATTTTTATAAATACCAGGGCACAGGAAATGACTTTATCATTCTTGATAACAGGAAGAATATTTACCACTTTACAAAAGAGCAGGTGGCTTTTTTGTGTCATCGCCGCTTTGGTATTGGGGCAGATGGATTGATGCTTTTAAACACGCATCCACATTACGATTTTGAAATGATATATTTTAATTCGGATGGAGGTGAAAGCAGCATGTGCGGGAACGGTGGCAGGTGCCTTATAAGGTTCGCCGCTGAAATTGGCATCTTCAAATCTGAATATCATTTTCTTGCTATTGATGGTGAGCACGAGGGTAGAATAGAAACGAACGGCATAGTAGCGTTAAAGATGCACGATGTGGACCAGGTTCACTCTGAATACCGGAAGCATATTTTAAACACAGGCTCACCGCATTATATAGAAGTTACCGACGACGTAATGGGCATTGATGTGTTTGCAAGAGGCAGGGCCATTCGCTATAGCGATGAATTTAAAGCCGAAGGCATTAATGTAAATTTTGTAGAACAAACTAATGAAGCTGATAAAATCATTGTTCGCACTTACGAGCGGGGTGTGGAAGATGAAACGTATAGCTGCGGTACAGGAGTTACAGCGGCCGCCCTTGTTTGCTACCATAACGAAAACGGTTACAACTATGTTGATGTGCAGACTAAAGGCGGGATGTTAAGTGTAGAATTTGACAGGTTAGAAAACACTTATAAAAATATTTGGTTGATTGGTCCTGCTACCAAAGTGTTTGAAGGAGATGTAGAGGTTTCGGATTTGTGATATACTGGCAAGGCTATAGTGTATGATCTTTCCTTTTGATAAGTATTTATGCAATAACCAACCATAAAACTCGCAAAATGAAAAATTTAAAATCAGCCTTGTTAAGTATTTCAGCAATGGTTTTTATTCTTGCCATTAGCCTGGCTTCCGGTTCAATATTTAAGGATAAGATAAACACGTTGCAAAAGGAGCCGGTTGCTACTCACAACATGCTCGTTGTTGGCGAAAAGGCTATATTCTTTTCACATTTACCCATGTTCCAGGAGAAGGACGGCCCGCTTATGCCGCATCGTTTCCAGGCAATTCTTCAGGTGGGCTTTAAAAAACAAGGCAGCAGTACGGATGCTGTTTATATGAAAGACCGGCAGAGCCACCCAGGTACGAAAATCTACACGATCAATCCTGAGCCTTTTGTACTTACAAAGTTAATTTCCCCAGGTTCGCAAGGTGCAATGCGCCAGTTTAAGGGAAACATTTTTCGGGGACATTTTGAAAAGGAAAATGTAGAAATTTTATCTAATGTTGATATCCACGTTAACCGCGTTATCTATTTTCAGGAATTTGATCGAACAGCTAAACGATCAACGCAGTTACAATACCTTCTATTTGGAAAAGGAAAAGAACTTTTTTTAGCCCACCTCATTACAGCTCCGCCCGACTTCGACCAGGTAGTATCTGTTACGGTCGCCGGCCATTCTTTCAGCGATGAAGAATTGGTCAAAGGAATAAAACTAACTATCCCCGGTACGATCAATTCCCCTGCTACAAGATTGAAAGAAAAACAAAAAGTGGCGGAAGCACGTAACGCAGACACCACTTCTATGCTGAAGAAGCTTGAGTTTGTAGTAAACCGGGAGTTCTATTTTGAAGAAGGTGAACTTAAGGTGCCAGCAAAGTTTGGAGCCACACCGGAAGAAAAAAAGAGTGGTTTTCAATAACAACCAGGTATGTTGCTACTAATTTTTGATCATTCCAATCTTAATTAATTTATGCCTCAATTGAATTTACGGGTTTACGGAATTTTGATCAATGAAAATAATGAGCTGCTGGTTAGCGATGAATATATACGTGGCTCTTTTTTTACAAAATTTCCCGGAGGCGGTTTAGAATATGGCGAAGGAACAAGAGACTGCCTTAAGCGGGAGTTTATGGAAGAAATGAATTTGAAGGTTGAAGTAGGCGACCATATTTATACGACGGACTTTTTTCAGCTTTCAGCCTTTAATGCCAATGATCAGATTATTTCCATTTATTATTTTGTAAAACCTCTGGAAGAAATATCAGTTCCGCTTCGCGATAAGCTATTTGATTTTGATGAAGCGCAAATGAAGCTATATGAAGTGTATAAAGAAATCGAGACCTTCCGCTTTATTCCCTGGAATGATTTATCAGAAGACTCCGTTTCCTTACCAATAGATAAAATAGTCGTTCGGATGCTGAAAGAAAAACTTTAAGCAGCAGTTGGTACAATCACTCTTCGCCCATGGCAGCCCGCTTCATTTGGTGGGCCACCGGCTTTCCTAAGTACCTCTCAATCCATTCATGCACCAAATAAATAACCGGTGTAAGCAGTACGGCAACTATAAACTTATAAATGTAGTTGCCAACACAAATGGCCATTACCAAACTAAATGACCATGGAGCCGTGTTTCCTAACATACGCGGTGCTATATAAAAAGCAATAAACAAAACCACGAAGGAATCAATGAACTGAGAAACAAGGGTCGAACCCGTTGCCCGTAACCAGATCCGCTTTTCTCCTGTCAGCTTTTTTATTTTATGAAAAATAAAAACGTCTAATAACTGCCCTATTAAAAATGCAATAAGCGATCCCACAATAATTGCCTGGCTTTGCCCGAAAATGCCGGAGAAAGCGGCATTGCTGTCGGGTACATTTTTATAATTATTTGTTGCCCAAAAATCTGCCGGATAAAGGTGTATTGCACCTGTAAACATGGCGAATGCAAAAATGATCAAGCCTATGGTAAGAAAGGAAAGAAACCGCACGCCTTTTGGTCCGTAGTATTCATTTATGATATCTGTCATAATAAATACAACTGGCCACAGTAACACGCCTGCTGTTAAATTAAAGGAGAAGCTTTCGCCAAAAAGCCTAAGATTAAAAGGTTCGATACCGATGGTTTTTTCCAGCGAAAAAATTTTGGTTCCAACCAGTTCTGCAATTAGCGCATTGGCAATAAAAAAGCCTGCAAGAATGATGAATAGCCGGGTGGGCTTGTTGTTGATAATGTTATTTAGCATTGAGGTGGAAGATGTAAAAAAGTTGAAGCAATAAAAATATGAAGTTGGTAATCCTGAGCCATAAAGGAACGATTGATAATTTGGCCCTATTCACAAAAAACAAAATAAGATAGCAAAGGTTGGTGGCAGGGTTGACCAACATTCCCATAAAAAAACCAATTGTAATAACAAGAGCTTCTGCATCCTGATTTTGAAACCATCTTACTAATTGCAAAGAAACCGCGATAAGAAAAACCACGTTGCAGAGAAAAGCCAAACGCGATAAAAATAAAAGCCAGCGCATAAACAATACTACGCTAAAAAGGATTTATTTTGTCGCTTTCATCCATTCGGACACCCCTTTGACAAGCTCGGGGTGATATTTCCGAATGATCAGCGTGGCAACACAACTAAAAAAGATTTATGAAGAAAGGCCTCTTCGCCAAACTCCTTCCTCACCTGGTTGCGATTGTTGTTTTTTTAATAGTAGCGATGCTTTATTGCCAGCCTGCATTAGAAGGCAAGGTGGTTAATCAAAGCGACGTAACGCACTGGAAAGGTTCCATACACCAGTCGCAGGTTTACAAAGAAACTCACGGTCAATACCCGCTCTGGACAAATGCCTTATTTAGCGGTATGCCGGCCAATCAAATTGGTATGCCGGGCAATAACCTGTTACCCTGGTACCTGCATACTGTTTTAACGCTTAACCTGCCGGTGCCTATCCAGCATTTTTTCCTGGCTTGTATATGTTTTTATTTTTTGTGTTGCGTGCTTCGCATCAATCCCTACATCGGTATGTTTGGTGCATTGGCGTATGCGTATGCCACATACAATGCCGTAATACTTTCGGTAGGGCACGAAACCAAAATGTGGTCTATTGCTTATATAGCTGCTTTGCTTGGCTGCATTTTGCTAATTTATGAACGAAGAAAATATTGGATTGGTGCGGCACTTACAGGATTGATTACTTCTTCCCTGATTGCTGTTAACCATCCACAGATTGATTACTACTTTTTTCTGATCGTAGCCATCATGAGCATTTTTTACATTGTAAGATGGATAAAAGCAAAAGAGTTTACACATCTTACCAAAGCCCTTGGTTTTACCATAGTTGCCGGTGTCATTGGTCTTTTAGTTAACTCTGTCAACTTTTTTTCAACCCTCGAATATCAGAAACATACAATTCGCGGCGGCTCTGGTGAGTTAGCGGAAAAAAAGGACGGCGATGCAAAAAACGGCCTCACTTTAGATTATGCTCTCGATTATAGTTTAGCAGTAGCAGAACCCATTGTAATGATGGTGCCACGGGCATTTGGTGGCAGTAGTGGGAAAGCAGAAGTTAGCCAGGAAGAATCAAAAGCCATAGAAGCGGTACAGGCTATGCCCAAGGAATTGCAGCAACAAATGCCTCTTTCCTATTATTGGGGTGGAATCAGCACCGGCACATCAGGCCCGCCTTATGTTGGTGCCCTCATTTGCTTTCTTGCAATCATCGGTTTTTTTATTTTAGATGGACGTTATAAGTGGTGGATATTAAGCGCTTGTATACTAGCAGTTTTAATGAGTTGGGGAGAATATTTTCTTGGTTTCAATGCCCTGCTTTATCACTACCTCCCGCTATATAACAAGTTTAGGGCACCGTCTATGATTTTAGTAATTCCTCAGTTGCTGTTGCCTCTAATGGCTGTATTAACTGTAAGTAAAGTAGCAGAAGAAAAAGAGAAACATGCTTTTGTTCCTTACTTTAAAAAAGGATTGATTGGCGTTGGTGCTGTAGTGGCTTTGCTGCTGGTTTGTTATGTTGCATTTGATTTTAAAAGCGGAAGAGATGCAGAAC
>JAQBNG010000070.1 GCA_028288675.1 Flavisolibacter sp. | reverse complement strand
GGCCGCATGGGTGATGGGTGGGCCTACACGTATGCTTCTGATAAAATTCGTGGCTTCAAGCAAACACACCAGCCATCGCCATGGATGAACGATTACGGCCAGTTCTCGATCATGCCTGTAACAGGTAAATTAAGATTCAGGGAAGACGACAGAGCCTCCTGGTTTTCGCACAAAGCGGAGATTTCCAAACCATACTATTACAGTTTGTATTTGGCCGATGCGGATGTGACGACCGAAATAACTCAATGTCAACTAAAAACCAGGGATTGTGATGCGGTTGTTATTATAGATAAGGAAATAGAAGAAGTGATAATTTTTGGTATGTGTATGTAATGGATATGTCATCAAACGATACGGCACGTATTGGTGCAGCAGGTTGCCGGAATATTACTGTACAAATGGGTCAAGGTTTATTTGAATTCTTTAATTTCAAAAAGAAATCTACACAAGGGCAATTTGAATATACTCAGAATGAAATTTCAGCAGTTTCTCATATAAGCAATCGTACAACCTGCCGTTTCTACGGCGGGTTCTTTTTGTAACATGCACAAGGTTGTGGGTGTAGGACAAGTGTAAAGACCTGATTACTTTTTTAGGTCGTAAGAACAATAGTTAACCCTGTGAACCGGTACATGTTGACGATAGATTTGTTCGAATTGATGGCATATTTCGGCCGATTTTTGACTATAAGAATCAGCCACTTTTGTCTCTGAACAGAAGTATCAATTTTTACAGGTGCCCTTAACCGGCTTTATTGATCAAACTTTTAATTATGTATAAAAACGTCTTGTTCGCATCATGCCTGTCTTTTGTTTTACTTAATGCATGCAGTTCCTCAAAAAACATAGCAAGCAGCAGCGATACTAATATCCTAAGCTCCAAAGAAGCGGCCGATGGCTGGCAATTACTATTTAACGGCAAAACAATGGCTGGCTGGCACACATACAACAGGGATACAATCAGCAAAAACTGGAAAGTGGTTGATGGTACTTTATACATGGATACGACACGCATAAATGGAAGGCGGGTAGGAAGCGGAGATCTAGTCACGAATAATGAATATGAGAACTACGAACTTTCGGTAGAGTGGCGTATTTCTGAGGGTGGAAACAGCGGTATTATATTCAACATAATAGAAGACCGTAAGTACAGCGCTACCTATACCACCGGATTAGAAATGCAGGTGCTTGATAATATAAAAGCTGCTGATAATAAAAAGGAAAATCATTTGGCCGGCTTGTTATATGATATTACGGGTACGGCCGCAATGTCAAAACCTAAGCCGGTAGGAGAGTGGAACGAGGCAAGGATTATACAAAATAAAGGTCACCTCACTTTTTATTTTAACGGTGTAAAAACCCTTGATATACAGCAGGGAACCGAAGAATGGAAGGCGTTGATAGCCAATAGCAAATTTAAAACATGGCAGAACTTTGCAGCTTCGCAAAAGGGTAAGATCGCTTTCCAGGATCACGGTAACGAAGTTGCTTTTAGAAATATCAAGATAAGGCAGTTATAAATTGTATGGGTAGTTGGCAGTCAGCGATAACTGCCAACTACTCATATATTTTCCTTCTCAATGAGTAAGGTGCTGCCAGATGATGGAATAAATATCCGTTGCCAATAGATTTTCTTACTGATTTTTATTCTCAGTAATTATTACCGGATGAAAAGCCGCATCTTTCACTAAACTGCCATGGCAACCTTTTATCAAAGTGGCATCTAACGGTATCACATCCACCACATAGAGTAAAGCCATTTTCTTATGCAACAATTTATAGCCGGCTCTTGCCGTCGATGTCATAAAAAGTTCTACCGGATCATAACCCGGTTTTTATGAATATCCACTACTCTTGCATAATCAGGAGCTTTCTTGTCATCCATCCAGAAGTAATACGTAAACCAGCTTTTCTCATCAGCTATTACTACAAAGTCACCGGAACGTTTATGGTCTATATGATGATTTTTTTGTGCTTCTTTATCTAACACTAACGCAACACCTTTTATCTTTTTAAGCAACTCGTATACCTGCCCTGTGGTTGACGGGTCATTTATATAAACGTGTGCTACTTGATGGTCTGCTACTGCAAACGCTTTAGAAGCGCTGGCGTCTAATAATTCCAATCCCCGTTCTTCCCTTATTGCCAGCAAGCCGGCTTTATGTAATTCACGATTAATATGCACCGGATGAATGACGGTATTGATACCATATTCTGACAACAGAATGATTTTCGCATTTTGAGACTGGTAATAACCTACTAAGTATTTTACAACAGGGTTCCTATACCTAAAAAAGTAACAGCACTAAAAAAATGGAAGAGCCTGTCAACCAACATCAATGTCGACGGTACAGGTAAAACAACCCAGGTGATTGCTACCGAAGAAAACGGAACAGTTTACAAGCTTAGAAAGACAGGTGAAGACATTGTTTCTGTAATGGTGGACGACCGGGAGATACCTAAAGAAGAATATCCACAATACGCTTCTGTTATTGATGCGATGGAGCAGGCAAGGAAACAGAAAACAATGGATGGAATGATGAAACAGGAAGAACACGCCAGAGCCTAGAAACAAGAGCGGGAAATGCTGAATCAAAAGCTGACAATGATTGATGAGAAAAGAACAAAAGCCCTGCAACCTGAGCGGGCAGCCACAAACAATAAACTGTCCGTTATCGATGGAAACAGAGAAAGAAACCTGCAGGAGAAGCTAAAACAGTTGGTCATCGCAAGCATTAAAGATGCGTATGGCACGTATCGCAACTGGGGAGATTCCCGAAATGCTACCATTACCTTCTCCTACAACTTTGGGAAAACAACCGGCAAACAAAGAGCCCATAATTCAGCTGTGGAGACAGAGCAGAACAGGGTGAAGTAATTAAGCTGGCGATGTAACGACAGGTATAAGGAATACTAGTCTTCAAAACACCGAAGCATAACGTACCGGTTGGCGCTGATACAACAAATAGCTAACTTGGAAAAGCTGCAAAACTTCAGTAAGTATGGGGGCCAACCAATACTAGGGGAAAAGGAATTCTTCAAAAACACTCTTTCCGAAAGAAAAATATATTGTAAGCAAATAAAAAAGCGACTTCCCAGGATTTTCCTGGAAAGTCGCCGTCTGTACCGAGAAGCAGACTTGAACTGCCGACCTTCGGGTTATGAATCCGATGCTCTAACCAGCTGAGCTACCTCGGCTCTTATCCACCCAAACTTTAGTAAAGGTAGAGAGGGGTGCAAAAATAAGGGTTCAGGCATTTATAGAAAAAGGAAAAATTTCTTCTTAACAACTTATAAGAAAAGCGGTAGAACTTCCACCGCTTTATCCAATTATAACAAACCAAATTTTTATCGCCTGTCCTAATTACTTCCACCCATTGAGGAACCAGTATTTCCATCCTGTACACTTTGAGCTTCTGTGCGAAGAATATTAGGATTGTCATTCCGGTTCTCGGTGCTGCCACTGCCGCTAAATTGAGAAGAGGAATTATGTTTTGTTTCGATGTATTCTTTAAAATTCATGATATCCTGGCGAACCATTTTTTCCAAAACAGGATTTAAAGATTTCGCGATGCCGGCGCCTAATTCGCCTGCAGGGGGATGATAACTGATCACTACTTCCAACTCAGTTCCTTCGCCGCCAAGGGCTTCCTTAAACGTTACCTTGCCTGCATTATTGATAGTAGAATTAGGAATGGATTGCCAGCCAATTAGGCTGCCTTCTTCTTCTTTTACAATTTCCGCATTCCACTTTACTTTACCAATGCCGCCGGGTATTTCAGCTTCCCAATGCGAATGTTTTGCATCAATTTCGGTAACTGTGGCAAGGTGCTTCATAAACAGGGGAAGGTTTTCCAGCTTACGCCAAAAAGCATATACTTCATCCTTACGTTTGTTTACAATTAACCCTGTACGAATGTTGATAGCCTGCGTGTGGCTAACACCTTTTGTTTTTCCCATACCGGAATATACAGGGCAATGGCCCGATACGCCACGATACAACAAACCAGCGCCGATTAAAGTGCGAATTAAACCTTTGATGGGATGACTGGTAAGGTTATTAAATCCGGAAGAAAGCAGGAAAGCACCTAAGCCTACACTGATCATTCTTTCATTTTGACCTACGTTAATTACACCCGTACTTTCATGCGGTTGAAATTCATTGTCGGCATGCCAACTGCCATAATTTTCTGTAGTATCCATGTTGTTGTTTTTTAAAATGAGTAAATCGCCTGATGGCTTTAATAAAAAATTACAATTATTATGCCTTTGCAATTAATTGGCAATTAGCAATAAACAATGGGCAATAAAAGCCCTGACTCTAATTTGTCAGCGTTTTAAATTGTATGCAAGTTGGGAGTGAGAATGTTTCTGTCAACTGCTTGCTGCTAATTTTTTGTGTATTGCCTATTGTTTATTGCTCATTGCCTATTGCCTATTGCGAATTCACTCTGTACAGTTTGTACTCTGCCAGGGTACTGCATTAAAGCCTCTTCCAAACAATCCATGGCATCACTCAGATCCTTTACATTTAAGACATAAGCTAAACGCACTTCATTCTTACCTAAACCAGGTGTACCATAAAAACCGGTAGCCGGTGCCAGCATAACTGTTTTACCATTGTGTGAAAATGACTCCAGCAACCATTGACAAAACACATCTGAATCATCAATTGGTAAGCTTGCTATTGCATAAAAAGCGCCACCGGGCACAGGGCAAAAGACCCCATCCATTCTGTTCAACCGACTTACCAACAAATCCCTTCTTTTTAAATATTCAGCCTTTGGGCTGTCAAAATAAGAGGCTGGTAAATCAACAGCCGCTTCGCCCATGATTTGCGCAAGTCCGGGTGGACTTAAACGTGCTTGTGCAAACTTCATAGCTGTATCATACACGCTTTTATTTTTGGTAACTAAGGCTCCAAGCCTTGCGCCGCAGGCACTGTACCGTTTGCTGATAGTATCCATTAAGACTACATTCTCATCCATGCCTTCAAGGTGCATGGCACTGGTATACTCTCCTGAGTAAGAAAACTCCCGGTAGGCTTCATCAGAAAAAAGATAGAGCTTATGTTCAAGGCAAATTGTTTTTAAAGCTTCCATCTCCTGCCGGCTATATAAATAACCGGTTGGGTTGTTAGGACTGCAAACAATTATAGCTTTTGTATTTTCTGTTATAACTTTTTCAAACTCATTGATCGGTGGTAACGCAAAGCCGTTTTCAATGTATGATGTAATAGGAACCACCTTGACCCCTGCCTGCATGGCGAAGCCATTATAATTAGCATAAAAGGGTTCAGGAATAATTACTTCATCACCCGGATTAAGGCAGGAAAAAAAGCCAAACATGATGGCTTCGGAACCGCCGGTGGTAACCATGATCTGCTCATGTGTGACATTGATACCAACTGATTTATAGTAGCTCACCAATTTACGTCTGTAGCTTTCATTACCGGCGCTGTGACTGTATTCTAAAACAGGTATATCGGCTTTACGAACGGCATCTAAAATGGATGGTGGTGTTTCAATATCAGGCTGGCCAATGTTTAAGTGAAACACTTTGATGCCGCTCTTTTTAGCAGCTTCTGCATAGGGCACTAATTTGCGGATAGGAGAGGGTGGCATTTGCTTCCCACGGTTACTGATTTGTAGCATAAGCCAAAATTAGGGCAGTTTTGATACCTGCAAATTTTTCAACGAAGCAAATTTTTAATGAGGAAAATATTCTCCCTTGCAGTAATAAACAAGTCTTTCAAACCATCACCACCCCAGCAAATATTTGAAGGAACAGTTTGCAATTCTATCGCTGCTAAACGCCTTCCTTCCTTATTTAAAATAATAATTCCATCTTTATTGCCGAGATAAATATTGCCGGATGGATCGCACTTAATACCATCACTATTTTCTTCCGCTAAAACTCTTTTATACTGAAGTGTTTCGATATCATAAACCGATATAAACTTTTCAAAAGGCTTATTGGAACAGATGTATAATTCTGTTCCATCGGGACCGATACACACGCCGTTTGGATATTGGTATTTATCGCAAACGATTTTTAAGTCTCCATTCTGCCAGCAATAAACCGCAGCAAGCGGCTGAAATTTTTCGGGGTTTAATTTCCCATCCTTTAACCCGTAGGGAGGGTCGGAGAAAAATATGCGACCGCTTTTATCTACAATTAAATCGTTAGGACTGTTGAACCGTTTGCCTTTATAAGAAGAAATAAAAGGTTGAAGGTTTCCATCTTTCCATTTTGCTATTTCGCCTGTTCCATGACGGCAAACTAACAGCTCACCTTCTTTGTTATAAGCTAATGCATTTGATCCTGCCTGGCCGGGTTTTAGGTCTTCATTGTATATGTTTGACGTGCCACTGTTAGCTATAAAAACTTCCTTTGTTTTACCGGGAGAAATTTTGTAAACTGTGTTTGCGGTGATATCGCTAAACAAAAAAAATCCCTCGCTATTCCAAACGGGGCCTTCGGTAAAAAGACAATCATCAGCTAAAGTTTGCAATTCAAAATTTGTATTGATAAAGTCTTTGATTCTTTCATCATAAATTTTTAAGGAAGGATGCATGATTTTTTATTTTGTTGCATAGCGATAAGAACGTACAAGAGTGCGACGCAAGAGAAGCTTAATTAATATTCCGTCCGCCTGGTGCAAAAAGCAATTCAATTTTTTATCATTTAATCAGTGCCTGAACTTTTTTCAGCACCTTATCTAAATCTATTCCTTTTTGCAACACAGGCTTGAACAAGTCGCCTTCTGTTTTTAAGCGGTCGAAAATATTGAAGGCAGTATAAGTTGTAGGCGTTAAACCTTTTTTCACTTCGCTCCAATGCAAGGGAGTAGATACAGGCACACCGGGTTTAGGACGAAGAGAGTACGGGGCAGCAGCCGTTTGCGTCTCGCGGTTTTGTAAAAAGTCAAGGTATATTTTCCCCTTCCGGTTGGCAGGACTTCTTTCTACACTGGTGAAATCAGGCAGTTCGGCATGAACCAAATTCACTATCAATTCTGCTAGTTGTTTGCTCTGCTCATAATTATATTTACCACCTAACGGAACGTAAATATGTATGCCGGTTGAACCAGATGTTTTTACGCAACTATCAGCACCAATAGCATCCAAAAATTTCTTGACTACGTTGGCAACTTCAATCACCTGTTCAAATGTGTTGGTGGTATCAGGGTCCAGGTCTATCAGGCACCAGTCGGGTTGAAGCGTTGAACCTACCCGCCCATGCCAGGGATTAATTTCAATACAACCTAAGTTGGCCATGTAGATAAGCGATGCTTCATTGCTGCAAACAAAATACTGAATGGTTTCATTATTCGACTCACTGAATTCATCAAAGGTTTCTACCCATGCGGGTACTTTACCCCGCACATCTTTTTGATAAAAATTTGGTGCGCCAACACCATTTGGATGTCGATTTAGGGAGTGCGGTCTCTTAAGAAGATAGGGCAGCATGTAAGGTGCTACTTGCAAGTAGTAATTAATCGTATCTCCCTTGCTGAAACCTTCCTTTTTCCAATAAAGTTTTTGCAGGTTGGTAAGTGCTATTTCGTTACCATTTAAAACGAGTTGCTGGTCCTCACCTTTCTCTAAATCTATTTTTGCGCCTGCTGTTTTTGTGGCGGCCACACTCTTTTTTTGACGAGGTTTGGCGCCGCTTTTTTTTGCTGCTACTTTTTTGGTTGCCGCCTTTTTAGTTGCCGTACTTTTTGTTGCGGTAGTTTTAAGTTTAGCCATAGTTGTGCTTTTTTCAAGTCGTACATCAGTTGCTTTTTTATCGGTGCGCAGGCCCATGAAAATTGGATGGCGGGCCATGTTATCCGATGTCCATTCTGTAAATTTTATTTCGCATACTAATTCCGGCTTCACCCAGGTTGCAGGCATGTTGGCCTTTGGTTTTTTGTTGAAAGGAGCATTCTCAATAATCAAAGGTTGAAGCTTATTATAAATTTCACCCAAAGACTTCGTATTGAAGCCGCTTCCGGTATGACCGATATAAACAAGCTCATCTCCATCGTAAACACCAAGCAGGAGAGAGCCGAAAAATTTTCTTGTTTTGCGTGGCTGCGTATAACCGGTAATTACAACCTCCTGTCGTTGGGCCACCTTAATCTTCACCCACTCATTTGTACGTGTATCTATCTCGTAAATGCTGTCGGCTTTTTTTGCCATGATACCTTCAAGGCCTTGCTTCAATGCTTGTTTAAAAAACTGCTTTCCCTTTGTAGCAACATGGTCGCTATACTTGATCACTTCGTTGTTTTCGGGGAGGAGATCTTGCAATAAGGCTTTGCGTTCCAGTAAAGGAAGCTTGGTTACATCCTTACCATCCAACCATAAAATATCAAAGATGAAGTACTGCAATCGCACAGGAGTATTTTGCCAGTTTTGCAAAGCTTGAAAATTAGCTACGCCTTTTTCATTAACAGCCACTATCTCACCATCGAATATTGCATTTAGGTCCAGGTCTTTTAAGGCTTTAGCAACGGGTGCATACTTTTCTGTGAAAGGTTTCAGGTTCCTTGAGATTAGTTCAACCGACTCTCCTTCGCAATAACCTACAGCTCGGTAGCCATCCCATTTGATTTCAAAAATCCAGTCCTTATCATCAAAGGGTTCGTTCACTAAAGTGGCTAACATGGGAACTATGTCTTTCGGCATTGTTGACGCATCTTTCTTCTTCGGAGATGCTGCGGCAATAGCTTTCTTAGGCTGTTTTTTTAATGGTGCAGATGCTTTTTCAGGTGCAGGCTTTGGCTGAAATTTTTGTGCATTGCCGTGCGCTTCCGGGTGATTTACTTCAGTTCCGTTATCATGCGCTATCTCTACTAAAGTCTTACCGCTTTTTACAGACATTTCATTTTGTGCAATGTCTTCTGTACTGCTCCAGTGGTCTTTATTCTTTACTAAGATCCAGGACCTTTCCCCGCGGCCTTTCATTAGAAAAAGAGTAAACTCACCTTGCAGTTTTTTGCCATGAAGAACAAAATTTAATTTGCCTGCATGCAATTGGCGCAACAACGTTTTCTCTTGTTCTGCCCTGCTCATTCCGTCAATACCAATTGGTTCATAGGTTCCCTCATCCCACACTATCACGGTTCCGCCGCCATACTCACCTGCGGGTATCACTCCTTCAAAATTCCGGTAATCAAAAGGGTGGTCTTCTACCATCATGGCGAGGCGTTTGTCTGCAGGATTAAGAGACGGCCCTTTAGGCACCGCCCAACTTTTTAGCGCCCCTTCCATCTCTAAACGAAAGTCATAATGCACATGTGAGGCATCGTGTTTCTGTACAACAAAACGAAGGCTGCCTTTTGACGAGCCCTCTTTTCCTGCAGGCTCAGCGGTTTTTTTAAAATCTCTTTTACTATTATATTGGGAAAGACTCATGTACAAGGAAATTGAAAAATTAATGCCACGGAAGAAAACAGACAATAAGCAATAGGCAATGTGCAATTGGCAAGTGAAAAATATTTAAGGTTCAGGCAAATTCAAGCTGGCTGATTGCTAACAGTCTTGTTAAATAGAAGCAAAGCGCTTCGTTTTACCTATTGCCCATTGCTTATTGCTCATTTGTTCTATCATGGCATAGAATTGTTTGCATTTATTAAAAAGTAGTATGGAAAACAGGGATGAAAAA
The DNA here is from genome assembly GCA_028288675.1 of Flavisolibacter sp. Taxonomy (GTDB): domain Bacteria; phylum Bacteroidota; class Bacteroidia; order Chitinophagales; family Chitinophagaceae; genus Flavisolibacter. The sequence continues at coordinate 37,614 of JAQBNG010000070.1, read as the reverse complement.
CGCAGTACACCAGTAGAACAAAATCCTATGGCTGGGGATATGTCATCGTTTAATAACCGGGATGCAGAACGAAGCGCTAAGCCTGAAAAAGCAGAGGAAGGAAAAGATGAAAGTGAAAGCTATACAGATTATAATGGGAACTCGGAACAGAATGCACCGGTGACGGGAAAGTAGGTAGTTGATTGATTTATTAGTTGATTAGCGGCGAAAAAGCTGAAGACAGACCAGTTAACTGGTCAACTAGATCAGGCTCTCTTCTTCTTCGTTTCCAAACTTTGCTTCAACACTTCCATTAAGTCTTTTACAGTCGCTGGTAATTGCCGTGGTTCCGCAATATGAATGCTTTTACCTGCTGCTTTTGCTTTGATGACTTTTTTCAATTCGGTTATGTAAGTGTCTTTAAATTTTGCGGGGTCAAAAGGTTCGGTAAGTTGATTAATAAGCTTGGTTGCTAACTGTATTTCCTTTGGTGAAATGCGTTCGGCTTTAGTAGCCACTTCAGGAACTTCCCGCACCTCTTCGTTATAGCGCAACTGCGTTAACAGCAAAATGCCTTCATGATTTTTTAGTGTGCAGATATGCGCCCGGTTGCGCAACATAAATTCGGCAAGTGCAACAGTCTTTGTTTCATCTAATCCTTTCAATAACAATTTATAAGCCTTCTCCGCGCCTTTTGCCGGTACAATAAAGTAAGGCTTCTCATAAAAAATAGGGTCTATTTCTTCTTCTTTTACAAACTGGATAATGTCAATGGCTTTGGCAACATCGGGCCTAGCTTTTTCAAAATCTTCATCGGTAACAACTACATATTTTCCTTTGGCATATTCAAATCCTTTCACAATTTCCTTCCATTCTACTTCTTCGCCAGTCTTACTGTCAATGCGGGCATAACGTATTGGCGACATGTCTTTTTTAGAGAGCATATCAAAGTCAATACTGTCTTCCTGCACTGCACTTTGCAGTTTCACAGGAATGTTTACTAAGCCAAACGTGATGGAACCTGACCAAATGGATCTTGCGCTTTTCATGATTTATGAAGCTGGATAAAAGGTGTTGCCGGCACGGTAGTGATTGTTATTCCGGAACCAGGTAGTGATAGTGCTGACAGCACTTTGCCACCATGATGTTTTACCGGAGGTTTTTGTTACGTAGTAATCCGCTTTTTGAATTTTTACTTTTACTAAAGCAACTGTATTATTGGCTAAGTTTTTTATTTCATCAGGCAATGTCACATATGCATTCATTTCCTCAGGGTCGCTTACCACAAAAGCTTTTCCTTCTACCTGTAAAAAATAGCCAACACCCTTCTTATAAAAGTCAAGTTTCACTGGAAACTCTTGCTCGAATTCTTGTATGTTCTGAGTCGATTTTTGAACGCAGAACCATACAAATCCATAGTCATCTACCTGTAATGAGGTAACAATTGTGTTTGGAAGCTTCAATACAGAAGCGCTTAAATTATAGAAGATTGCACTTCCAATCTCTTCTATTCTTTCCTGTATAAAATTTAATTGTTGAGTTGGTGCCATAACGTTGTATTTGGTTTAGTAATCAAAGAGTCCGTTAACCATTTTATTCCAAATAGAATACCATAAAATTAAAACGTCAATGACTATTGTCCGGCCCGCCTCTGTGTAAAAACATCTACATAAGGTTGCTTAAGTTTTAATTTTTTTCTGCTTCGTTCGAATTTTTTTGATGCCCGGTTGAAGTTTGATTAGCAATTAATGCTTGTGCAGAACTGGTAGGCTATGTCATCAGTTTAAAGCCGGCGCAATTTGGTCTGGCTTTTTCTTTATAAACGTAAACTCACAATCATAAGGGTTAGATCGTGGTAATTCTCTCCGTTACGTAACTGAACAGGTCTTTATGGAGTATGATGATACTAAAAAGACTGGTTTAAACTAAGGTTCGAAAAGATGGCCATGAAATGCATAAATACTACAGATTCTTCTATTGTTTTTAGTAGTACTTCATATTCAGCAATCTCTAAGAAAGAGTCAAAACGTACATAAACTATGTCTCATTTAAGATTAGAAAAACTAGCAGTCAGTACATAAATAAATTATGGAAGCAATTACATCAGAACTGTCGCACAAACAGATTCTAAAGATTGATAAAGACTATTCGGAGTCGGCTAAAGCAGCAGATCTAATATATGTTAATGATAAGGAAGAAGGGATCAGCCGTGCAAAAAAAGGTGACAGCTTTACTTATACGTATAAGGGCAAAACTGTAAAAGATGCTGCTATTTTACAACGTATAAAAAAGTTAGGGATTCCCCCGGCATGGACCTCCGTTTGGATCTGCCCTGATGAATCAGGACATATACAGGCTACGGGTTTTGATGTAAGAGGAAGAAAGCAATACCGCTATCATTCCCAATGGCAAGTCTTACGCAATGAAACAAAGTTTCACCGTCTGTTTGAGTTTGGCAAGCTTCTGCCTTCTATTCGTTTGAAAGTGGAAGAAGATTTGGCCAGGAAAGAATTAAATGAACAAAAAGTATTGGCCACAGTTGTTAGTTTAATGGAGCGAACCTACATACGTATCGGCAACGATGACTATGAAAAGCTTTATGGTTCTTATGGACTTACAACATTAAAAGACGGCCATGTAAAAGTTAGCGGCAGCACGGTAAAGTTTTCATTTAAAGGAAAGAAAGGCGTGTATCACAACATCACCTTACGCAACCCTAAACTGGCTAAGCTGGTACAACATTGCAAGGATATTCCCGGTAAGGAATTGTTTCAATATTACGATGCAGATGGTACCCGCCGCACGGTTGATTCGGGCATGGTTAACCGCTACATTAAAGAGGCTAGCGGCGGCGAGTTTACGGCAAAGGATTTTAGAACATGGGCGGGCACTTTAAATATTATACGTGCTTTATGTACTCTTGATGAACCGCAATGCGATAACGACTGCAAAAAGAATATACTTGCGGCACTGGATGATGTAAGCAGTAAGTTGGGTAACACCAGAACCGTTTGTAAGAAATATTATGTGCATCCCGGCATTATAAAATTGTACGAAGAAAAGTCATTGAATAAGTACACGAAAGAATTAGATGTGATAGAGAAGAATGATAACCTGACAGGCATTACTTCGGAGGAAAAAGTGCTGATGAAGATCCTGAAGGATTTAGTGTGAGCAATTGCAGTTTTTATGTATGACGGACGTCAGTCAAAGTAAGCTGCCATCCGTCATTTGTAAACCATTACCTTTTATCTTTTTCTTCCTCCTGCCGCCGAACTTTTCTTTGCCGCTGCTTTCTTTGTTGCGCCTTTTTTGCTGGCAGTTTTCTTCGAAGCCCCTTTTGTGGATGCTCCTTTTTTACTTGCACTTTTTTTACTTGCGCCTTTCTTTGTGGCGCTTTTTTTAGAAGGCATCTTTGCACCTTCTTTTCTTGCTTCCGATAAACCGATAGCGATAGCTTGTTTGCTGGAGGTTACTTTTTTACCACTGCGCCCGCTTTTCAATGAGCCTTCTTTTTTTTCGTGCATAGCTTCTTTTACTTTTTCGCCTGCACCCTTTGAGTACTTTGCCATTTGATTAGAATTTTGGTTAGTAATGAAATGATTGCAGCTAAAATAATACCGCATAAAATAAATCTGTTGATACACCGATATGCAAAAGAACCTTTGGAGGTTAACACAGGCATAACCATCAATTTTTTCCGAAAATTTAAAATGCTAAAAGATTAATGAATGGTTCAATTCTCACATCTGCCTGTTCGCTTATCATCAAATCCGCTTCTCATCGGTATGATTTTTTAACGCTATTAAAAAAAAGAATCATGGAAAAGATAACAAGCATTTTAAATGACCTGATACGAATTAATAATGACAGGATAGTAGGCTATGAAAGAGCTATCGAAGAATTAAAGGATGGCGATGCCGATTTAAAGGTTTTGTTTCAACGCTACACTAATGAAAGCCGCCAGTATTCGCAAGAACTTACTACCGAGGTGAGCCGCTTAGGTGGAGATCCTGCGGATGGTACCACCAACTCAGGTAAAATTTACAGGGTGTGGATGGATTTAAAAACTGCTATCACCGGTAAAGACCGCAAAGCTATTTTAGAGAATTGTGAGTTTGGAGAGGATGCAGCACAAAAGGCATATGATCTTGCCCTAAATGCCGATGTTGAACTGGAGCCATCTTTACGTGATTTAATTGTAAGCCAGAAAGCTACTTTAAGAACCGGCCATGATGAAGTAAAGCGGTTACGGGATTTACAGTCTGCTGACTAATGACCGGAAATAAAAATTGTTGAAAGTCCTGCATCTGCAGGATTTTTTTTGTGGATATCTATACTCATCCTTTTTGCGCCAAAGGATGAGTACGAAATAAAAAAATTGGCAGGTTATTTTCTTTATTAACCAAACAAGCAAGGCACTATGATCTTGAATCAGAATAACAGCATGCTTTAGATGAAATGCCTGGTGTTCTACCCGTATCGTAAATGATGGATATACCGAGGATTTAAAGTAACAGGTAATGGTCTCGAGTTACTAAGTAAGCAATATACCTATGTGCCCGGCGAAATTCACGTTGTCAACTTCCTTCGCTTCGACGGAGAATCTGGCCCTGGTGACATGCAATTTTATATGTAATTGAAGCCGCTGACGGCACTAAGGGTACACTTATTGATTCTTATGAAACTTATAATGATGCTGATGTTTTCCGCTTTATGCAAGATGTAGCGATTGAAAAAAGACCCAAAAACTTAACTAAAGGATGATCACTATTAAAACTTTTCATACGACTGCCTGTTTCGATGCCTGGATGAATTGTGAGAACCTGTTAACTGATGTTCAGGCTATAAAAAAGTTCCTTTCCAAAAAAGTAGTAAAGGTGCTTGATGAATGTGCGTACATCTGTATGGGTACTTTTCATGCTCTAAAAACCGGGTCGGTGAATTGCAGAAATATGGCCCTGCTATGTGTAGGTATTTGCGAAGAATGTGCTGAGGTGTGTGAAATGCAAAAAGGAACCATGTTTGAAGAATGTGCCCGGGTATGCCGTGAATGTGCTAATAAGATGAGTGATTTTACATTGGCGGCATGAAATAAAATGGGCTTTTCAGAAGCGTAGAGTTTTTTTGATGTTGGCTTTAGTGCTGACATTTTTTTTCTTACCTGTGCCCCTTTCCAATAAATTACAGAGCACTGTGATCAGGTTATTTAACTTTGAACTCTGACTTTCCCTCCCCGTCTGTACTTTCATATAAAGAAGTAGCCGATAGATGAAAAAACTTAAAATGGCCTGGCGGATTTTAGCAAGGGCCGGCGATAATTTTTCAGAAGATAATTGTTTTAAGCTGGCGGCTTCGTTAAGCTATTATACCATATTCGCAGTAGCGCCATTGCTTATTATTGTAATTACGATTGTAGGTTCCATCTTTGGCCGCGATGCCGTACAGGGCAAGGTTTATACACAAATACAATCGCTGGTTGGCAGCGATGTCGCCCTCACTATACAGGACATTATCGCTAATGTGCAGCAATCGCATAACACCGCGATAGGAACCATCATCGGCGCTGTTATTCTGTTTATCGGTGCCACCGGGATCTTTACCGAAATACAAGGCTCTATCAACTTTATTTGGTCGGTAAAAGCTAAACCCAAGAAGAGCTGGTTAAAATATTTAATCAACCGGGCTCTTTCTTTTGTGCTCGTATTAACCCTGGGTCTTTTACTGATCATAACCTTAATTTCCAGCACACTGCTTACTTTGTTGGGCGACAGGCTAACACTAAGCTTTCCAAATGGTACCGTTTATTTTATAAGCACCGTAAATATTGTATTGCTCATAGTAGTAATTACCGGGTTCTTTATGGTCATTTATAAAGTGCTGCCCGATGCGGTCATTTCCTGGCGTGATGCACTGGTTGGCTCTGCATTTACGGCCCTGCTTTTTTTGGCAGGTAAATATTTAATAGGAATTTATCTCGGCAAATCTAAACTGGGAGTTAACTATGGCACTGCGGCGTCCATCATCGTTATTCTTACCTGGGTGTATTATTCTTCGCTGATCCTTTATTATGGTGCAGAGTTCACCCGTGCTTTTGCACTGGAAAGCGGTCATGGCATACGGCCGAAATCAACGGCTGTTTTTATTTTAAAACAGGAGGCAAAAGAGATACCATTGTCACGGCTAGACGTTTGATTAAGAATTGCGCCATAGTAGTTAAGTGGCATAGAAATTTAGCCTAAACATTATCTGAAGCTGAACCCATGGACCTTGGAAGAAAGTAAATTTAGTACTATGGCAAACATTAAACATCCAAACTTTATACTGGCAATCGTAGCAATTATTCTTGGTTTAGTATCTATTGGCTTTCGCTCTAACCGTGATAATTCGGTAGGAGATATTTTAAGTATTGCTGCTGCAGTTCTGGCTATTGTTAGCTGGATTTGGAGCATTTTTGAAGTTCAAACCACCAATACTCTGCAAGGTAGTCAGCGTAAATTTTGGCGTATAGCAGTCATTGCAATTCCTTTTGCAGGCGGCATTATTTATCACCTGATGCACAGTAAGCGAAATACAATTGTTGACTAAAGCACCGGATCTGCACCGGGGAAAATAATAGTGAATGTGGTGCCGCCTTTAAGCACAGATGTTACATCGACATTAGCTTTATGCGATTGCAAAATGTTGAGCGTGGCTGCCAGCCCTAATCCCATACCATTTCTTTTCGACGTAAAATAAGGTTCAAATAAACGTGAAAGATTTTCTTCCGGTATGCCGCAGCCATTGTCTTTTATGGTGACGACATGTGAAGTTTTGACTGTATCAATGGTGAGGGTTAATGTTCCTTCTCCCGGCTCCATCGCTTCCACAGCATTAATGACAATATTTAAAAAAGCGATGCGCAGTTTTTCTTTGTTCGCCATTACATAACAGGGAGCATTGGTATATTTTACCTGCATGTTGATATGCTGTAAAGTAATACGGTCAAGGGCTTCAGCAATTGCTTCATCCATGATGCTCTGTAGCGTATGATTTTCAAATGTAAGTTCGGTGGGCCTTGCTGTATCTAATAACTCTGTAATGATGTCGCCTATCCGTTTGCTGTTTCGCTGGATGATGTCAAGAAACAAAGTCGTGTCTTCACTTTCGGCAACGCTGTGTACGATTTGCTCAACCGACATATTAATATTGTTGAGCGGGTTACGTACTTCATGCGCCAGTATACGAACGAGCCTGCCGGTGGCTCCTAGTTTTTCTACCATCAGGTTGGCTTTCTCTACTCTTCGCAAATTTGTAATGTCGTGAAGAAGCCCCTGGAAGAAAGTGCCATCTTTATCATTGGTGGCGGTGGTTGACAGTACGCAGGTTTTTTTATCTTCCTCTTTAGTTATTAAGTCTATTTCCAGGTCAGCCAGGTGCCCATCCCGGTTCATCAGTTTTTGAAGCAGGTCCTTATTGTATTCATCCGCTATCAAATCATAAACGGACAGCTTTCCTAATTCTTCTTTTGTATAGCCTAATAAGTTAGAAGTGGCGGGGTTACAATCTTTAAATTTCAGGTTCTCATCAGCGATAAAGACAGCATCTTTCGACAGCTCAAACATGCCCCTGTATTTTGTTTCATTAGCCCGCAGTGCTTTTAAGTAAGAGGTACGCTCCATCGAATAGCGGATGCACCTTTCCAGCTTTTCAGTAGTAAGTTCTGTTTTAATAAGGTAATCCGTAGCACCCATTTGCATGGCTTCAATATCCACAGCTTTATTACCCTTACCTGTTAGTAAAACAATCGGTTCTTCCGATCCTATCGCTACCGCTTCCTTTAAGAAGTCAAGGCCGGTTTTAGCGCCTAAGCGATAGTCAACAAAGTACATATCATAGCTTCTCTTTTGTAATCGTTCTACCGCATCGTTAAACTTGTAGCTCCAGTCAATTTGAAGCTGGTACTCCTGTATGCTTTTCAGGTATTCCGATGTAATGAAGAAGTCGTCTTCATCATCATCAATAATTAATACACGTACTAAACGGGGCAAAGGAGACTCCATAAAAGGCTATAATTTACCGGGCAAGGCAACAGAAAGGATACAGCCCGAATTTTTTAATGGGTTAAGTGCCAGGTTGCCGGCAAAAGGAGCCAGCAATGTATTAAGGTCAGAAATCTTTTGTTCCGAAGTTTTTATCCATTCTTCACAGGGCGTCATATTGGTATGAAACTGAATGAAATACCGGCTAAAGCCATTTTGCTTAAAAGCCTGTATCGCTTCAGTATCATCAATTGCTGTTTTAATGTGCAGATACATTTTTGTTGCCGTGTCGTTTTTTTCGGCGATCATTTGAATTAACTCCAGGAAAACCGTTTCAATGCTTTCTTCATCTCCCAGTACAAAGGGTAATTCATCGCAACGAAGAAGGAAAAGATTTTTTACTTCGGGCTCCAATTTCCGCATAGCGTTTTGTAATACTATATTGGCATTGCAAAGGCCTTTTGCAGAAGAGTCTATGAAAGCAATTGGTAGAGCCGGTTTAGCCTGTCGTGAGTTGGTAGCGGGCATTACAAATGCTTATTGATTATTAAATTCCTGGTACTGCTTCATTTTATTGTACAGCGTTTTTCTGTCGATATTCAGCAGCTTGGCAGCTTTACTTTTATTGAAGTTTACTTTTTTAAGGGCCTTTAAAATCATTTCATATTCGGCATCTATGCTGGCGCCTTTCAGTGTGGTTTCCGACATTGAACGTAGCGGTTCCTCAACTTCTTCTACGGCCACAGGTGTAGCCACCGATGCAGGCGCATAAATGCTGGAAGCCGAGTTGTACGAATTAGTCACTGATTCAATCTGCGGTCCTTTATCAAACTGCAGCTTATTGAAGTTGGAAATTTCGAAAGGCAAAGCGCTTGCTTCTATTTCTTCACCATCTGATAAAAGCGTAGCCCTTTTTATAACATTCTTCAGCTCACGCAGGTTACCATACCACACATAATTTTTAAAAATATTTTCCACATCGTTACTCAGGCGGCGTACATTTTTTCCAAGCTCGATGTTTGTTTGCTGTAAAAAGTGATTGGCAAATAGCAACACGTCTTCGGGGCGCTGGCGCAGTGGCGGAATGTCAATGCTGAATTCATTAAAGCGATGATAAAGATCCTCCCTGAATTTTCCTTTTCTAACTGCATCCCACAACCTTTCGTTAGAGGCGATGATAATACGAACATCCAGGTCAATATCTTTCACTCCCCCAATTCTACGCATCTTTCTTTCCTGCACTACACGAAGCAAGGAAATTTGTATCTCGTAAGAAAGGTTGGAAATTTCATCTAAGAAAATGGTACCTGCATTGGCTAATTCAAAGCTTCCGTTCTTTTGATTTAGGGCGCCGGTGAAGGAACCTTTTTCATGGCCAAATAATTCGGAGCCGGCTAACTCTTTCGATAACGCTCCACAATCAATGGCTACAAATGGTTTCGATTTACGCTTGCTGCGTTTGTGTATCTCTTGTGCAATCGCTTCTTTTCCGCTACCGCTTTCGCCATGAATTATTACAGTGTAATTAGTAGGCGCTACTAAGTCAATTTGTTGAAGCAATTGGCGGAATACAGTTGTATCGCCAAAAATATATTCACCTGAAACAGTAATAGCCGGGCCTTTAACAGGTGCTGCCGTAGCTTTTGGTTTTTCTGTTTCAGTCATTTTTCTTTCATGCCTGATGGTGTCTCTTTCCTGCGCCGGCGCTTCCAATGCTTTCTTAATAGTAACTAAAATTTCATCGGGAAAGAGGGGCTTGGTGATATAATCAAAGGCACCCATCTTCATCACCTCCACTGCAATTTTTATATCGCTGTAGCCAGTCATGATAATCACCGGAAGGTGCAGGTATTTCTCTTTTATTTTTCCAAGCAATGTGTTTCCTTCCATGTCTTCCAGCCTGAAATCGCACATCACTAAATCAGGCTCGGTTTCTTCTAAAAGTTCCAGAGCTTTTTTGCCGCTGTACGATTCCAGCACTTCGTAATTATGACGGGTAAGAAATCGCTTGAGCAGTAAACAAATGTCACGGTCATCATCAATGATCAGAATGGTTTGCATGTAAACGAAGTATTTTAAAAATGCGAATTTATAGTTTTATGCCCATAAGCCGCGAACATGTGATACGGGAATTTGTAATTGCTCCCGGTACTTGGCTACGGTGCGGCGGGCTACGGAGAACCCTTTTTCAGAAAGAATCTTAACCAATTGCTGGTCGGTGTAGGGGTTATGCTTGTCTTCTGTTAGAATGACTTCTTCTATCGCTGATTGAATTACTTTGTTTGAGATCACCTGTCCTTTTTCATTGGCGATTCCTTCGGTAAACAGGTCTTTCAACAGTAGTAAACCAAAAGGCGATTCGGCATATTTATTACAGGTGATACGGGATACGGTTGAAATATCCACGCCTACCATCTCGGCTATATTTTTTAAGATCATAGGTTTGAGCAGGTTGATATCACCTGTCATGAAATAATCGTATTGGAGATGCACGATTGATTTCATGATCTTGATCATTGTAGATTCTCTTTGCTGCACAGCATGAATGAACCACTGCGCCGATTGCAGCTTATTTTTTATGTACTGTACGGCAGATTTATCGGTAGTTACTTTAGCATTGTTCTCAGCCATTTCCTTCCAGGTAGAATTAATATTCAAACTTTCGGAACGTTGCCGGTACAAATGCACTTCAATTACATCTGCATTGCGGGTAATAACAAAATCTGGTAAGATATTCTGGTTGCTGTTTACGCCTTCCTGAAGTTCGCAAACGGGCCGCATTTTTAAAGAAGCAATTAAGGTGAGTACAATCTTTAATTCGTCTTCATCAATTTTTAAATGTGCTTTTATTTTGTCCATGTTGCGATGATGCAAATCGGCAAAATGCTCTTCCAATAATTTAACTGCCGTTTTTACATCAGGACGTTTTGTATTTAGCCGGTATAGCTGAATAAGCAAACATTCTTTGATGCTTCTTGCACCTATCCCCACAGGCTCCAGTGCCTGTATTTTTTTCAGAACATAAAGAAGGCTGTCTTCCTCAATCCATTTATTGCGCTTAAAAGAAAGATCCTCTGCTAAACTTTGCAGGCTTTGTTCCATAAGGCCGCTGTCGTTAAGCGAATCAATAATAAATTCTGCAAGCTCAATTTCAGCCGCATCAGTGGAAGTTAGCTTATACTGATCTTTAATTGAGGAACGGTAATCGAAACTGTTAGTGATAGGCCGTTCAGGGAGCTTATCGTTATGAAGGAAATTTCCGTATTCCGCTTTGTAATCAGGTATGTCATCGTACACATATTCTTCCCAATCCTGGTAATCCTGTACGCTATCCTTATTAAATTTTTCTACATCGGTGTCAAAATCATTTTTCTGGTCTTCCAGCAAAGGATTATCTTCTATCTCCTGGGTGATCCGGTGTTCTAACTCCAAGGTATTCAGATGAAAAAAGTTCAGCAGCTGAATTTGCTGTGGTAAAATTTTAAGCCTTTGTTTTTGTGCTAAATGTTGATTGATCATCTTGGTTCTGATTTAAACGCACAAAGCAAAAACAAGTGTGGCTCCAAAAAAAATTAATCTTCAAATGAGTCCCTTCATTGATGAATATCAGCCCTTTATGAAATGCTGATTTTACAAATGCTTTTTCTAATAGTTTCCACTTATTGCAAAACCAGGCTTGGCTGTGGAAGCAATTCTACGAATTAGCTGCATGCCGATATTGTCAACATTTAAAATTAGCCTGTGGTAAGGCAGTTTAAACATGCTGTGCAAAAGGTTTATTGCAAACTCAATCTTATTCTATTTTCAAAGAAAGAAGGAAGAAGATAACCTCGTCTTTTTGGACCGATGACCAAGGATCAGAAATCTCTTATTGTCAATATTAGGTTTAAGCTTTTTGTAGAAAAATGGGAAGCCAGCATCTATTGGGTTCAATGCTCCAGAGAAAAAACCTACTGTCTTTTGGGTGCTTACAAACCCAGCATTTTTAATTAAACTAACCTTAGTAGAACTAATTCCTCAAACCTTACTGCACACCACCTATCGCTAACTTACCTAAGGCTTAAAAGATACTCAAATCTCTCTCTATCATAAACAAAAAAATACCTGAAACATATCCAGGTATCCTCATCTTTAAATCCAACTTCTTATATTATAAAAACTAATTTTTGAATAAAATCTCCCGACAACCTTTTTCACATCCGCCAATATTTACACTGCCGGGAGACCAGTAATCATAGTTCCTTTCTATAGGTTAAGAATTCTTTTCTTCTGTAGCATATCCTGTCTAAGATCCATCAACAGTATTTTCCACTTCGCTTGTATGCACTTCTGTTTGCGAAGGAGAGTTAACAATTTTATTTTCTCTTTGTTCATTTACAATAACGAATTCATCCAACCGGCTATCCGACGGATTGGTTTCAGCTAAAGCATCATCGCCGCCTTCCCGTCGTGGTGTAACATCAGGCATTGTTTCAAACGTTGATTCAGTATTTTCTTCTTTAATGCGGGGGCCACCATTTTCTATACTCATATAAAAGGTATTAGATGAGAGATGAATAATCCAATTACAGTATCCAGCCAGTTTCATTAGTACATAGGTGTAGCAGGAGGTGCTGCTTCGAAGGGCTCTGTCTTTTTCTTCATCATAAACTTCGTTAGAAACTTACTTACTGATTTAGCTACGTTTCTACGCTGATCCTCAGTGATAAGGTGCGATGCATAGTTTTTTATCACGTAAGGCACTACTACTTTAGTAACCCAGCTGGCACGGCCTAATAACACCTTTTTCAAAAATACATCAAGCCCGAAATTCATACCGAAGTTTAGCAGCGGGCCATTATCGCCACGTGTAAATAAGCTCCGCACTGTTTTAGCAACTTGTTTAAACGGGTTGAGGCCTTGCTTAATGCCATCAATATCATCTTTTATAAGCTCTTTGTAAGATGATAATTGTGCTGTTAAACGTTGTTCTTCCTGAAGAAGATCCTCGTATGTACTTATCTTTTTAGTCATAAATAGCGCTGATGATAGCATTGCGAATTAAAGGGACAATCACTTTCTTACGCAGTGCAAAAAGTAAAATAATAAGAAGCAGGAATAAACCTGCTACACATAAAAAACCCAATGCGGGGCTATTTAGTAAACTACCCAACCACCAGGCAAGCGCTGTAAAAAGAAAGGCCAGGAAAAATAAGCCTAACACAAGTGTAGTAATTCCAATTGCAGCACCGGCTGCAGCATTGGAAGCGCCTTTAGTTGCTTTTGCTTTTGCCAGCTGTACAGTACTTTGTACATACTCACTTACGTGATCTTTTAAATGAGCGGCTTGGGTCTTCAGATCGTCCATAAGAGAAATTTGAAAAGAAGCAACCCTGCCTTGGCAGGGCTGGTAAAAGGGGTTTAGCTGTAACTTTCTTTAACCTCGTTAAAGCGGTTAGCAGCAGAAGATGCAGCTTTACTACCTTTCGACTTAAGGTTGGCCGCTTCATCTTTAGCGCTTGAAAACAAGTCACCTAAATGACTGGTCCAATCGCCTGCGGTACTAGTAATTTTTTTACGGGTATCAGCTCCGGCTTCAGGTGCTAATAATAAACCAACTATAACACCAGCGGCGGCAGCACCTACTAAACCTAATACCAATTTTGTTTTTGAGCTCATATACTTACTGTTTAAAATGAGTAATTATTTTCCTTATCGTTTAAATAATCGTACCAAAGTAAAGGATAACGGTTAGGCTATAAATAAAACAATGTATAAAAATCTACATAACCTCTATTTTTACGTTTTGGGCAGTAACACATAAGGCTGGAAATATTTGGTATGATAATTAAGCAACTAAAGCATTGTTGACGAGCTATGACTACAAGGAAAAAGGTTTTAATAATAGATGACGAAGTGGATTTATGTCTGCTGATGAAGACCTATTTTCTTCGTAAGAACTACGAAGTTTATATAGCTCATACGCTAACCGACGGCATGTCGCGGCTTAACGGCCTTACTCCCGCCCCCGATTATTTATTTATTGACTATAACCTGCCGGATGGACTGGGGTGGGACAAGCTCCCTGAAATGTTTCATCGCTTTCCCGAAGTTCAGTATCATTTGATCAGCGCTTTCAGGCCAACTATGCCTACCGAACTTGATGGCGCCAAGCTAACCATATGGGAAAAGCCCATCAGCTTAAAATCGCTGGATAATTTCTTTTAGTAGCAAGTACCGAGTGGCGAGTACCCTTCTTGTTTAAACTTTCCTATTTAATGTTCTTTCTTCATCCGTAAAGTTTAATAGCGACTTTGATGAGTCTTTGAATTTAAGCGGCTACTCGCTACTTGGTACTTGCTACTTGCTTTCTCCCCTCTATCTTTGTCCACACAAAATTTTTGATTCATGAACTTGCACGAGTATCAGTCAAAAGAGCTGCTAAAAAATTATGGTGTTCCGGTACAGGAAGGCATGGCTGCCAGCACCCCCCATGAGGCTGAAGAAGCATATCGCCAGATAAAGACAACTTACGGAAGCCCATTCGCTGTTATTAAAGCGCAAATACATGCGGGTGGCCGGGGTAAAGGAAAGGTAAAAGAAACCGGTGTCAACGGTGTAAAAGTGATAAAAAACCTGGACGAAGTGACTGACATCGCTTCTAAAATCCTGGGCGGTACTTTGGTTACTATTCAAACGGGTGAAGCGGGAAAAGTAGTGAACAAAATTTTGATAGCCCAGGACATGTACTACGATGGCCCAAGTGAACGTAAAGAATTTTACCTCTCTATTTTGTTGGATCGAGCAAAAGGGCAAAACGTAATCATGTACAGCACCGAAGGCGGGATGGATATAGAAGAGGTAGCGCATAACACGCCGGAAAAAATTTTTAAAGAATGGGTTCATCCCGGTGGTGGCTTAGGCGGATACCAGGCCCGTAAAATTGCTTTCAATTTTGGGTTAAAGGGCGATGCGTTTAAGAACATGGTAAAGTTTGTAACCAATTTATACAATGCTTACGTGGGTTTAGATTGCGCTATGCTGGAAATTAATCCGTTGTTTAAAGCATCCGATGATAAAATTGTAGCAGTGGATTGTAAAATGAGTTTGGATGATAATGCACTGATGCGCCACCCCGATCTCGCCAACCTGCGTGATGTAAGTGAAGAAGACGCAACCGAAGTGGAAGCAGGCAAGTTCAATTTGAATTTTGTGAAGCTTGACGGCAATGTTGGTTGCATGGTTAACGGTGCCGGCCTGGCCATGGCTACCATGGATATGATCAAACTAAGTGGTGGTGAGCCCGCCAACTTTTTGGATGTGGGTGGTACCGCCAATGCGCAAACGGTGGAAGCAGGCTTTCGCATAATTATGAAAGACCCGAAAGTAAAAGCGATCCTCATTAATATTTTTGGTGGTATTGTCCGTTGCGACCGTGTGGCGCAAGGTGTTATTGATGCTTACAAGAACATGGGCAATATTACAATTCCAATTATTGTTCGTCTGCAGGGAACCAATGCGGAAGAAGCAAAAAAACTGATCGATGAAAGCGGGTTAAAAGTACAATCGGCTATTCAGTTGAGTGAAGCGGCGGAACTGGTGAATAAGGCTCTGGCTGCTTAAAAAATATAAATCAATATTTATAAAAGGGACGCAAGTAGTGCGTCCCTTTTTTGTGACCTGTACTACTTTTATCTTTGATTGTATATGGATGTTGATTTTAAAAAATATAAGGATGGTTTAGTGCCGGCGATAGTACAGGATTACAACACGCAAAAAGTGTTGATGCTTGGGTTTATGAATGCTGAGTCTTTAAAAAAAACGGAAGAGACAGGGCTGGTTACTTTTTACAGCCGATCGAAAAAAAGACTTTGGACTAAAGGAGAGGAAAGCGGTAACCATTTAAAGCTCCGCCAGATTTTATTAGATTGTGATAAGGATTCTTTATTGATAAAAGCCGAGCCCACCGGGCCGGTTTGCCATACGGGTGCCGATACCTGCTGGATGGAAAAAAATCATAAAGAAGACTTTCTATCTTACTTAGAACAAATCATTGCCCTGCGCCGGAATAGTGAAGATGAAACCTCGTATGTACGGCAACTTTTTAGTAAAGGCATTAACAAAATTGCGCAGAAAGTGGGAGAGGAAGCCGTGGAAATGGTGATAGAAGCAAAGGACGTTAACCAAGCGTTATTTTTAGGGGAAGCCGCCGATTTGCTGTTTCATTACATTGTATTATTGCAAGCGAAAAACTGTACTTTGGCCGATGTAATAAAAGTTTTACAAGACCGCCATCAACCCAAATAAACATGAAAAATCTTCTTCCATTTTTACTTCTTCCGCTTTTGTCTTTTGGACAGATTAAAGGCGACGGAGATGCAATATCTGCAAAGCAGGCAACGGCCTTGATGGCGAATGGGTTTAGAATTACCGGTAATGTTAAGGACATAGCCGATGGAGAAGTAAAGATTACCACTACCCGTGGTGATAAAACAATTGCAACAGGTGAATTAAAGAATGGCCTATTTACTATAAATGGTTCTGTTCCCGAGCCGGGATTGTATTGGCTTACATTGGGTAAAGAACAAGCCCGTTATTTGTTTCTTGAAAACGCCGACATAAAAATCACAGGTACAAAGGCCGATATAAAAAACATTAAGATAGAAGGTTCCGCATCGCAAAAAGATTTTACTGTTTTTGAACAAACCTTTAATCCTTTATTTGGAAACCTGAATGCGATTGCTGCAGAATTAAACCAGGCGCCGGAAGCTAGGAAAGCTGGGTTGATGGATCAATATACAAAAGCAGTGGCGAAGCTGCACAGCGAAGTTGAACGATTTGTCACCTCCCGCAAATCATCGTATGTATCGCTTTTTGTTATTTCGGTAACCATGCAGTCTAACGAAAATATTGCAGAAGTAGAACAGCGGTTTAACAGCCTTGATGAAGCGTTGAAAGCATCGCAAAGCGGTAAAGAAATCGCCAGCTATATTTCTTATGCAAAGGTGGGCGCCATTGGAAGTAATGCCATAGAGTTTACACAAAACGACATCAGCGATAAACCGGTTTCTCTTTCATCTTTCAAGGGTAAATATGTTTTAGTAGATTTTTGGGCAAGCTGGTGCAAGCCTTGCCGGATGGAAAACCCTAACGTGGTAAAAACCTTCAATAAATTCAAGAATAAGAATTTTACAGTTTTGGGCGTATCGCTTGATCAGCAAAAAGAAGCCTGGGTTAAAGCAATTGAGAAGGATAAACTGGCGTGGACAAATGTTAGTGACCTGCAATCCTGGAACAATGCTGTAGCTCAACTATATCGTGTACAGTCTATTCCGCAAAATTTTTTAATTGATCCCAATGGTAAGATCGTTGCGAAAGATTTGCGCGGTGAAGATTTGGAGAAGAAGCTTTGTGAATATTTAGGTTGTAGTAACTAATACCTATTTGCAATAGGCAACCTGGCAATAAGCAAATGAGGAGCAAAGCAGCCTGGCAATTTTAAACAGGGTACTATAAATTACTAAAAAATATTTAAGCCCCGCCTTTGCGGGGCTTTTTTTATTTTAGTAGTGGTCAACAAATGAGAATGAAAAAAATTGTACTCTTTGCCTGCCTTATATTTTCTCTTGTATTTACTGTTACTGCTCAAAAAGTAGAAGTTAACAGCAAAGGCTTTTTCATCAACCGGCATAAAATCACAAGGGAAACCACCATGGCTGTTATTGACAGTTTAATAGGCAAGCCTGACAGGATTTTTTTGTTGGCCAACACCATCTGGACGTATGATAGCCTTGGCCTTTTCGTTTATTTCGCCCCCCAGGATTCTTCTTTAAAACAAGTAAGCTTTGACCTGGTGAAACGGGCACTAAAGTTCTCCCCGGCTACACCTTTTGCAGGTAGGTTTGTTATTCATGACAACCTGATAACATCTGCCTGGTCATTGGCAAGGCTTAAAAGAATCAAATCCCTCAAGTTTGAAGAAAATGTAGTCTATCTAAGCCCTGCTTATACATCGTATGTAAAAATGTATTTCGAATTTGACGAAACAAAAAAGGTATTGCGCTATGCTGGTGTTGCACTGGAGTTTAAGAAAAATGATTAAGCCATCTGGCCTTCCCGAAATTGTTGTGCAGCTTCGCTTAAAAAGTTAGGAAGAATATGTGCATACGTCCACATGATTTTATCCGGATCATTTAGCTGCGATACCATACTCACCCATTTCTCTTCGCTGAAGTTTTCAATCACAGTTTTCTTTTTTTCTTCCGTTTGCAGGTACATGCTCATACCAATGGCATCCGCTTCGGGATGAAACTGCGTACCTGCCATATACTCATTAAACCGAATTCCCATT
The DNA here is from genome assembly GCA_028288675.1 of Flavisolibacter sp. GTDB lineage: Bacteria > Bacteroidota > Bacteroidia > Chitinophagales > Chitinophagaceae > Flavisolibacter. Next base: position 19,284 of record JAQBNG010000070.1, on the reverse strand, counting down.
ACGGCTTGTTCAAATTCCAAATGCGGGCGGTATTTCTCTATACACAAAATAGTACTGCCCAGCATATTTAATTTTTGAAAGTCTGGAGAAGTTACCTGGTAACTGCGACTATCCACTACATAAAACGGGTCGGGCAAACCTTTGAACACAATGTCTTGCTGGCCTTCTAATGTTACATGCACCGGGTAAACGCCAAAAGAAGTTTTATTGCGCTTACTAATATTGCCAATTGCATAATGACGGCAAACCAACTGGAAAGAATGGCAAATAAAAAAGACGTATTTCTTGATATCGTTCTCATTGCCTGCATTCCATTGTTCTATTTGTTCCAGCCAATGGAAGTAGGCTTTCTCCCATGCAGAGCCTTTGCTTTCCAATGGGGATCCGGGGCCGCCACTGGAAATGTAAATGTCATAATCAAGATTGGGTACTTCGCCTTTAACCCGGACATCAAATTCATCCCTTTCTATTTCTATACCATGAAACTCGCTCCACTCATCAACAATTTGCCTGATGCACCTCATGCCCTGGTTGGGCTGGCCTTCGTTTAAATCTAAAATCGCTACTCTGATCATAATTAATTTCTGAGCTAAGCATATAGCAAGTCATTTGCCATAAACTTCGGGTGGCAAGATAGCTTTCTTAAATTGTTGAAGCAATACCTCTTCGTTAATGGTTTATCCTTATAAAGCAAAAAAGAATTAGGGAAAAGCCTTGAGCTTAAGCTGGTAAGAATAAGACAGGAAGTTGTATTTGCCCAACAGCGACACAAACGTATAAGTGAGTGACACAACAAAAGTTAAATAGTAATACTCCAGCTAAGTTCAACAAGGCCGAAACATTCTATCACGGCATTATTTCCCCACTCTTTTTCATCATTTTGGGTAATAGATGTAGAAAGGTTTGCAATTAAAGAACAGAATTTAAACCATTGTCGTGTTACTGTTATCATCAAGGCAAGGTTGACACCCACTGATAAAACATAGGTGTGGCGGAAACTGTTTTGTACAAGGAAGTGAACTGCAATTATTTGATAAAACTCTGCTGTAGAACCGCAATCATTTTTTGTGCAACGAAAATATTTCCTGCTACGTTTAAGTGAACGCCATCTGTTGTAAGTGTCCCCCGATCTTTGTTATCGCGATTGGCTGTCTTAAGGTGATCCAGAAAAGCTTGCCGTAAGTCTATAAGCGGACAGTTGTTAGCCGCAGCAATCTTTCTGATGATAGCTGCATAATTATTTAAGTCACCATCCAGGGGATTTGTAAAGTCTGTTTTTTCGCCAATAGCTGCCGGTGTGCAGATGTAAACAGCGATACTTTTATCCTTCAGTTTTTTAATAATGGCATTGTAAAATTTTTCAAATTTATCAGGGTCGGTACCTGTGCCCGATGTTCTTTTGTGCCAAACATCGTTTACACCGATAAAGATGACAACTGCATCGGGCGCCTTAGCCAACACATCTTCCTCCATACGTAAATAGAGGTCATAAATTTTATTGCTGCTTATGCCGGCGCCAATTAATTCGTACTTGTTAGCTATGTTTTTTTGCGTTAGAATTGAATCCATTTTTTTGATGTATCCCCCTGGATCAGCACCTGCCTGAGTAATGGAATCGCCAAAGAAAATGATCTTCTTTTTTACTTGCCGGTTGAAACCAAAGATCATCACACAAAGAAGGAGGAGCAGTAAACTATTTGTTTTCATGAACTATTTTTTAGAGTAAACTTTTTCACCACCAATATACGTTGCCAGTACGGATGTAGTTAGGACATCTTTTGCATCAATAGCCATCAGGTCTTTATCAAGGATAATAAAATCAGCGTACTTGCCTTTTTCCAAACTACCTTTTTCGCTTTCCTCAAAAGTGGCTTTTGCGGCCCAAATGGTCATGCCCCTGATAGCTTCTTGCCGGCTTAAAGCATTTGCCATTTGGTAGCCTCCATCAGGGAAACCTTTGGCATCTATACGGAATACCCCTGCATAAAAAGTTTTAAAAGGAGAGATGTCTTCTACTGGAAAATCGGTTCCCAATGGTATCCAACTATTTTGTTTTAATAGGTCTTTAAAAGCATAAGCACCTTTCACTCTTTCGGCACCTAACCTTTTCTCTGCCCAATACATATCGGAGGTTGCATGTGTTGGTTGCACCGACGGAACAATATTGTATTTACCGAATAATTTAAAGTCAGCCTTATTAACAACCTGCGCATGTTCTATTCTCCAGCGACGGTCATTTTTACCTTTTAAATATTTACCGTAAATGTTTAGGATAGCCCTGTTACCTGAGTCGCCAATAGCATGTGTATTCATTTGCCAACCCATGTTGTAAATAACTTTTGCCACAGAATCAAAATGTGATTGACTACTTAATAAAAAGCCGCTCCATTCCGGTTTGTCTGTATAAGGTTGAAGCAGGCAGGCACCACGTGAACCAAGTGCACCGTCTGCATATACCTTAAAGGATGAAACATTAAGCGATGGCGTTTTGATCTTACCATTTCGTTTTGCCCAATTAAAGTTTTTCGGGTCATCGCTAAGCATAGCGTAGATGCGCATTTTGAGATCGCCCTTCTGTTGCAGGAGTTGCATTAGTTTGACGGTCATATAATCCACACCACAATCTGCTACACTGGTAAGACCGGTTGCAAAACAGTTTTCCTGCGCATCTTTTAATGCAGAAATTAACTGGTCGGCAGAAGGCGATGGGATTTTTGCAGAAACCAGATCCACTGCATTATCTACCAATATACCGGTCAGCTTTCCGTCTTTTAGTTCTACTTGTCCACCGGTTTGTTTAGTGTTGATAGTAACGCCGGCAAGGTCTAAAGCTCTTTGGTTTGTTATAGCTGCATGGCCGTCAACACGGGTTAAAAAAACAGGATTATTTGGAAACAGAACATCTAATTTTTCTTTTGTAGGAAACTCTTTCGTTTGCCAATCATTCTGGTCCCAGCCACGTCCAACGATCCAACTGTTTGCTTCTATATTTTTTAGTTTGCTGAACTCTGTCAGCTTTGTAAGAATCTCTTCCCAACTTTCGGTGCCAACCAAATCTGCGGTTTGTAGTCCTAAGCCATACCCTAAGAAATGAGCATGTGCATCATTAAATCCAGGGTAAATAAACTTGCCTTTTGCATCTATTTTCTCGTTTGCATCATACTGGGCTAATAAACTTTTGCTATTACCCGTTGCCGCAATTTTCCCATCTTTAATCACCATCGCTGAAGCCGTAGAAAACTTCGCATCAACCGTATAAACTTTTGCATTAAATAAAATAAGGTCAGCTTGTTTCTTTTGTGAAAACAAAACAATCGAAGAAAGAAGAGTAGAAATAAGTAATAAGAATTGTTTCATAAAATGGTTGTGTATAAGACTGGTTGCCTCCTCCTTTTTAGAGGGGGCAAAGTATTTTATTCTTTCGGAAAGGTTGTTGGGGGATTCGCCTCCATAGGTTTCACCTTCCTCACCTTATGTGCAAGGCAATCAGGATGCGTACTTTCAAAGACATGAACATAAGCCTCAATAGATAGAAGAACATTCTGTATTTGAGTTCTTACTTCCATCTCTCCAAACCTTAAAAAGTTCAATCTCCAATTCTTCAACTCTGCTTCTCGCAACAAATCATTTTCATGCACTTCTTTATTGTTATGATAGCCACCATCAATTTCAATCACCAGTTTTAAAGCCTGGCAATAAAAGTCAACTATAAAATTTTCAAGCGGCTTCTGACGATCAAATTGATAGCCCATCATGCTTCTTGCTCGCAGCTTTTGCCAAAGTAGTATCTCACCCAATGTAGAGTGATTTCGTAAATCATGGGAGAATTGCTTAAGTGTCTTATTGTATGGTAAATAACTTTTCATGTGCAAATCCCCTGACAGTTTTTATGAAAGCAGGTGCATCTTTCAGCCCCCTTTTAAAGGGGAAGCAACCCTCACTAAAGTGAATGTGCCTATTCACTGCCATTGGTTTTACTTCAAGAATTTTTCAGGATGCTTTTTATTATGCTCTGTTTTATCCTGGTAAGCTTTTGCAGCCTCCAGTATCGAAGCCTCATCATACAAGTTGCCAATAAACGTAATGCTTTGTGGCAGGCCACGCTGGTTAAAACCCATAGGCATACAAACAGCAGGGTTGCCTGTAAGGTTGGTTATTGATAACTGGCTGCCTGCAAATGTTGGAACAATAACTACATCGTAGTTCTTCATAAACTCCTGTACCTGTTTGCTTAACCTTGAACGATAGCGATTGGCATTGATGTATTCAACAGCCGGAATATACCGTGCTGCACGAAATGAGTTTGGCCAGAAATCTTTATCCTGCCTTTCTATTAAAGAGTCTCTGTCTGTTCGGGTTAGTTCATCAAAAGCCGCCGCAGATTCTGCATTCAAGATAATGCTTACCATATTAAATGGGTACACTGCTGAATCTGGAAAAATTACCGGCTGCACATTCACTCCCATCTTTTTAAATGTTTCCAGTACACCCCATTCCATTGCGTCTTTTGGCAGGCGCTTAAAATAATTTTCAGCGTAAGCAAACCGTAGCTTTTTTACATCACGTTTTGCATTGTAATTAAAGGCATGATCAACAGACCCTGCATCTTTTCCATCAGTGCCTTTGATATAAGAATAAACAATGGCATCATCTTCTGCGCTTCTGCATATGGGGCCGGCCTTATCTAAACTCCAGCATAAAACCATTCCACCGCTTCTACTCACGGTTCCAAACGTTGGCCGCAAACCTGTTGCACCGCAACGGGTAGAAGGAGAAATAATAGAACCTAAAGTTTCTGTTCCAATAGTGAATGGCAATAGCCCTGCAGTTACTGATGATGCAGAACCTGCTGAAGATCCACTTGAACCAAGTTGAAGGTTCCATGGGTTCTTTGTTTCGCCGCCAAACCACTTATTGTTATAGGCTAAGGCACCTAATGAAAGCTTGGCGCATAACACAGCACCGGCATTCTTTAATTGCGTATAAACATAAGAGTCTTCGTCAATCACCTGGTCTTTATACGGCGTAGTGCCCCAGGTTGTTTTATAACCTTTTACCGCAAACAAATCTTTCAGTCCATAAGGAATACCATGAAGCGGTCCACGATACCTTCCCTTCTTAATTTCTGCATCCGCATCCCGGGCTTGTTGCATGGCAAGGTCTTCTGTTAGTGTAATAACAGATTGTAAGGTATCTCCCCACTTTTTCAAACGGTCAATAAAAAATCTTGTTAGATCAACAGAAGAAATCTTCTTGTTTTTTACAAGCGATGCAAGTTGCATGATAGAGTAAAAGGCCAACTCATTTCTATTGGCAGGCAGGGCTGTAGAAACTGGAATATCCCATACAATTTTTGCCTGCTTGGTTGGAACAACATAGCCATAAGGCGCCGGGTTAAATGCAAAAGGAAATGCAAGATCATTCTTCGGAAGTTCCTTATGCATCCGGCTATAAATGCTTTTGTAAAGCAAGATATTTCCTTGTAAAGAATCTGCTTCGGCTTCCGTAAAATTCAGATCGAATAAGGTAGCCGTTTGCTGGAGAAAGCGAAGAGAGTCGGAATGGCTTTGAGCCAATGCAGCCGTGTTCACAAATAGCAAAAAGACGATAAATTTTTTTTTCATAATTATAGATAGTCATTCAAAGTAAAATAAAAAGCAACTAACTTTTGCTGCTAAATACAACTGTTATGAGAATACTTTTTCTGCTGTCAGCTATTGTTCTTGCTATTTCCTGTAAAGTGAATGTAGATACTGGTTCAAACAGCAATAAGACTGCTACGGTAAAGGAGTATTTTAATTACCAGGATACCGGCATACAGACAGCCGGCATCAAACTTATTCCCATTAAAACCCCGGTTGGCAATTTTAAAGTTTGGACCAAACGCTTTGGCAACAATCCCCGCATAAAAATTTTATTGCTTCATGGTGGCCCTGCAATGACGCATGAGTATATGGAATGTTTTGAAAGCTTCTTTCCAAAAGAAGGATTTGAATTTTATGAGTACGACCAATTAGGTTCTTATTACTCCGATCAACCTACTGACAGCAGCCTTTGGACTATACCGCGGTTTGTGGATGAAGTAGAGCAGGTACGGCAAGCCATTGGCGCAGACAAAAGCAACTTCTATTTGCTGGGCAATTCATGGGGAGGAATTTTAGCCATGGAATATGCATTAAAATATCAAAACAATATGAAAGGGCTCATAGTAGCTAACATGGTAGCAAGCGCACCGGAATATGGTAAATATGCCGAGGAAGTTTTGGCGCCCCAAATGAACCCTAAAGTATTGGCGGAAATCAGAGCGATTGAAGCGGCAAAAGATTTTGGTAATCCCCGGTATATGGAATTACTGATGCCTAATTTTTATGCAGAGCATTTATGCCGGTTACCTGAATTTCCAGACCCTGTGAACCGCTCTTTTAAACATGCGAATAATGTTATCTACACTATGATGCAAGGCCCTTCGGAATTTGGCATCAGTGGCCGGCTTGCGGCATGGGATATAAAAGCTCGTTTAGGCGAGATTGCAGTGCCAACATTAATGATAGGAGCGAAGCATGATACAATGGACCCGAAGGCAATGGAAGAGCAAAGCAAAATGGTTAAGAATGGCAGCTATTTATATTGTCCTAACGGCAGCCACTTATCTATGTGGGATGACCAGCAGGTATTTATGAATGGTGTGATAAAATGGATAAAAGAAGTGGACGGAAAGTGATAGATTGATGCATCAATGTTTAGCCTTATCGTATTATGTTTATTAAAAGTAAAAGCTGCACTTTACATGCAGCTTTTACTTTATAAATTTGAAAAGCAAGTCTATGGATTAATATGAAGAAATTGCGAATGAATATACTCCGCAACTGTAGATAGATCATTCGTCTGTTCGTACACTGCTAACTGCCTGTCGGCACCGGTACCCCGCTCCAGCATTTTATGCACATAACTTATCCGGTGCCTCGATCCTAACTGGTCAACAACATCATCTACAAAGTCTAACAGTTCATAAATAAGTACCCTCGTATTAATTTCTTCTTCTTTGCCAAAATCAATCAGGTAGCCATCAATACCATAACGGCCTGCCCTCCATTTATTTTCGTTGATCAGTGTACGTGGATATTGAATAAAATTTAAGTTTTGCAGTTTCAGTTTATAAATTTTTGCACAAATAGCCTGGAACAATGCAGCAATGGCGATAGTCTCGTCGACTGTCATCGGCACATCGCAAATGCGAAATTCAACTGTATTAAAAAATGGGTGCACTCTCAGGTCCCACCATATTTTTTTAGCGTTGTCAATGCAGTTAGTTTTCATCAACAACTTAATATAATTGTCGTAAGCTTCTATGCTTTCAAAAGCTTCGGGTATGCCAGTACGCGGAAACTTATCAAACACTTTTGTGCGGAACGATTTGTAACCGGTTTTACGACCTTCCCAAAAAGGAGAGTTGGTACTTAATGCATAGACGTGTGGTAGAAAATAGCGGGTACTATTAGCAATATGATTAGCCATCTCACGGGTCTCCATACCAACATGCACATGAAGGCCAAAAATTAAATTGCTGCGGGCAGCTTCCTGCAATTCATTTACAATTTCGTTATAGCGAACATGGTCGGTGATTAGCTGGCTCTCCCAATGACTGAAGGGATGCGTGCCTGCTGCGCCCATCGCAAACCCAAGGCCGCCGGCAATATCAGAGATAGTTTTGCGCAGAATAGAAACATCTTTATAGGCTTCTTCAATATCTGCGCAAATATCTGTGCCTACTTCTACCACTGCCTGGTGCATCTCGGCTTTTACTTTATCCTTTATCATCTTTTGCCCTTCCTGCACAATCTTTTGCTCGTGGCTTTTGAGCTCTTTTGTTACAGGGTCCATTACCATATATTCTTCTTCTACGCCAAGGGTAAAGGATTTAAAATTGATATTTGCCATAAAGTAATTTCTAAATTAGAATTTCTTGTTTCTGGTTCTTTCGGTTTGTCAATCGTATTTCTTTCCCTGCTTGCTCTGTGGGATGATTTTTTGTTACCAGGCTTTAGTACTAAAGGTGCAATAAAAACCTGCGTTGGGCCTTTAAAAGGGTTTTAAACAAAACAAAAAGATTGCCCCTACAATTTGGTGTTTTGTGTTGGGTGCGGCAGCCATCTTAAATATTTGCCCTTTAATCAATTCTACACGTTCCTCAAATTTCCATTGCAGGTAGTCTGCATATGTGTACGTTAGTGAAGGATCGGGTTCTTCTGCTAATTGATATGTATCGTCGGAAGAATTATAGAAAGTGAACATAAATTAATTTAAACCATCGCTTGTTTTGCAGCACCGGTTATCACGTACTCGCCCCAGGTTAAATTGTCTATATCATCCTTTTGTGCAAGTGCTCTTTCAATAGCATAATTAGCAGCGGTTTCAACTACCCACTCGAAGTTTTCTTCACCAACTCCGGCACGTTCTGCATCGGGGGCCGGATTGCCAAAGTCAATTGCATAAGGCACATCACCACGCATGGCCAATTCCACAGTATTAAAATCGTAGCCTAAATATTTGTTGATGCGAAGAACAATATCTTCCATTTGTTTGTGGCGTTCAGGCGATGGAGAAAATTCAGCAGAATAGCGCAGGTGATGCGGGTTGCGTGGCTCATAAGGCATAATGCGTACATGCTTGCCGCCAATGCAATAACAACGGTAATATTCCTCAAATACAATTTCTTCCTGAAGCAACATCACCAGTTGATTTGTTTCTGAATGTTTCTCATAAAACTCAGCTACATCATGGAGCTTGTAAACATTCTTCCACCCACCACCAGCGTATGGTTTCATGTAAGCCGGGAAACCCACATAATTAAAAATGCCTTCCCAATCTAAAGGGTAAGCGAGGTTGCCAAACGATTCAGCTTTAGTGTCGGTAGGCATATCATAAGAAGGAAGGATAACCGTTTTTGGAACCGGTACATCAACCTTGGTCATTAAACAATTATTGAAAAATTTATCATCGGCACTCCACCAAAACGGGTTATTGATAACGGCTGTTCCGGTAAGTGCGGCGTTTTTTAAAAAGGCTCGGTAAAAAGGAACGTCCTGAGATATACGGTCAACAATTACAGCATAGCCTGCGGGTTCACCTTGCGCCACTTTATCTATGCGTACAGGTTCTGCTGTAATACCATCGATTCCTTTACTGTTAACTCTTTCAATAAAGGCCATAGGGAAACTGCGCTCCTGGCCAAATAAGATTCCGATTTTTTTCATGTAAGTTGGTTTTATATCCTAATCAATAGAAGAAAAGTACGTCATAATCTGAAGTGAAAAATAAATATTTTGAATCTGTATTATTTTTTTATTACCTGTGCATCGACCCTTATTTTTGGCGTTATGCTTCTTGAAAACTTATCCAATATCATCGTAGAACAAAGAGCTGTTGCCTCCTCTTTTTTAAAGCGGTACGTAGTTGTTGATTTTTTTTTACCTAAAGATATTCCGAACCCATCAGCGCTTTCTTTATTGGTAATTAATGATGGACAAAGTCTTGACGAAATGCCGTTTGCACCTTTATTAAACGGTCTGCTTTCTTCCGGACAAATTCAACCGCTACTCTGCGTAGGGCTACATTGTAACAAGGATCGCAGGGAAGAATACGGAACGGCTAATGTGCTGGATTACGAAGGCAGGGGGCATAAATCGGATGCCCACCAGCAGTTTATCGTTAAAGAATTACTTCCTTTTATTCATGCGGAATATGCCTTAAATGGCTTTAATCAAAAAGCCATTGCCGGATTTTCATTAGGCGGTTTATCAGCCATTGATACGGCATGGAATTGCCCGGACATATTCTCTACAGTGGGTGTATTTTCCGGCTCGCTTTGGTGGCGTACAAAAGAATTGGGTGATGGCTACAACGATACCACCGACCGCATTATACACCAGCAAATACGGAAGGGGAATTACGTGGCCGGTATGCGTTTTTATTTCGCTACCGGTTCCTTAGATGAGACGGCTGACAGAAACAACAACGGCATTATCGATTCAATCGATGATACGCTGGATTTAATAAAGGAGCTTGTTGTAAAAGGGTATGAAGAACAGAAAGATATTTGTTATGTGAACTATGAGGATGGGCGCCATGATATACCCACCTGGGGTAAGGCGATGCCGGCGTTTTTACAGTGGATGCAAACTAGGAGTGATAACGGGTATGCCGACACTAAACAAACTAATAGTAGTGTGAATAGATGAAATGAACTTGTTGACTCATAAAAAAAGCCGCCTTATTACAAAGGCGGCTTTTTAAAACTATAACTACTTTATTTACCGAAACGATATGAGATCCGCAGGTTAACAGTACTTAATGTTCCTTCGGAATAAAACAATCCTTTATAGGCTAAAAGCAAATCAGAATTCTGGCCCGTTTTAATACCAATACCAGCTATATCTGTAAATGCACCCTTTGTGAATCCATCAGTTTCCGTATCATCTGACACTAAAACAGAGTAGCCCGCTTGTTCTGACAAAAACACTTTGTTGCTCAAAGCATATCTCACACCACCGAGCAAAGGAACATAATTCCAGTTAACCCCTTTATCATGATGCCAAAGGTCAAAACCGGCACTGCCAGTAAGGTCTATTTTACTTGCTGCCCGATATACCAACTGCAAATCGGCACCAAAGGCATATTTAATTGCGGACGAAGATTTTTCTCCTACAGGTAAACCAAAGTTGGTTCCGAAGCTTAGATAAAGAGGAGAGGTAACGCTGCTCTTATTTTCCTGGCTGTGTACGGTGTTTATGGTTATAAGAAAAACAATAAAAAGGAAAGCTGATTTTTTCATGCTTGATTTTGATTTAAAAAATGTTGGCCAATGGTTGCTGAAAAACATTTTGTTTGTTTAATTAAATATATACCTCAGGCCAAATTGCATAGAGTAGGTAGCCCCGACACTTAAAAGGTCTCTAAAGGTTTCCGATACTGGTAAGCCTCTATCGTTTGCCAGTCTAAATGTTGGAGTAACTGTCCCACCAGGCACCAAGTTGGCAGTGTTTGTTGGAATTAATAATTGCGCAGCATTTATTACGTTAATTTTTCCCCAATCTGGATTTAATAAATTACCAAGATTCAGAATGTCAATACTAAACTGCAGCGTATTGCGCTTTCCTCCAAGATTCGTAAATAAGTCCTGAACAAATTTAAAATCAAAACGATTTCTCCATGGTAACAGTGCCCCGTTTCTTTCTGCATATTTGCCTTTGTTCTTACTTAAATATTTGTCTTGTTCAATATACTTGAAAAACATGTCACTCTGTTGTTGCGCAGAGTAGGTGGTTGTACCAATTGTAAGTGGAACGAAGGTTATTTGCGAAGGATTGGCAGGTATGTATATCAAGTCTGAATTTGCTCCATCACGATTAAAGTCTCCTCCATACGTATAAGAAAATCTTCCGTCAGCATTTCCTTCATAAAACACAGAAAGAGTAGTAGCCGCATGTTTGAAAAATTCACGGCGATAAGATAATGTACCTACAAGGCGGCTTGGTACAACATAGTTAGATGCGCCTAAGGTTTGAAAATTAGCTCCGTTAACATGAGGGATAAGGTTCCATGTATTTACCGGCTGGTCACCTTCACCATCGTATAAATTATCTGATAAGGAGTACACATAAGCTATTGAACCAAACAAGCCTCTGCTAAATTGCTTATCCAGTTTTGTTGTAAATGAAAAGTAATAGCCTTTCTTGTCGGCATTACCGGAAACAATAGCAGTTAAGGGGCTGGTACCGGTAGCACTTGGCTGCCCTGTTGCTGTAAGTTTATTAATATACTTCTGCGCATTAGCGTTTGGATAAATCAAGCGGTTATCAGGATACCCCGATACATTTAATGGTTGCGGATCAACAAGGTTGACATTTGTAGAATACAAGGTGTTTATGTCCTTATTGTAAATAGCTTCCATCGTTAAAATAAATCCACTACCTAATCTTTTATCAAAGGCTAAGCTTGATTTCCACACCTGTGGATTTCTAAAGTCCTCAGCGAACGCAGTCACTGTAGACGGAATAACAGTACCCGCAGGAGGCACTGTGGCGGGACGGTACGCACCAATGTTAGGATTAAACGGCCCAGGTGTATTGGCCTGGCCATTGAAGTTTTGAGTTACCTGGAGCATACCTGAATTGCCGGACTGGCCGACAATCCAAACAAATGGAATACGTCCGGTAAAAATTCCTGTACCGCCTCTAACTTGTAATGAACGGTCTCCGGTTACATCCCAGTTAAAACCAAGCCTTGGCGAGAGTAAAATTCTTGGTTTGGGTAGTTCTCCTGTGTTGATTTTTTCACCACCGGCAAAATTAAGACCCAGCACTAATGGGTTTGTTTTTAGTTCCGTAACATCGGGATAAGATGTTCTGTCGGCACGCAAGCCCACTGTTAATTTTACCTTAGGACTGACAGTAATTTCATCCTGTGCATAAACAGATGCCTGTAGAAATTTAAAGCTTGGAAAGACCTGTGAGTAATTCGGCGTTAAAGAAAAGGTCTGGGTAAAATCAAGAGGCTTGACGCCATTCTTAAAATCATCAAAAGAAGCAAAGCGGTAATAGCTGGTTCCTAAAGGTTGAAAACCATTTTTAGTCAGGCTTTGATCAAATTGCACTCCGAATGTCAAATTGTGATTGCCAGTTACCCAATTGAGGTTATCAATATAAGAATAGGTAGTAACGTCACGTAGGTTGCCGTAAGAAAAAGGCTCATATCCAAAAGAAGTGAAAAACAGGTTATCCTTCATAATGTCTACGAAAGGAAATACTTTACCGTCTGTACTCCGCGGATCATTTTGATTAGTGTATGATGCTCTGAAAATGTTGGTTAGACCTTTACCAAACGTGGAATTCAATTCCGCTGCAAGTGAGTAAAAGTTTGCCTCCTGGTAATAGTTGGAATTAGCGAAATGCAGTGAATTTATATCCTGCCTGTTACCAGTAAGTCCTGTGATACCTGTACTTCCGGTAGAGGTGCTTACAAACGAAGGAGTTTTGCTTTCAACCTGGCTATAGCGAACATTGAAGCGGTGTTTGGAAGAAATATTCCAGTCTATGCGCGCCAAAAGTTTTTCCTTATTGCTCGGAAAATCATATCCCTGGTAAGGACCTGTTTCGTATTCGTACGTCTTCAGTAAATAATCGCTAATGGCATTTAACTCCGGTCCTGTAGGACGGGCAATATTAGTAGCGCTTCCAAAAGGTGCTCCCGGGGAAGCGGCAAACTTGGATTGTCCCGGGCTAATTTGGGTTTCAGTCTCGTAGTTAAAAAAGTAGAACAGTTTATTATTAATGATAGGCCCGCCAACCCGTGCACCGTACTGGTTAAACTGAAGGTTTTGCTTAGCGAAGGTGCTTTTACCAACTTTGTTTCCTTGCTGATCCTGGCTTCTCCAGTAAGAATAAACAGACCCCGTAAAATTATTACTACCGGAACGGGTAACAGCATTTACCGCACTGCCGATAAATCCTGACTGCCGGATATCGTAAGGCGTAATGCTGACCGATAATTCTTCGATTGCATCTAAAGAGATAGGAGACCCGCCTGCAGGCAGGTTGTTACCAATGCCAAATGTGTTATTGAAATCGGAACCATCAACAGTAATAAAATTCTGACGATAATTACCTCCACCTACATAAGCACCATTTGATTGCGGGGTAATACGTAAAAAGTCGTTTAGGCCTCTCGAAATTGTTGGTAAACGCTGAATCTCACGGGTGCCGATATTAGTTACGGCACCGGTGCGGTTTGCATTTAAGGTGTTATTTCGCCCGGTTGCGGTAATAACAACTCCTTCCAAAGAACCGTTTGATTTTTGCATAACACCAGTGAGCACTGTGGCTTCGGCTAACTGCAAATAAATATCATTGTAAGTTTCCGGCCTGTAGCCTACAAATGATATTTGAACCTGGTAAGGGCCACCGGACCGCATATTAGAAATGGTGAAGTTTCCATTAGCACGGGTAAGCGTTGTGTATTTGGTTCCGGTAGGCTGGTGAGTAGCTGTAACGGTGGCACCGATCAAATTTTGATTTTCAGCGTCTTTCACCGTTCCTGCCATGCTACTGGTAGTTACCTGTGCGTAAATAAAACTCGATGCCAACAAGGAAATAGTCAGCATCATCAATAATCTCTTAATCATAAGTGTGGGTTTTTTGCGGTGCAAAGAAAGGGATATTTAAGTTAGGAAAATTTAGGCAATATTAACAATTTGTGATCAAGCAGCCGGACACCAAAACGCCTGCAATTGCTGCATTTAGCTAAAAAAAAGCCGATGCTGCCAATGCTCGCCGGTAATGTGTTTACCTTTGAAAAAAAACAGAATGTTAGATAGTATCGAAAGTGCTATTGAAGATATAAAAGCGGGCAAAATGGTGATTGTGGTTGACGACGAGGACCGCGAAAACGAAGGCGACTTTGTTACTGCTTCCCGCAATGCTACTCCGGAGGTCATTAATTTTATGAGCAAACATGGCCGGGGACTGATTTGTGTGCCAATGCTTGAAGAGCGTTGCAAGGAATTAGGCCTTGACCTTATGGTTAATAATAATACAGCACTGCATGAAACAGCCTTTACTGTTTCCGTTGACCTTTTAGGCCACGGCTGCACCACCGGTATTTCGGCACAAGACCGCTCTAAAACTATCCTGGCCCTGATCGACCCGGCAACGAAGCCGCTGGATCTCGGCAGGCCCGGCCATATATTTCCTTTAATAGCAAAAAAAGGCGGTGTGCTGCGCCGCACCGGACATACCGAAGCAACAGTAGATCTTGCCCGGCTGGCTGGCTTTGAGCCTTCCGGCGTTTTGGTAGAAATTATGAACGATGACGGTACAATGGCCCGGCTTCCGGAACTAAAAGAACTCGCACAAAAATTTGACTTCAAAATCATATCTATTAAAGATTTAATTGAATTTCGTATTAAAAGGGATTCGCTGATTGACGAAATCGTACGGGTGGACATGCCTACGCGATGGGGGCATTTTAAACTGGTAGCCTTCCAGGAAAAAAATTCTCCAAATGAACATCTTGCCCTTATGAAAGGAACATGGGCGGCTGACGAACCGGTATTAGTTAGAGTGCATTCTTCTTGTTTTACCGGTGATATATTAGGCTCTCTTCGTTGCGACTGTGGCGAACAATTGCACCTGGCAATGCAACTGGTGGAAGAAGAAGGTAAAGGCATCATTTTATATATGAACCAGGAAGGCAGGGGAATTGGACTGGTTAATAAATTAAGGGCTTACCGTTTGCAGGAAGAAGGCATGGACACCGTAGAGGCCAACCTGCACCTCGGTTTTCAGACAGACCAAAGGGATTATGGCGTGGGGGCACAGATACTCCGGCATTTAGGAGTGAGTAAACTCCGGCTTATTTCCAATAACCCCAAAAAGCGGGTTGGCTTAGTTGGATATGGATTAGAAATAATAGAGAATGTACCGTTGAAGGTTGATTCAAATCCGCATAATGAAAAATACCTGCAAACAAAGAGAGATAAGATGGGGCATGAGTTGATTTGAGAGTTTAAGTTCAAAGCGGGAGGAATGATTTTTACCGCAGAGAAACGGAGAAGCAGAGAGTTGCGCAGACCAGTATATTTTTCTCTGTAGTTAAATCTGTTTACTCATGTTCTCTGCGGTTATTTGCTGCATAGCGATAAGAATGTAAAAGTGTGCGACGCAACAAAAGCTAAATAGTATCACCGTCCGCCAGCTTCAAAAAGAAAACCCCAATCATTTTACAGATTGGGGTTTTAAATATTTTGTACAAATTTCGATTAAACTTATCCTTTTGCAGCTGGTTTTACAGTCAGCAACTCAACTTCAAATATTAATGCAGAACCGCCCGGGATGGGCCCTTGGTCATTTACACCATAAGCCATATTATAAGGGATGTAAAATTTATACTTTGACCCTTGGGACATTAATTGTAAGCCTTCTGTCCAGCCTTTAATTACACGATTTAGCGGAAACTCCACTGGCTTACCAGATTTTACTGAACTCTCAAACTCAGTACCATCAGGCAATGAACCGGTGTAATGCACCAGCACCGTATCGGTAACCGCGGGTTTAGGTCCGGTTCCCGGCGACAGCATTTCGTATTGTAAACCCGAAGCAGTGGTTTTGATACCAGCTTTTCTTTTATTAGCGGCTAAAAAATTCGTACCTGCAGTAATTGTTTCTCTCAGCTTTGGATTGATGTAAAACATAATGGCCTCATTAGCCTGCGTTTCATTCATCAGGGGCTTACCACCGGCTAACTGCACATCGTTACATGCTTTTGCGATAAGAGCGGTGTTGAGATTTTTAAATCCTTGTTGCTTATAAAAATTAGCTACGCTAAGGCCGATGGCATACGAAGCGGAGTCGTTAAGATTTTTTAAGAGAGTGGTGGATTTTGCTACTGTTTTCTTAGGGATTGCTTTTTGTGCCTGTACCTGCACGGCAGCAAGAAAGAGTACGGCGATCAATAGTTTTTTCATAAAAAATTTTAAGCCGCAAAAATAGGAGAACAGGTTGTAAAGGTTATTTTAATTTCGGCCATGTTTCAGGCTTCGATACAACTTTATAAAAACGCCTATAGTGGTATTCCCCGGCCAATTTGGTGGCTATCACTGGTGATGTTTGTCAATCGTAGCGGCACAATGGTCATTCCGTTTCTAACAATTTACCTAACCACTAAAGGTTACACACTAACACAGGCCGGACTTGTAATGGGAGCCTTTGGTATCGGCTCTGTTTTGGGTGGTTATTTAGGGGGGCGCCTCACGGATAAGTTTGGTTTTTATCATGTGCAGTTCTTTAGTTTATTTCTAAATGGAATTATGTTTATTGTATTAGGGCAAATGCAAACGCTGACGCAATATGCTGTTTGCATATTTGTATTAAGCAGTGTCGGTGAAGCTTTTCGTCCGGCTAATGCGGCTGCCATTGCCAGTTATAGCGATGATAGCAATCGTCTCCGCTGTTATGCATTGAACCGGCTGGCTATAAATTTAGGATGGTCGATAGGGCCGGCAGTTGGTGGAATATTGGCAAGCTTTAATTACAGCTTACTTTTTTGGGCAGATGGAATAACCTGCATAGCGGCTTCGGCCATTTTATTGGCTGTTCTTTCATCCGGGAAAAAAGAAAAGAACGCCGATATCCACTCTGAAACAATCACATCAACTTCTGCATACAAGGATGTGATTTTTATGAAAGGCATGTTCTATTTGTTTCTGATAGCCCTTAGCTTTTTTCAATTGTTCAGTGTCATTCCCGCCTACTATAAAAATGTATTGTTATTGAATGAAGCGGCTATCGGGTGGATATTAGCCATGAACGGATTGCTGATCGCCGCTTTTGAAATGATACTGGTTTACAAGCTTCAAAACCGTGGACGCACGATAGCTTATATAACGACAGGCGCTTTACTTATTGGTTTTTCTTTTTTGTTTCTTGAACTGGGAAAAGCCGTACCAATAGCAGTAGCAGGTATGATACTGGTGACAATAGGCGAAATGTTTCTTTTTCCTTTCCTAAATAATTTTTGGGTGAAGCGCAGCACCGAAACAAACCGTGGCCAATATGCTGCAGTTTATACAATGGCTTTTGCCGCAGCCACAGTGCTTGCGCCAACCATTGCCACACAAATTGCCGACCGCGCCGGTTTTACAACTTTGTGGGCAGTTGATTTTTTATTATGCAGCTTTGCCGCTTTAGGTTTTTATAGTTTGAAAAAGAAAATAACATGAATGAATTCAGTAAGATTATACAGATACGATGGTCGGATCTGGATCCTAATTTTCACCTGCGCCATTCGGTGTATTACGATTGGGGCGCCTTTTGCCGGGTGGAATTTTTAAATGAGTATGGCCTTACGGCAGATGTGATGGTGCAGCTTCAATTCGGGCCGATTCTTTTTAGAGAAGAATGTGTTTTTAGAAAGGAGATTAGAAGCGGTGATGAAGTGAAAATTAACCTGCAGGTTATTAAGTCAAGAAAGGATTATTCGCGGTGGAGTATTCAACACCAAATAACTAAGAACGGCGGCATACTCTGCGCTGTACTTAATGTTGATGGTGCATGGATGAATGTGAAGGAACGTAAGTTGATGTCGCCACCGGAAAAGGTGATTGAAGTGTTTGATAAGATGCCGAAGGGAGAAGGGTTTGAGTGGTTGGGAGGGTAACGTTTAGAGGCTTTATTTGTCGAGCCGCAACTGAGGATACTAATATCCTATAACTGATGATATGACGTTAATACCACTTGTGCAAATCCGCAAATTGTATGTAGGTTTCTTTATACAACAATACCATTCTTTACAATGACACTACTAAATATTCCCGTTCGATATAGTCCATCAGGTGCTGGTTTATCATTAAACCAAACTCTACTTCCTTTTTTTGAATTCTGCATTCTATAACAATCAACTTCAATGATATTGCCATTAGGCTGTTTGTGAGTATCAATCCTAAACTCCTTATTTAAAATGCCATTTTTTATTTCAAAACGATTATGTGCAGTTGATTTGTATAAACCATCGTTCGGCTTTTGTCCGTTTAATTCTACTCTACATCCTTCAATGATTGAAGATTGCCTTTTTTCGGTGGGATAAAAGACAAGTTGTCCCCCATCAATTAATCCAACGCTTCCTAATCTATTGTCAAGTGTGTTAGGTTCTGAGCTAAACTCTCCAGATAAATTGTTCCCAGCTTTACCTAAATATGTTGCTTCCAAAAATCTAATTAAGTCATTTATATCATTTAACTCTTTGCCGTATTTGGTCTCATTAACAAAAACAGCATACTCATTCAATCCGTCCACCTTCATAGCTAAAATAGTTTCGTCCAAAAAACCATGTTTGAACAAGTAACTCTCATCTTGCCTATTGATAATAAGAGAATTATTACCAAGATATTCCCAACTTGCTCCCTTTTCAATTTTGCCATTTTCAGAAATAATTAATTGTTGGTTTGTTCTAAAGATGAAAACTGTTTTTGAAGTATCTATATCATTAACCGAAACCCAATTTTGATTTGTCAATAATGCAACTTCATCCAGCTTTCTACTATAAGATTGGATTTTAGGTATAATATCAAGAATAAAATATTTCATGAGAGGTTGGTATTATGGATATCAAATTGCACACAAAAATTATATTGGCGCAACTTCTTGCTCTAAACATAATTCATTATCAAGATAAATTAAAGCAAGCATTATGACCTTTACAACAATTTTATACGCTCCGGATTCGCATTCGCAA
>JAQBNG010000066.1 GCA_028288675.1 Flavisolibacter sp. | reverse complement strand
ATGCTACTGACTACAAAACAAATGCTTATTTATTCCTGACCACAATAGAGAAGCACGAAGCTTTTGTAAGAGCATTAGCCGTCGTTATATCTTTTGCATATAAAACAATTCGAAATGGTGAACCCGTTTTAGTTGCAGAATATGAAAAGCTGTAGTCCTGAGAAGTAGCATACATTGAAGAGAGCATTCTATAATTAAAAGAAGATGCACAATAGTACAGTATTTAGAATGTCGGTAAATTTAAGCTCTAACGATAAAATTTATGCAGCGTAGAAATTTCTTAAAAAACGGTTTTGTTGCAGGTGCCGCAACATTGGTATCATCTTCTTTATTGGCGCAGGAAAAAAGATCAGACGTTACTACTTCAGACAGTAAGCCATTTAAGTTGAATTATGCCATTCATGCCGGCATGTTTAAAAACAGTGCCGGCGATGATTTTATTGAACAAATAAAATTCGCACATGCCAATGGTTTTCGTGCTATTGAAGATAATGGTATGATGAGCAGACCTGTGGAACAACAAAAGGCTATTGGTGATACCCTGGCTAAGTTGGGAATGACGATGGGTGTATTTGTTTTGACATCGGATAACTGGCATTGGAAGACAAGCCTTACCACCGGCAAGCAGGAGTGGCTGGATAAAATGGTAAAAGATTGCAAGGATGCAGTAGAAGTTGCAAAGCGTTGCAATGCCAAATGGATAACCGTAGTACCGGGCAATTATGAACGAAGTATTTCTATAGAGTATCAAACCGCTAATGTGATTAAGGCCCTTCGCACCGCTTCAAAAATTTTTGAGCCGCATGGTTTAGTAATGGTCTTGGAAGCATTAAGCGATAATCCCGATCTTTTTCTTCGCCACTCTGATCAAACCTATATGATTTGCAAGGCCGTTGACTCTCCCTCCTGTAAGTTTCTGTTCGACATGTATCACATGCAGCGCAACGAAGGGAACATCATTCATAACCTGAACAAAACCTGGGATGAAACACCCTATCTGCAAATTGGCGATAACCCCGGCAGAAATGAACCTACCACCGGGGAAATGAATTATAAAAACATCTTCAAACATATTTATAGCAAAGGGTACAAAGGTGTGTTAGGCATGGAGCATGGGAATGCAAAAGCCGGTAAAGAAGGCGAACTTGCTTTAATTGCTGCATACCGGGAAAGCGACAGCTTTAGTGTGTGATTAGAAACAGGTATTGTTATCATGAGCATATTATCTAAAATTGTTTGTTAGGCGTGTCCCTCGCAAAGCCTCGGGCCGGGCTATCCGCTTCAATCTTTTTTGCCTTTGTCATGCAGAGCCTGTCGAAGCACGGCAAAAAAGGATTTCCGCTTCTATCCCTCACGCAACAGCCACTTCATAATAATATGAAACTACTTGTTTCACAATTGTTTTTATTGGTATCATACATTCATTTGACTGTATTTTCTGGATTATGTTTTCAATTGTATGATGAGGCTTTGCAAAGCTTTTACAGGTAGAAATTTTTGCCTTTTCGTTTGAAACTGTATTCGCTCTGGAAGAGCGCCGTGTTTATAGAAAGATAAATGATAAAAGGATTTCAGCTCCGTAGGTGCTGCGTGTTCAAAGCTATATAACAGGAGAAGCCTATGGAGCCATATTCTTGTAGTTTGCAATATTTCTATAAACACGGCGCTTCTATCAGAGCCACCGGCGGCACGCCATATAACAGGGCAAACCATTGTTAAAGATGGTGGCTGGACCTGTGTTAGCCCCTCTCCTTATGATAGGTAAGACTATAAGGTTGCTTACGAAAAGTTCAACCACCTAAATCGTTCTTTTTAACATCAAATAAAATTTTCACGTTCTTTGTTTTTGGTCTTATACCCATGCTTGCAGGCATTTTCAACCGCCCTGCAGTAAATCGGTTTCATTACTGGGAAAAGAATAGGGGTATCTGTGGCAAAGAACTTGGGCTGTTGCTGCAATTGGACATTAATTATACGGACGGAACATCATCCATAATTATTTCCGATGAAAGCTGGAAATCAACTACAGGCGCTATACTGTATTCTGAAATTTATAATGGCGAAACACAGGATGCCCGGAAAGAAAAAAGCGGCTGGGCAACAGCCCGGTATGATGATGCAGGCTGGACCGGTGTTCAATTAAAAAACGCTGTAAAAGAAAAAATTGTCGCCACCGAAAACGAACTTGTAAAAAAGCAGGAAACGTTCAAACCAATAAAATTTATAACCACTCCACAGGGCGATAAGGTACTTGACTTTGGCCAGAACATGGTAGGGTGGGTAGTAGTAAAAGCAAAAGGAAATGCAGGTGATAAAATTGTGTTGTCACATGCGGAGGTATTGGACAAGGCCGGCAAGAGGTAACAGCGGTATTTTTTACAAGGCATTTATGAGGTGTTGGATAATTATAACAACATAACATACGTAAACAGGCAAGCCGGAAGCATCTATAAACAAACGGCGCCGCTAAAAAATGCGATGCGGGCACTTGGCGACTGGAACGTGTATGATGTAATTTATATGGCTCCCCGTTTTAAAGAAGCGGGAAATGAAGGCTTGCCTCAAATTAAACGCCTTTACTACAATTATAAAAGAAACGCTACCATTACAGATGAAACATTGCTTTGTAATCACAAAGAGACTTTTACTTCTTAGTGTTTTTCTCGTAACATTCGCTTGCTCCAAACGCTCTGGCAATCCCAAAGTTTTAGTGTTCAGTAAAACCGCGGGCTACCATCACGAGTCCATTGCCGATGGTAATGCCGCCATACAAAAGTTAGGTAGCCAGCATCATTTTGATGTAGATACAACCACTGATGCGGCTATGTTTACCGAAGACAGTTTAGCTAAATATGCCGCTGTTGTTTTTTTAAGTACAACCGGCGATGTATTGAATAATTACCAGGAGGCCGCCTTTGAACGTTATATACAAGCAGGTGGTGGATACATGGGTATTCATGCGGCAACAGATACCGAGTATGACTGGGGCTGGTATGGTAAGATGGCAGGTGGCTATTTTTTAGATCATCCTGGCATCAATGATACTTTTCCTAATGTGCAGGAAGGAGTATTGCAAGTTGTAGATGCGGCCAACACGGCCACAAAACATCTCCCCAAACAATGGAAGAAAAGGGATGAATTTTACAGCTTTAAAAAAATAAACAGCGATGTAAAAGTGTTGATGACCATAGATGAAAAAAGTTATCGTGGCGGCAAAAATGGTGATAAACATCCTATGGCCTGGTATCATGAATATGATGGCGGCCGGGCCTTTTATACAGAGTTAGGGCATACTAAAGAATCGTTTTCCGAGGAGCCTTACCTGCAACATATTCTTGGCGGTATTCAATATGCGATGGGGGATAATAAAAAGCTTAATTATAAGAAAGCAACAACACTTCTGCCACCGGAAGAAGACCGGTTTACTAAAACACAACTCGCACAAGGCGATTTTTTTGAACCTACTGAAATGACGATACTTCCTAACCTGGATGTGTTGGTTATTCAACGGCGAGGAGAAATCATGCTTTATAAAAATGAAACAAAAAAAGTAAAGCAGGTTGGGTTTTTTGATGTGTATTATAAAACGTCAAACCCTGATGTTAATGCGGAAGAAGGCATGTTAGGCCTTGCTAAAGATCCGGACTTCGCAAAAAATAACCGCGTCTTTATTTATTACAGTCCGGCCGATAGTTCTGTCAATCGTTTATCAAGATTTATTTTTAAAAATGATACACTGGATAAGGCTACCGAAAAAGTAATTCTTGAAGTGGCTTCGCAACGGGAAATTTGTTGCCATACAGGTGGTTCTATCGCCTTTGGCCCTGATGGTTTGCTATATTTTTCTGCCGGCGATAACTCAACTCCATTCGATGAGAAGGGGGCAAAATTTGTAAACAGCGGTTATGCACCCTTGAACGATCTGCCGGGACATGAGCAATATGATGCAGAAAGATCATCTGGCAATACAGCAGATCTGCGGGGAAAAATTATGCGCATTCGCGTAAAAGATGATGGAAGCTACGAGATACCGGAAGGCAATCTTTTTCCAAAGGGAACCAGCAAAACAAGACCTGAAATTTATGTGATGGGAAACCGCAATCCGTATCGTATTTCAGTAGATCAAAAAAACAGTTTTTTATACTGGGGCGAAGTGGGTCCGGATGCTAACAACGATAGTGTAGGTGTAAGAGGGCCCCGTGGCTATGATGAAGTTAACCAGGCACGCAGGGCAGGATTCTTCGGCTGGCCTTTTTTCGTTGGAGGTAACTATCCCTATCAACAATACGATTATGCAACAGGCAAAAGCGGTGCTGCTTTTGACCCGGCAAAACCAATCAATGCTTCCCGCAATAACACCGGCTTACGCGAATTGCCTCCGGTGCAACCACCATTTATCTGGTATCCTTATGATGCATCGCCCGACTTTCCGCAGGTAGGTACCGGTGGCCGAAACGCCATGGCGGGCCCGGTTTATTACACAGATCTGTTTCCACAAGAAACCCGCTTACCTGATTACTATAACGGTAAATTATTTATTTACGACTGGATAAGAGGATGGATAAAAGCGGTAAGCTTATTTCCGAATGGCGACTTTAATAAAATGGAACCTTTCTTTCCAACGATGAAAGTGGCTTCTTTAATTGATATGGAAGTGGGCCCCGATGGAAAGTTATACCTGCTTGAATACGGCAGTGGATGGTTTAGTAAAAATGCAGACGCCGGATTGGCCCGGGTAGACTTCAATAGCGGCAACCGGCCGCCGGCAATTAAAGCATTGATGGTTAATAAAACTTCAGGTGTTCTTCCTCTTGTGATTAACGCTACTGTTGAAGCCGAAGACCCGGAGAAAGATAAGGTAACGTATGTATGGGATTTGGGGGATGGTACTACAAAAGAAACTACCACTCCGGAAGTAGCTTATACCTACACAACAGCAGGAGATTATAAAATTTCTGTAGCCGCGAAAGACAATCAGGGTGCATCTGCTAAAAGTAACGTGGTAAGTGTTTATGCAGGTAATGAAGCACCAGTGGTAACCATTAATTTAACGGGTGGCAACAAATCTTTTTATTTGCCGGGAACGCCATTAAAATATGCAGTTTCCGTAAACGATAAAACCGATACAGCAAAGATGGACCCTGCTAATCTTTTTGTTTCTGTTGATTATATTGAAGGGTACGACAAAGCAGCAAATGCCACGGGCCATATGCAGGGGCAGGCGAATATCGAAGGTAAAAATCTGGTGCTTTCGCTTGATTGCAAGAGTTGCCACAAAGAAGCTGAAAAATCGGTTGGTCCGGCTTATAAGCAAGTGGCACAGAAATACAGTAAAGACAAAAATTCAAGGGATTACCTGGTTCAGAAAATAATTAAAGGCGGCGGTGGTGTTTGGGGTGAAGTGTCTATGCCATCGCACCCGACAATTTCAGAAAGCGATGTACAACAAATTGTTTCGTGGGTTTTATCCCTTGATAATAAAGAGGCCTTAAAAGCTTCATTGCCTCCATCTGGAAATATAATTCCATCCGCTGCACAAAAGCCTGCCAGTGTTTTGGTTTTATCGGCCAGTTATACCGATAAAGGTGGCAATAACGCAAAAGCGTTAACCGGCGTGGGTTCGCTTTCGTTGCGTAGTAATACCCTCTCTTTTACAGGCAAGGAAAAAGTGGCTGGTTTTACAACATATAAAGCAGGTGGTGCTACCATTTTAGTTTTGCCGGAGAGCAACGGTTGGTTTGCAATAGATAGCATTGATATGACCGGTGTAAGATTTGTTAGCCTTACAACCCAGTGGCAGGCTGCACCCGAAACAGGCTTTGGCTTTGAAGTCAGGATGGATTCGCCTGATGGTAAAATACTAGGCAAGGGTACCATGACGGCTCCTAAAAAAGATCAAAAATCCGGGCTGATAAAAACGCAGGTTCAAGCAATAACTGATGGAAGATTGCATACCCTTTATTTTCTTTATAAAGGAGTACAACCAATAAAGGCAGGAGTTGCTGCGCTACAGTTTACAGCAGATTAAATTAAAATTTTCATCAATTGAAACAACGTTATTGTTGCCTTGTATGTGGTAACAATAACGTTGTTTAGCAAAGGCCAATCATCGCGATAGCGCTCATTCAGCATTTATTTTTCAAGCCGTAGTCAAAGAGGCCGGAGGCCTTAAAAGCCCGCGGGGCTGGGTGTAACCCGACCCGAATGCATGGTTGATTGGGAAATAGCGTATGAGAAAATCGAAAACGGGAAGCAGTGAAAGCAGTGCTGGTAAATGCAAGAGGCGCAGTTGAATCAATTGACTAAATAATCTTCACTGCCACTTGAATAACACAGCACTAATATTTGGAGCAGGTAAAACAGGAAGAGGCTTGGCTGCACAGATCGCATTTCTTGGCGGATATGATAATGTGTTAATCGATAAGAATTGGCAATTAATTGAAGGTTTGAAAAAGGCCAATCAATATGACATACAGGTATTGGACAATAAAGAAAAGAATTGTACTATAAACTTATCCGGCGCCTATCATATTGATGACGTTTTATGGCATGATGAATTTATTGAAACAAGTGTCGCTTTTACCGCTGTTTTTGGAAACAACCTTGAAGAACTTGCCACACGCCTGGCTACGGCACTTCAAAGATGGTATGCAGAAAATCCTAAACAGATTCAGAAAGATCTAAAGATCAGGTATGAGTGATTGCCGGGTATAAAAAATATACACCTTCAATTGTTTGGTAAATGGTCTATTGCCATCTTTTGAGCCAAAGCAGAAGTTGAACTGTCCCTGTTTGCCGGTCATACTCAAGTTGAAGAAGCATTACTCTATTCAACCTGCTGGCTTTTGCATAATAGTAAATTACTAGTGTTAAATAAACAGGCATTTTAAAACAAGAAAGAAAGTCCCATCACAGTAGGAGATACCTTACAACACAGAAACTAAAACAATTAATTGTTGGAAATTATCAATAACATAATATCCATCACGTTAGTTTGAGTCGCGCCGGTTTTTATATGTCCACCGTATTTCTCAAAGAAGTTATAAGAGTCAAATTGTGTCAACGATTGTTGTAGACTGTTACTCACGTCTGAGATACCCAAAAATGTTTTCAAATCTGCAATGGCTCCTGTTGCATCAGTTGGACCATCCGAGCCATCTGTGCCAGCACTTAGCACGGTAAGGTTTTGCTTATAGCCATCGTTGCAACACTTCAGCATTTCATCTAAGGCGCACAACACGAAATGTTGGTTCCGGCCACCTTTCCCTTTGCCTTTTACCTCTAATGTTGTTTCACCACCAACTAAAAAACACGAAGGCTGCAGCCCCTTATAATTAAAGGATTGCCTTATCAGTGTCCGGGCTAGTTCTTCTGTATTATCGTTGGCATTTTCTTTAAAGATGCTGGTATGATAACCTAATAATCGGGCTTCCCGGGCTGCCGCAATCAAAGCAATCCTATTGCTTCCGATAAGGGTGATAGAACAAGTTTCAAAAATGGCATCACCAACTTTTGGTGTTTCAGCAATAACATTATTCAAGCCTTTATTTATATGGTGTTTTATGTTAGCCGGAATAGTTGGCCAAAGATTGTATTTGTGAAGCACTGCGGCAGCATCAGTAAAACTGCTGGTGTCAGGCACCGTTGGGCCGGAAGCAATTACATCTAGATTATCTCCCACAACATCACTCAATACCAGGGTGTGTATTTGAGCAGGGAAAGCCGCTCTTGCAAGGCCGCCGCCTTTAAGTTTACTGATATGTTTGCGTACTGTATTTATTTCGTGAATGCTGGCTCCACAGCGAATCAGGCTGTTGACTGTTTGTTGTACATCATGCAATTGGCAGCCTTGCGGTAAATCTTCCATCAGCGCTGAGGCTCCGCCACTAAGTAATACCAGCACTACATCACTCTCTGTCAGGTTGTGTAAAAGCGCCATTATTTCTGATCCCGCCTGTAAGCTGTTTTCATCAGGAATAGGATGGCCGGCTTCTAACAGTTTCAGCCTTTTCAGCGGCAAACCATGGTGGTATTTCGTAACACAAATGCCGGCAGAGATTATGTCTCCCAATTGTTGTTCTGCCTCACTGGACATAGCAGCTGCGGCTTTGCCCACTGCTATTACCAATAGTTTATTTATGCCCGAACGTTTTATAAAATGGGTTCCTATGCGTATGCTTTTTTCGTCGGTATGCAAATGTTGCTGCATTAATTTCTTTGGCTTTACAGAAGCAACTGCCGCATGAAATATTTGCAACGCATCTTCTATGTTGTTTTTGATCACTGTTTATGATATTAATTCAGGCCTTATCTAAAATTTTTGAAAACAACTATGCTATTATTTGATCCACGTTTTGTAAGTATGTCCGGGGATAAGTCTAACAACTCCTCTGGTCGCATTCTGCAAATAACTTAGGCCATACTTAAGAACTACACAGTTTATCAGCAATTATAAAAGTTGAGATAAAAGATAAACCATTGCTAAGGATATTAATCCCATCAGCATTGTAGCTCCTGAATATACTTTAAGCATCGGCTTCATTTCAAGTCCGGAAAATTTGGTGATCACCCAGAAATAAGCATCATTAGCATGGGAGATCATCATAGAACCTGCGCCCATTGATAATACACAAAGCAGTTTGCCGGTTTCATTATTCAAACCCAAAGCAGGCAATAGAGGCAATACTATTGAAGCAGCAGTAATGATGGCTACAGTTGATGATCCCTGTGCTGTTTTTAATATGAATGTAAGCAGGAAAGGAAATAGTATTCCCATACTTCCTAATGCCAGCACCTCGCTAAATTGTTCACCAATTTTAGTGGCTGCCAGTATAGCGCCGAAAGCTCCACCGGCACCGATAATTACTAAAATTCCACCTGCTTTTTCTATGGCGTCATTGAACAATAAGCTAACTGTTTTTTTATTCCATCCACGTTTGCAGTTAAATGCCAGCAACACTCCAATTGATAAAGCAATAACGGGGTCGCCTGCTGAAATTAATAAATTGAACAAGGAATTTGGAGCAGTGGTGTCTATTGTAAAAAATGAGCGGGCCGCTATTAAAATAATTGGAACAAGCACCGGTAAAAACGCTTTAATTACTTTTGGTTTATGTGTTGTTTCTGCAACCGGGCCTTCATCTTCCTGTGGAGCTACTGTTACTTTTTTACCCGCATACTTCGCCCATAAAAAGCCAACAATTGCAGCAGGTATCGCCACTACAATACCGTATAAAATCAGTTTTCCTATATCGGCTCCAATAATGCCAGCCGCTGACGCCGCGCCGGGGTGAGGTGGTATTAAACAATGTACGGAATACAGTCCGGTGGCCAGGGAAACTGACATTACCATAATAGGCGTTCCTGTACGTTTTGACAACGATTTGTTTAAGCCGCTGAGCACAATATATCCAGAGTCGCAAAAGAGCGGAAGGCCAACTATAAAACCGGTTATGCTCATTGCTAATGCAGAACGGCTTTCACCTACTTTACGTACAATATAAGATGCCATTGCGTCGGTGCTACCGGTATGCTGCAATAAAATACCAAGAGTTGTTCCTAAAATAATTATCAGCCCCAACGACCTGAGAATATTTCCAAAACCTTCTTTAATGATCATGATGATTTCGTGCAATGGAAGCTGTACTCCAAGACCAACTATAAAGCAGGATATCAACAAGGCAAAGAATGCATGGAGCCGGTATTTGGTAGTTAGAAGTACGATAACAGCAATGGCAAGTACCAGCCAAATGAGTATGTAAATAAATGAGTGAGACATAATGGAGATAAATCGGTTACCGTTTTAATAGAGTTATGCGGCTGTTCAAATTTATCCAACTTTAAATCATAGGGTTGTGTTCTTTATGATTTCTCTTTTACAATGTTGTAGAGGAACACCAGGAACACAATAAAAGCACTAATTATATACAGGAGGGAGCAGAACGCTGACGTAGGTTATTTCATTTTTAAAACAGCGCTAACCGGTAAATGGTCAGAAGCGTATTTTTCGTCAATTACTTTATGCTCTGTAACAGTAAATTTATCATCTGGTGAAAAAGCAACATAGTCTATTGTATTCCTGGGGTTCACTACAGGAATTGTATGTCCGCAATCAACTATGCAGCTTCTCTTAAAAAAATGATCTAATCTATTTATAATACGGGTAGAAGGATAGGCATTAAAATCCCCGGCAATTACCACAGGGAGTTTTTCATGTTGAAGTATCTCTGTTATTTTATTGATTTGCAAAAACCGGTTGGTATCGCTTTTTTGAGCATCAAGATGCGTACTTGCAAAAACAATCCTCTTACCATCCGGCAGCCGGATAACCGCTGTTGCAAGTGTTCTGCGTTCCCCCTTTGTTTCGGCTTCCGTTGGCAGTTGTGTATTCTTCATGTCCTCCATAGGAAACCTCGAAAGGATAGCCACGCCATATTCTCCGCCTTCATGGTCAATAGCTTTTGCAAAATAATAATGAGGCATGCCTGATAACTTAGCAATATCCGCTGCCTGGTTTGATGTCTTTCCTGAACGGATTGTGTTGACATCCACCTCCTGAAGTGCCACCAGGTCTGGTGAATTATCCCTGATGACTTTGGCTATGGCCTCAAGATCAATAATACCAGGCTTCGAAGGAGGATTAGCATGATGAATATTATAACACAATACACGCAAGCCAGATGCTGCACCGCTCCTGTTTCTATCCACCGAACCTGTGCCTTGTATTGGTTTATTGCCACAAGCCATAAACAGGCAAAAGCAACTGTAAAGAAAAAACTGTTTCAAATAATTCATAGTTGAAATACAATATTACCATCTTCTAAAGATGGTTTGGGTTCTAAGTTTGTTCAGTCTGTAGGTTAATACATAAAAGGTTTTAATTTTTACAAGGCGGTCGAGCATTAATCTAAATATCTATAGGTACAAAGTTTGAATTTCTTAACTATTGGTTTGATTATCATAACTGCAATGGATAAAGGCTAAAATATCTTTATTGAGTTGAAGAAACAGTTGGGCTTGGCAACTTTTTCATTCTTGGTTCTCCGGTCTGCGTCGTATTTAGTGTCATTGAAATAATCACAATTATTTGATGAAGTGTTATAGATAGGTTTTTTGGTCAAACAGTCAATTGAAAGAGATAGATATAAACATAAACCAATACAGCCCTGCAGTTTAGGATGTTTTATTACGATGGTTTAATTGAAATGTGATATGGCTGAAATATTGTAGTAATCAAGAGCGGTATATCAAAGCATAGTAAAAGCTAAAACAACATCCATAGTGGAAAACTATTCAGAACGATCACAGCAATAATCATCATCATTAAGGAAATTGATGCGAGTTCCCCGGAATTTTTAAACCAAGCAGTTATGGCTCAAAAAAAATCTTTTAACGATCAGCAAGACGACAAGCATTACAGCGAAGGAAGAAGGAATTTTCTAAAGCAATCTTCGCTTTTAACCGCTCTAGCCATTACACCACCTTATTTACTAAAAGCGGCCGAATCAGAGTTAGATGAAAAAGCCGCAGGTTATTTTGAGAAGATGCCGCTATCTATTGAAATAAACGGCGTCAATCATAAATTATCAATTGAGCCTCGCACGACGCTGCTGGATTTAATGCGGGAGCAACTGGCTTTAACCGGAACCAAGAAAGGATGTGATCATGGACAATGCGGGGCATGCACCGTACATGTTGACGGCAACCGAGTCCTTTCCTGTTTAACCCTTGCGGTGATGGTAGAAGGTAAAAAAATTACCACGGTTGAAGGTTTGGCAGACGGGGACCAACTGCACCCGATGCAGGAAGCATTTATCAAACATGACGGCTTTCAATGTGGCTATTGTACCCCGGGACAGATCATGTCGGCAATCGGTTGTATTAGGGAAGGTCATGCTAATTCGGACGATGAGATCCGTGAATACATGAGTGGAAACATTTGTCGCTGCGGTGCTTACCCCAATATTGTTAAAGCCATTGCAGATGTAAAAAAGGGAGGGCAAAAGCTATGATCCACTTTGACTACATACGTGTTTCCACAACCAAAGCTGCAGTAGATGCCATAGTTAAGGATAGCAAAGCGCAGTGGATTGCCGGTGGTACCAACCTGGTTGATTTAATGAAGAAAGGTGTAATGGCACCGGACAAGCTTGTTGACATTAACAACCTTGCACTGAAGGAAATTAAAAAACAAAGTAGCAGTTTATTGATCGGTGCTTTGGCACTGAATGGCCCGGTGGCTGACAACGAATTGGTAAGGAAAGAACAACCCCTGCTTTCCCTGGCGCTCCAGGCCGGCGCTTCAGCGCAACTGCGCAACATGGCGACAGTTGGTGGCAATATGATGCAGCGTACCCGCTGCCCATATTTTTATAATCCAGATATGCCCTGCAACAAGCGGGAGCCGGGCACAGGCTGCGGTGCATTAAAAGGGTTCAACCGGATGCACGCCATTTTTACCGACTCTGAAAAATGCATTGCAGTACACCCAAGCGACATGAGCATAGCCCTTGTTGCTTTGGACGCTACTGTACTGGTAAGTGGCCCGAAAGGTGACCGTCGAATCCCTTTTCAAAACTTTCACCGTTTACCAGGCGACATGCCGCAAAAAGACAATACGCTGGAAAGAGGCGAACTAATTGTTGCAGTTGATATACCGGATAATAAGTTTAGTAAAAACGTACATTATTTAAAAGTGCGCGACCGCACCTCTTATGCCTTTGCCTTAGTTTCTGTGGCAGCTGCACTGGATATGCAAGGTAGTACCATCAAAGATGTTCGCCTTGCAATGGGCGGCGTGGCGCATAAGCCCTGGCGTTTACCGGAAGCAGAAAATTTTTTGAAAGGGAAAACTGCTTCAGAAGCAGTTTTCCGGCAGGCGGCAGAATTGTCCATGAAAGGGGCAAAAGGATATGGATACAATAACTTCAAATTGCGCTTAGCACCCACCTCCATTGTTGAAGCATTGAAAGCAGCTTCAGGAAAAAAATGAAAGTTTATGGACAAGCAATTCTTTTTAAATAAGAACACAGGCAATCCTATTGACCGGGTGGATGGCAAAGCCAAAGTAACCGGTAGCGCTGCCTATGCCGCCGATCATAAGATACAGAACACCGTGTATGGTTTTTTAGTGGGCAGCACCGTTGCAAAAGGCCGTATCAAAAGCATCGATACAAAAGGCGCGGAAAGGGCACCCGGCGTACTGACCGTCCTGACCTATTTCAATGCGCCTAAATTACCCGGCTATACAACGGGAAAAGATCCGTCAAAGCCACCGACCGCTGGGCAGCCGTTGCGTTTCTTTTCTACCAATGAAATTTTTTATTATGACCAGGCAATTGCGCTGGTTATTGCCGATACATTCGAGAGGGTACTTCATGCCGCAAAATTGGTAAAAGCCCAATATGAAAAAGGGCCACACAAAACGAGCTTGGAAGATAACCTGGGTAGCGCAAAAGTTCCAACTGGCCCACGCTTTGAAGATTATACTCGCGGAGAAAAGGACGGTTATAAAAATGCAGCCGTTAAAATAGAACAGGAATATTATCACCCAATAGAAGTCCACAACCCTATGGAACTTGCTTCGATTGTGGCATTTTGGGAAGGTGCAGATAAGATAACGGTTTATACTAAAACACAAGGCGTACAAGCAACGCAAAAATCCATCAGCGATGCCTTTAAACTGCCTTTAGAAAACATCACTGTTCATGCTGAACATATTGGCGGAGCTTTTGGTATGGGACTGCGTACCTGGCCGTATGAAATTGCCGCTGTCATGGGCGCTCAAAAAGTAGGCAAGCCACTCAAATTGGTTTTACACCGCGAGCAGATGTTTACCAACGTAGGTTATCGTCCTGTAACAAAGCAAAAGATCGGACTGGGTGCAACTACGGATGGTAAATTAATTGGCCTTACTCATGAAGCCACGGGTAATACCTCTTCCTATGAAGAATTTACAGAAGCAACGGTAAATATTTCCCGGTTTATGTATGCTTGCCCTAACGTCACTACCCGTTACCGGCTTGTACCACTAAACGTTTGTACCCCTATTTGGATGCGGGGCCCTGGCGAAGCCACGGGTTCTTTTGCATTAGAGTCTGCAATGGACGAACTGGCGTATGCCTTGAACTTGGATCCTATTGAATTCCGCCTACGTAATCATTCCGATATCGACCCGGAAAACAATAAGCCATGGTCAAGCAAATTTTTAAAAGAATGTTACCAAATGGGTGCTGAACGCATTGGTTGGAAGAATCGGAAATTAGAAACAAAGGCCTTGCAGGACGGCGACTGGTTGGTAGGTTACGGGATGGGCACGGGTGCGTTTGGAGCTTTTCGTTCAGCCGCATCGGTGAAAGCTATTCTGCAGCAAGGTGGTAGGTTGCTTTTGCAATGTTCAGTAAACGATATGGGCCCGGGCACGGCCACCATGATGACAGCAGTAGCCTCCGATGCGATGGGTCTAGCGCCAAATAAAATCAAGGTAGAAATGGGCAGTACCGGTTTACCTCCAGGGCCTATGCAAGGTGGTTCAACTGTTACTGCATCAGTAGGTTCGGCAGTGCATGATGTTTGCCTGGCCTTGAAAGAACAATTAGTAGTACTTGCCGGTAAAGAAGGATCTGTTTTTCGCAACGTTAACGGACAGCAACTAAAAACTGAAGACCTGGTTTTTTCAGAAAGTGGTGTATCGTTAAGGAAAGACGTTTCTACCAAAGTATCGTACAGCGATCTGTTGAAACAAAACAATTTACCAGCTTTGGAAGTTACCAAAGAGTCAAAGGGTACACAACAACCTTACTCCAGCTACTCGTTCTCGGTGCATTTTGTAAAATTGCGGGTTCATACGCCGACTGGAAAAATAAAGATTGACCACGTGGTCTCTTGTGCTGATGCCGGAGCCATCCTTAGTCTTAAAACTGCGGAAGGCCAGATGATCGGCGGGGCTGTTGGCGGCATCGGTATGGCACTCATGGAAGACCTGGTTATTGACCACCGCTTCGGAAGACCCATCAACAACAACCTGGCGGATTACCATCTGCCTGTAAACGCTGATATTCCTAACGTAGATGTTTTATTCGTCAATAAAAAAGATCCCTACATCAATCCGCTTGGTACAAAGGGTTTGGGTGAAATTGCGCTGGTTGGTGTGGCCCCGGCCGTTGCTAATGCTGTTTTTAATGCCACTGGAAAACGTATCCGGTCATTGCCTATTACACTTGACAAATTAATGCAGGCATAAGAAGAATAATTTTTTTAGCAGGAATTATATTAGGCCATTGGTACCCTGCATCTGGGCAGGGTTGCAGAAAGAACTGGCATACCTACGGAGATTGACAAATCCTGATTGCTATAGAAGGCAGGGGCCACTATCAGGTAAAAGGCGAAATCGATACATCTCAAAAAGGAGAGGTTGAAAATGCTGCTGCTCTGGGGGAAATACAACTACGAAAGTTTGGTTATAAACAACCCTAAATCGTAGTAACGCAGGACTCTTTTTGTATCATAACCAATGTTATACGGCTAGGTTTACCTGCATGTACTCTGACTATTGAGTTAGTAGGTGCTTTATTTTTTTATTAAAAAATATTGAATAACAATGAAGAGTCCTCGTGTAATATATGCTATATGATGTCGTCAGTGGACGGCAGAAT
>JAQBNG010000065.1 GCA_028288675.1 Flavisolibacter sp. | reverse complement strand
AAGTAACAATTGTATGATGCCGGAAACTGGAGGCTTATACCGCCAATTTAACTACCAACTGCCTGACGAAGGTTCGTTGCTATGCAACGTTTTTTCATGCAAAGGGGCAAAGCCGCAAAAAATTTATTGATCTTCCCGCAACAATTTAAAAATGGTATTGGCATGCATTACTGCTGATTGAATGGCGGCTTGAATAAATAAAAAAGGCCGCCTGGTTAAAAGCAGCCTTCAGATTTTTATTTTATAAATTCAGTTAATAGAAAAACTGCTCCTTCACGATCTTGCCATTCTTTACTTCATACACACAAACTTCATCCATCTTCATACGGCCTGCTCCCTTCATGGTTACGTCCATACCCATAGCAATACTAAAGTGATTACCGCCTACAACGGCGTCGCTGCACCAGCCGCTATGCATTTCCTCAATAGATACATTAAAGTCTTCTCCTTTCTTTTTAATAGCGGCAATACCTTCTGCATGGGGTAACCCTTGTGAGCCAGCCGGCTCAATACTTACAGCATCATCGCCGTATAATTCATCCAGAATAAGATCCCAGCGGTTTTCTTTGGTTAATTCAATAAAACGGTTCGCTACTTCCTGCGTAGTCATAACTGCTTCCTGTGTGGTCATGGTTTAAATTTTTAGTGGTGAAAAAGATAGAAACAAGGTAAGCAGTTTTAAAAGCAGCACAGATGATTTTATTATGACTAACCAGCATAGAAGGATGAACCATTAAATCTATACCACCGGATCATAAAATAAAGAAGATGAACTTATGTTAGAGACATGAGCGACTTATTCCAAACAGAATACTATTTGCCTGTTGATCATCGCGGTATCGCTTTTCATAATAGCTTACCGGCAATTGCAACCTAATTTATTGCTATGTACAAAGGAATAACAGATACCCACTCAGGTACTTTTTTTGGAAAGCAAGGCAATCAAATAACCCCTGTTTATGAATCAACTGAAGAAAAATTCCGAAGGGAATTTCCTGAGGGAACAATCTATAAACGATTTTTGGCCCGCCTGCCTACCGTTAAAAAAAAGGCTAGTATTTATCCTTCTCCTTCTTTTTAAAGAACCCGCGCAGTAAAAAGTTATGCTGCAACGCCTCCATATTTTCATCCAGCTTTTGTGTACCTGCCTGTAAATTTTTTATAGTTGCTTTAATATCGGCAGCAGTTTCTTTATCATTCAATAACAAGCCAATGGAAGTAGATTTATCGGCCATGCTATGGTTGATGGTTGCACTTGCTTCCTTCAGATCTGCCAACACTTCACCAGCATTTTTTGATAGCAAGTCAACTTGCCTCGCAGTACTCCGAAGCCTTGAGAACAAGACGGTGTCTGTTACTAAATCATTAGCCAACGAGCCTTTAGAAGTTAGCTTAGCTGTATAATCGGAAACATTAGCTGCTAACTTTTGTGCATTGATAGCAGCGCCTTTTATAGTAACAATTGCCTGCTGTAAATCGGTGAACATTTGCTCATCATTCAACAGCTTTCCAATCGTGCCTTTACCATTTACCATTTGATCACTGATAGCTTTGAAATTAGTAGTGATGGCTAAAATGTTTTTATTGTTATCCTGCAAGGTGGCCATCATTTCATCAGTGCTAATGGCACGTTCAACCAATAGTGTACTTCCGTTTTCTACCATAGCAGCGCCGGGGCTTCCACCGGAAAGAACAATGATCTTATTACCAATAAAACCATCGGCCCCCACTTTTGCTTTTGTATCTTTTTTAATAAGCGGATGCGCATCTTCCTTAATGTTCATCACCACCGCTACCTTGCCTTCTTTGGTAAGAGATATCTCCGTTATGGTACCCACTTTTACACCTGCATACCAAACATTATTACCAACCTGCAAACCATTCACCTCATCAAACACCGCATTGATAGATGCGCCCTTGTTGAAAATACTTTTTTGCCCGCCTAGTGTCATTACCCCCAATACAAAAATCACGAGGGCCGCAAACACAAACACACCAACAATCACAGGCCGTTTATTTTTCATTTCCATTTATTGTATAAAATTATAATCGTAAAAACTTTTTATCTGTTCATCTTCTGTAGTAAAAACATCCGCAAAGCTTCCTTCTTTTACAAACCTGCCATCAAGCAGCATGGCCACCCTGTCGCCAGTTATTTTAGCGCAGGTTAGGTCATGGGTGATAATAATAGAGCTCGTATTATACTTTGCTTTTACTTCATTAATTAATTCATTGATCTCACAACTGGTGATAGGGTCAAGACCTGCAGTTGGTTCATCGTACAACATTATTTCGGGCTGCAGAATAAGGGTACGTGCAATGCCAATTCGCTTTTTTTGTCCACCCGAAAGTTCAGAAGGCATCTGTCTTTTTTTCTCCAGCAGTCCTACCGCATCCAGCACCGTATCTATTGCCTTATCCACTTCTTTCTTCGACAGGTTAGTTTTGTGCCTGACTAGGGGGAACGCTAAATTCTCTTTCACAGTCATGCTATCATACAAGGCACTATTTTGAAAAGAGAAGCCGATCTTCAACCGCAGTTCATTCAACCCTTTTTCTTTTAAAATAGGCACCTCTTTTCCTAAAACGTTTACCACCCCGCTATCAGGCTTCAACAATCCTGAAATGATTTTTATTAGGACCGATTTACCCGTGCCCGATTTACCCAGCACCACTAAATTTTCACCTGCGTTCAATTCCAGGTCCACACCACGTAAAACTTCATTATCACCAAACGATTTATATAAATCCCTGATGATGACTACCTTTTTATCTTCCTTATTTTTCACCGCTTCGCTCATATTTATTCTATCTGAAGTAATTGATGATTTGAAGTATAATTACTTCCTCAATAAAGATCAGGAACATGGAAGTTACCACCGCTGCATTTGCGGCTTTTCCCACACCCTGGGTTCCACCGGTGGTATTATACCCTTTATAACAACCAACCGCACCAATAGTAAACCCAAATACGATAGAACGGATAATGGAAGAAGCAAAATCGAGGAACGTGATTTTAGAAAACGCACTTTGTACAAAGAAGGTGAAACTTGTTTGTTCATGCAGGTAAATATCAAGATAGGAACCCATCATAGAAACGAAAGCAGTATATAACATCAGCATCGGTATCATTGCCGTGGTAGCACCAATGCGGGTATTCACTAAATATTTAAAAGGTTTTACCGCCGAAACTTCCATTGCGTCTATTTGTTCGGTAACCCGCATTGAGCCTAACTCGGCGCCAATACTTGACCCTACTTTTCCCGCGCAGATAAGCGCTGTTACCAACGGGGCAAGCGATTTTATAACGGCAATAGCCACCAATGACGGAAGCCACGACTGGGCACCAAATTCGGCCAGCGATGGACGTGATTGTTTGGTAAAAACAACCCCTGTGATAAACCCGGTTAACGTAATCAAGGCTAATGATCTGTACCCTACTTCATAAGATTGCTTCACCAGTTCATTCCACTCAAACGGCCGCCTGAACGTTTCTTTAAAAAACCGCCCAATGAAGGCTATCACATCAGAGAAGATGAGAAAAAAACCGTCAATACCTTTTGAAATAAAATAGCCTTTGCTGTTATTGCTGCTCATGATGATTTGCTATTCCTTAATTTACCTGATGCCGGCTCAGTTAAAAGCTGCATAATTAGGGCTTTTATTTTACTTAGCACCTATGTTAGCTATGCGTGCACTTCTTTTTTTGCGGATGGTGGCACATAAACCATATCAGGTAAACAACCGGCCTGGCAAGATGTTTCATTGGTAACCATTGTTTTTTTCAATGGTGTAGCCCTACGGCTCACCCCAATTTATGTCTGGTTTTTGAGCCCAATTAATTGGGAAAACAAAAAAAGGCCCTGAAATACGAGACAGCTTTTTTACTTGATGGATAAGGTTTATTCAAGATAGTATCAAAGGCTATAAGAGCGGATACTCCAGGCTTACTCTTACTTTGATTGCAAGCTTGCCACAAAGTCTATTTCACTTGTAGTTTCCACTGTTACTTTACCAAAGCTTTTCACGTTTATGATAGCTTCTTCTGATAAAAATATTTTTAAATTTTTATTATGAAGAACGCTTGAAGAGCTCAGGTTGGCCTTGCCATTAACGTACACTTTATTCAAAAATGTTGCAGGAACATACACTTTTACATCCGGACGAGCTTGCGGCCTGGAATAGGTAAGAGTTAACCTGTCATCAACAATACTTACCCCAACTTTTTTAATATCCCTGGCATCGCCTTCAACTACAATGTTGTTAGAGGCGCCTTCGGTAAGAATAACCGGAAGATCGCTGGCAATTAATAAAGAAGTGAATGGTTCATCAAGCTTTACTGTTTTAGAAACAGGATCACCGACACTTGACTTTTGAGCAAAAGCAGAAAAGCTTATAGCAAATAGCATAAGACAGATAGAAAAAATTTTTGGTTTCATTTTAATTGAGTTTAGAAGACAAAGATGATCTTCTAAATTCCTGAAGTCAATCGCATAGATGGGTAGATTTCAGATAGCTTTTGCTATTAAATCAAAGTCACATCACACAAATATGTGCTTAATAAATTTTAAAAATCCGAATACACCTCCTTACTCCGTACAACAAATCTCCGGCACTGGCACTAACGTACTTGTTCGTAAGATTCGTTCGCTACCTAATTGCTCTGTAAGGGGACGAATATTTTCACCCTTCTCGGCCTGGCTGATAAAACCTTCTTCCATACGAAGTTGTCTTTCGCTTTCTAATTTCTTTTGCCTTGTTGAAGCTCCTACGTTAATGTCTCCTACTGCATTTTTAAAATGACTTATCGACATTCCTTCCTGCAGGTTTAAAATATCTTTTTGAACAGCAGTATTCGCGAACCGTATATTGTCATTGTTGCGAAAGCTGGTGCGTCCAAAAAACTTATCATAAGTTGGCAACATTTCCACTGTCAACACGCTTAAAGCGCTATCTATTGGCAATCCATATTCCTGCAACATCTCTTCCACATCTTTATTCTTCCAGCCGGTAATGCCATACTGCACGGCGTCGGAGTTTATTTCATTAAGTGGCCTGCCCACAGCATCCATCTTTGGCCGCTGGCGAACAAACAATTGGTCATCCAACAAAATATTGCGGTACGCTGCATCATCTGCACGTTTTACCTGGGCGTATAGTAAAGCCCACAATTGTGTACGAGGGGGATTACTGGTAACATCGGCGCCGTTGAAAACGGTCTGCGCAAATGGCGCTGTTACCATAATATGTTTTTCGTTACGATTAACAATACAGAATAATTGCGGCGGCGGATGCTGCACACCCGTTGTACGTAAGGCACTTCCAAAGCGGGCTTGCGCCGTACTCCATCCCTTCTTATGTCCTACTCTTAATTCGTAGGTTAAAAAACCAAACAGTTCTGCGGAAGAAGCATGCATGCCAGGCGGCAGCGGCACTAAATAATGGACAAGTTTTTCATCGTCTTTTTTATCAGCAGGAATCAGTTCCTGCATCACATTAAGGCCGCTTCGGTCATCAGAATGTTGCGGACTAATAATGCGGATAGGTTCCGGGTTAATAGGAAGTGCGGCTTCTTCAGGTGCTTTCAACATATCAAATTGCCACTTTGCTAACAAAGGATCAGGCGAATAAGCCAACAGGCGAATAAAATAAGCATCCGCAATGTTTTGCAATGGCTCTTCAAACTCCAACCACAGAAAGCGGCGGCGTGGTTCAGTGCTTGAATACACATCATTACTTACATATTTGCTTTGCGCAATGCCTGCGCTTACAATGCGTGGCACCTGCGCCGGTTTACCGGTTATGGGCAAATGCAACTGTAACACAGGCATGTTGTCCGTTGCCACTTCAACTACATCGCCTTTTGGAATTGATTTAAATTGAGGCTCCACACGATACCTCACCATCATCTCCTCCGGAAAGCCGGCTGCATCTTTTGGCTTTGGCTCTACGGCGTCTAAAAAACATAAATAGGTCTGGCGTCTATCAGAATTATACAAAGCCTGTATGTTGATGGCCTGCTTCATTTCAATATCACCCACTAACTTTTCTTCTTCCCATGGAATAGCATCTCTTTCCTCTTCACTAAGTCCTGCACCTACAAATTTCTTTTGCCGGTGAAATAGAAAACTTACCGGTTTAGCTCCGTCCCAGGTCCAGTCGCGATTAAGAATTAGTGTGATAGGAACAATCCATTGGTTCAGCAAATCGCTCTTGGTAGAAAAGGTAATGCTGGTGCTGTCAGGGCTCATGTTGTGCCTTATTAACCGGCTCACGCCGAACTGCATTCTTACTCCCTGTTTACCTACAAGGCTTAAACCATTCGACTCCACTTCAATGCTTTTATCAATGGCATCAGTTAGCCGTTCCATCATACTGCTTGTATGGGCTGGACTGTTATTTTCAACAAACACTTCGGTTAGCGTGGCCTTCAAATACGTATCAGTATCAGGCTGTAGCCAGATGCCCCTGATGGTATCTACCTCAGCCAGTTCTTTAAACAACCC
Organism: Flavisolibacter sp.; assembly: GCA_028288675.1. Classification (GTDB taxonomy): domain Bacteria; phylum Bacteroidota; class Bacteroidia; order Chitinophagales; family Chitinophagaceae; genus Flavisolibacter. The sequence continues at coordinate 7,509 of JAQBNG010000065.1, read as the reverse complement.
TGTTTCGTTGTCGCTGGCTTTTCTTGTAATAAAGGAGATAGGCTTTCCTTTTTGGTGCAGGGTAGAGCCATCTGCATAGTAGCCAGGCTTATCGTCTAAAACCGGTCTCAATGTAATTCTTACATTTCTTGACTTTGGCAATACAATATCTTCATGGTCATCAATCTTATCGCCACCAGGTATAAGGCCTAACTCTCCCAAGTCTTGTGAGTTGGTAAAATTTAATACTGGTGCATCAACGAAAGAGATAGGGATAATGCAATCACCTTCCAAGTCATCAAGTGGAAAAGAACGTTCGGTTGTGTACAGCTTCGCATAGCTTTCATGGCTGTCGGTATCGTACCTGAGTGACATATCCATTTCCAACGCCTTCACTTCCACTAACACTTCCACTTTCACAACATCAGGATCAGCTAAACCTACAGGCCGGTTTTTAGTGAAGTCAACTATACCTTCTGCATGAACCGCTGTTGCATCAGCAATCAGATCCGCAACTGCATTCGGGTACTGCCCGGTGAATAACACGGATGGATAACTGAGCAAAGGCCGTTTCATTGTCAGCGTATCTTCCATAAAATAAACACCATCTTCCTTCGGCAAGCTATTTTGCAACCGAACGGCCTGTGGCTGTACCCGCCGCCTGAAATCGCAAAAGCCTTCCGGTGAGGGAGCTGCATATTTGCGGTTGTCTTCAAGCTCCGGACCGCCACCGCTGATATCAGCAAGGCGCACCCGGAAATCATACTTTGTTCCGTATAATAATTGGATACCCGCCAAACCTGCAGCCTCATACAAATCAAAATTTTTGGCTTGCTTTTCAGCTATAGTATTTTCTTGTTTTTTAAATATTGCTATAGCATCTGTATCAGGCAGCACCAGGCTTTTGCCTATCCAATGCGCATAATATTGAGGCAGCCAAAATGTTTGTCCGGGCTTGGGTTTTGCCGGATAAACCTCTACGCCCAATTCTCTTTCATTGGCCGCACTATCAATCTCCTGGCTGCCTATCATTAATGCGGCTTTGTTCTTTACATTACATAAGGGTATCCATGGGTTAGGGTTGATTACTTCATCGCTAAACAACCGCACATCAACCCGGTATTGCAGTACTCCCATCGGCGCATCGGTTCTTCTGCCAGAGAGCAGCGTTTCATCTTGTTTTAGTTGCCGGTTCATCCAGATAAGAAGTTGTTCATCGTCCCATGCCAACCTTATACCGGCATCTGTAATTACGGGCAATTCCTTGTCTTCTTTTTCTCTCAAAAGATCACCGCTGACCGGTTGGTTGGCATGAACAATTTTGCAAAAGCCATCATCGTATTGCTCTGTTTCTATCAGCAGTTCATCAAAATTTGAGGGTGGCGCTGGTTTGTCGTCATCATTGCCATTTAACGGTGGCGGGTCGTTAATCAGTACCGGAAATTGCACAGCGGCAAACAAGGTGCGGTCTTCACCGGCTTTAAGCTTTGGCAGTTTAGCAGCATATCTTTTTACTAAGGATTGATTTAAAACCATTGCGGGCTTGTACTGGCAACCATCATCTAAATCAACATAGATCCAACTGCCTGATTTTACCAAAAGTGGGTTAACCGCAAACGTAGCTTCATAAACAAATCCCACTCGTTCTGCCAATGCCGGCTGCCGCAAACAATACGCAAACACTTTACCCCAGCTTAAATCTGTTGTTTGCTTAAACACCTCACCCGATGGCGTTTTATCCCTGATAGCGCATTGATAGCTGTCATCTATCACAGCATCTTTTGTACGTGGTGTAGTAAAATTGAAACTCTCCCGGTAGCTTTCGGGTAAATATTTTTGAGCCCGTTGGCCAGGCTTGACCGGCTGCAACCGTTCGGTGTTAGTTATGCCTGTACCCGGTGCAAACTGTTGTTCCATATCTTCATAAATGGGACGCACGTCCGCCGGCATGTTAATACCATTGAGTACAAAAGATTCACTTGCAGCATGAATAGATGGATACGTTCCGCCGTCGGTTACCAATCTTGCCCGAAGCCTCATAGTCGCATCAACCCAGGCAGGCGTTCCCAATGCAACCTGGTCTTTTTTTAATGGATTAAAATTCCGTGGCATCACCAGCACACGAATGGTTAACTGGTTACCTCTCCAATGTTGCGGGAAGGTTAGGATAGAAATTTTTGCGTTCATAAAACTGGAATTGAAAATGTTGAATTATTTTTTGGGTACCGGCGGATGAATATCTATTAGGCGTCTGTTGCGTCGCACTCTTTTGCGCTTTGTAATTCCATTCAGCACAAGGCCTCATCTTCTTATCCTTCTCCGCACGGAGAAGGAGACCAAAAGGATAAGCATTTGACTAAAGCATGAACACATCAACACTAACAAGTCTATTCGCCATTGTACAATTACTCTTTGAATATTCATACTAACTGCTATTATACACACTCTCCCTTGTCATCCCGACGAAGGAAGGATCTGATTCAAGCTTCATGAAGGCTGACTGCAATTAGTTTTACTGATTGCATTTGGCCATTTATAATTCATCAATCAGATCCTTCCTTCGCCGGGATGACAAGAACCATAATCATTGGCTGCAAGCATCCCTATATGTTTTGCTGCATAGCGATAAGAAAGTACAAGAGTGCGACGCAACAGACGATGCCATTAGATACTATTGCCGGTTACATAAAAAACTTTCATTGTATTACGATAACTGCCTCACCTCTTCCCAATGTTCCGTAAAGCTGATATCAATGATGAAACAAATGCTGATGTCTAAACTAAAGGTTACCTGCGCCTTCATGTTCGTTTCGTCGCCGATGCGATCCTGCACCTGGCCGCTGGCTTCAATTTGAATAGTAACAGTAACAATCCCTCCTAAGATTTCGGCACGACCACGGAACAAAACAAAGGCCCCTGCTGTGATTCCGGTGCTGTCTAAATTCATTTCAACACCCGCGGCAAAATAGACGCTTACACTACCAATAACCGGCAAGGCAACAACTGCTTCCACACCAAAACCAAACTTCATGTATAAGGCCGGGCCTGTAACGGTATCAGCACTAATGCGAACAGTAACTTGTCCAACCGCATAAATGCTACCGGCACCTACACTCAGGCACATGACACTAAGCTTACCAAAAAATTCAACAAAGGCGCCGGCGCTTGGAGCTTGTATGCCATTAGTTGGCGGCATGGGTATAGCCACATTAAAATACACACCGGCTTTCAGGCTGGCTTCCAATCGGAGTGGCGCTGCAGCGGTATCTAAATTCTTTGGCGGGAAGCGTACAAGCGGCAATTCTTTATCAGCCTGGAACTTATACTCCCAGTTATCAGGACTGTTACTCATGGCTATTTTGAGGCCATTCTTAAGTAGCTCTTTATAGTCTGGGTCAACCGATAGCTGGCTTAATAAAACAAGGATGTCGTACACCGGTTTTAACTGCGGACCAAACTCTAAAATTGGATCTATAAATGTAGGCGCCTGGCCTTTCTTTGTATCAAACTTTCCACGTATCACTAACACTTCCGCCATTGAGCCGAGGTCAACAAACATGGATACATCCTTCATTTTATTAAGCCATGATTGCGTTGTGTTTTCAACATCAATGTCAAGATTCAACAGCGATGGTACTTTGGCACCTTCTTCATCTTTGGATTCATACTTAATATAAACTTTTACATCGTTCGTTTTCACAATGTAAAACGGCCCCGGTGGAATCGCTTGTTCGAGCTTTTTTAAAGGATCAATTTTATTCAGCAGCTTGTAGCCAGCTTCTTTAATTTTCATTTCATAGGCAGCGGCCATTTCAGTGATCTTCGGCAGGTCCTCCAATTTTGGAAAAATGCCTTTGCTATTCATTAAATGATAGGCATCGGCTAAATCGGGTATGCTTCCTTTTAAAATGTCTGTATTACGTTGAAACAAAGGATTTCGGAATAAGACTTTATTCTCGCCTGTGCTTTGCAAAAAGCCATACTGTTTTGCACGGGCTTCCAAAGCATTGAACAGTTCCGCAGCTTCTGCTACGTTGACATCTTTTTTCTTATCCTGGGTATAATTTAATTCATCAACCTCCGGAATTAATTCATCAACTTCTATAAAAAATCGTTGTCCACTTCGTACCAGGGGTATCACATCATTGCCACCCAAAAGCGATACTACTTTTGAAGCAGCATCGTGCTGCACTACACTCCAGCTACCATCTTTTGGTAATACAGGAGTTCCTTTAGCCGCTGCAACAAAAACCCGTTTTGCACCTTCCATTCCCGGGTTAACTTCTACCCGTGTTATACGCATTAGCTGGCCACTATTGTGAATGTTTACGGTGCAATCAACCGGGCCTCCCAAACCTTGCATTTTTAAAAGCAGATCTGCAAAATCTCCTTCATCAATAAAAACACCTTTTGGCGATAATTGCAAATAACCCAACATACGCTGGCTAAGCACTTTTCCATCTGCTGCCCCCTGTGTTACATCATCTATCTGCACGTCAGCATCAAAATAAACCGGCACCAATTTCACATCAAGAAACTTACCCGCGCCTACATCCGCCGCATGGCCGTCATCATCAATATAAACACCATAATCTTTATTCCAGTTTTTAATCTCAAACGGTGCCAGCGTTGTGTCTTCTTTAATGTTGCGAACATTATACACACCTTCTACCATACCAGGATGAAATTTGTACTCATGGGCTTTTTCTTCCAGAAGCGTCGCAGCTGGCACCAGGCCGGGTTTAACCGGCGTTCTGAAATCATAGATTCCGTCGCTTTCAGCTTTCCAGCCGCTATCGGTGCGCCACGGAAAGCCATTGCTACCCCGATAGATTGTGATGGTACGTACTACCCGAACGGCCCATGGATAAATCACACTTTTTACCTGTATCACTTCATGCGCCGTACGGCCGCGCCATACATCAAACATAGCCTGCGATGTTTGCGCTAAAGCCGCGTTGGCATTTACCCAATGGCTGAAAACGTTTGCGCCATAGCCGCTGAAATCATAGCGTTCTAAGGGAACATATTTGGTTGGATCAAAGCCGAATTCGCCTCCAAACTCTTTATTAAAAATGTCTGTTACGCTACCTGAGAGTACACTGCGATTATTGGTACCCGGGAAAAAAAGATTATTGATATTAGGAAGCTGGTGCGCACTGCCTTCAAACTTTTTATGTTGATTTATTTTATCAAAGTAACCCTCTGTTTTTATTTGTAAACCAGTGGATAAATTAGTTAAACCGTCTTTAAAAGTTTGATCGATCAACTCAAATCCGGGTTTATTTCCTTTGGCGTCTTTATAATAAAAGGCAAGCGCCATCATGCCATTTGACAGTGTAAAATAACTCCAGAGCGGAAGACTGTTTTGGTTATACCATTCGGTTACTTTTTTTGTAAGCGGAATGGGCGCCAGGCTTACCGGCGTGTTGCCAATATTGGCTATTTGTGCAGGGGTTCCATCATTCAAAAAATAGAGTATACCGGGATAAGGATCCTTGGCTGTGTTAGTAGGTTCCGAGATACTGATCATCGGCTCCCAGCTTATTTGTGGCAGGGCATAAATCTGTACTAACCTGCTGGTGGCTTGTACATCAAGTCCATTGATGCTGATGGGACTTCCGTTAACATCGCTTGTTGCTACAGACGTTTTTCTGAAAACAAAATCATCAGTGGAAAAGCCGAGGCTTACGCCCATCAAATCCGCATTGGTACTTACATCTAACAAAGCAAAAGCATTCCTTAAAGGTGATGTTCTGTCGCTGGCAATGGATTGGTTCATCATCATTAGCATCCTGCTCTCTATCTCCAGCATCTGGCTGCTTCCTTGTGCATCATCGGTTACCGATTGCCAGTTGCGGGTTTGCAATGTAGCAGAACGTCTTGTAGTTGTCCTTTGAAGACCATCTAATGCTTCAGCATTTTTTAAAACATCAAACCTGGAGGTGACAGGTGGCTCAAATCCTGTTGAGGCGGATATTGCATTTTGAGTAGTAGCCGGCTTATTGCCGAGAAAGAAAGTAACGGTGGGTTCATTCTTGTTCTCCCAATTCATAAGGCATACCAGCAAAGCATTGATGGAAGAAAGCAGGTGTTTATTTGGAAGCCGCTCGTTATTAGCGCCACGTAATCTTTTTTGTCTTAAAAAAGAAATGTTAGCTGCATAAGGATCGGGCAGCGTAGGGAGATATTGTAGTAAGCCATAAGAAAAAACAAGCAGGCATTTATCAAAACTATCTTCATCTTTTAAATCGCCGTAAAGCAACATACCATAAACAGGACTTACTGTAAGCAGTGCATTATTTAAAGCAATGGCGGTGCTTTCAAATGTTACGGGTGGCGGCGCAACTGTTGGCGGAACCGGCTTCGTTGTCTTAATCCAGTTGTCCCGTATAATATCATCATCGTAAAGCATAAGTATCTGCAATTCTTTACTTATGCTTAAAGAGAAAACGGTCTGGCTGCTTTCCACTTTAAAAGGAGTACCATCTACTTTTACCGGCTTATTAACGCTGCCTATACAATTTGTTTGTGTTGATATGGTTTCCGTGCCTTTTTGTAAACTATCATAAAAGAAAAAAAACTGTTTGGTATAGAAAAGGTCAATGTATTGAAGCGGCTTTTCTATATCATCAACAGTTGCTTCCTGCCACAAATTATAGCGTTGTCTCCCGGTTGGGTTACCGGCAAATAAAGTACTTATGTTGATGCGCCCCGGCATCAGCATTACCAATGCGTTTTTTAATGCAGTACTGCTTTTTTCAAATAAGTTGGCATCCTTTAACCCTATCCAGCTTGCTTCTAATCCTTCTACTACGCCTACGGCCATAGCACCAATGCCATCGGCCTGAAACGGTGCAGCAATATTGATAGCCGCCGCGGATAAAACCCATGCCGCATCGGCAATTTTTGCTTTACCACTGATAGTGCAAACAGGACTTTTGCATTTTCGGATAATAAGTTCTGCTACATCAGTTTTATAAGGAATGGTAACGCGGTTTAATGCAGCGTTCCAAACCATTGGCCTTGTATTATCGAATCTAAAATTGACTGGTTGTCCATACAAATTCCATTTAGCACCATCTGCCGTTATAGATTTTCCTGTATGATTGATAGTGAAGGATAGAGTCTTTGGCAATTCAATGGTGGCCTCTTTTGCATCGATACCATTACTATCCGGCGAGACATCAGCAACTGTTTTTTGTTCTAAGTTTAGTTTTACAGAAGCCTCTGTGCCGGGAGGTATGATTAGCTTGTTACCGTCTGTAAGAAATAAAGGCTTAGTCAGATTGATTTCACCATCCTTTACGGTTAAACCACAGTATAAGTTATCAGGTGATGGTGGCGCAAATAAATCGGAATGTACCCATGCACTTCCTTTTGGAATTTTATAATGTTTGGGGCCTACCCTGCTAATGATATTACTCACTTCAAGTGGTACTAATAAAAATGGCCGCGCCGCGCCTTGCATCCATACCTGCACTACCGGAATCACCCTGAAGATATCAAACCAAACCCTTCTGCCCTCCC
>JAQBNG010000059.1 GCA_028288675.1 Flavisolibacter sp. | reverse complement strand
GATTGAGTTTTACAATTATCATCTAAAAGCAAGGGTCTGTGCTTAGTTCTTCCTTTCTTTCAGGAGAGGGTTGGGGTGAGGCGCTATTCCAACTCCCTCGCACTAAACGTATCACCTTGCCGTACATCGCCCGTTTGGTAGCCTTTTTTAAACCAGTACATCCGTTGTGCCGATGTACCATGCGTGAACGATTCCGGCACCACACGGCCCTGCGATTCTTTTTGCAACCGGTCATCTCCAATAGCATTGGCAGCAGTCAGCGCTTCTTCAATGTCGCCTGACTCCAGTAAGCCTTTTCCCTGCGTATAATGTGCCCAAACGCCGGCTAAAAAATCAGCCTGTAATTCTAACCGTACCGAATATTTATTATACTCCTCCTCGCTTACCTGCTGGCGGATACGGTTCATTTTATCTGAAGTGCCCAGCAAATATTGAATATGATGGCCTACTTCATGGGCAATAACATACGCCATAGCAAAGTCGCCACCGGCGCCAAAGCGGGTACTTAATTCATTAAAAAAAGAAAGGTCAACATACAGATCCTGGTCGCCGGGACAATAGAATGGACCCGTGGCACTACTGGCATTACCGCAGGCTGATTGTACAGCTCCTGTAAACAAAACAAGTTTTGGATCCTGGTAGGAGGTACCGGTTTGTTCCGGCAAAACCCGCTGCCAAACGTCTTCTGTTTCTTTTAATACAACGCCGGAAAATTTTGCCAGCGTATCCTGTGCAGCCTGCTCTTTCGCAGAAAGTTGCTGGCCACTGCCGCCAGCACCGGGTAATTGTAACTGCGAGGGATCTACATTGCCACCGGTTAATAAATTAAATAGTACTACGATTACGCCGATAATGCCGCCTCCAACGGCTACAGGGCCACCGATACCACGACGGTCATCTACATTTCCACTTCCGCTTCTTCCTTGCCAACGCATAATATATAATTTAATAGTAGAGGTATAAAAAATGTGCCGGGAAGAGATGGTTGATTAGTTGATCAGTTGATTGGTTGATAAATTCCAGGCAATTGGCAGGAAGGTTTCTATGTCAGGGTGAGGGAGTCCGTCAGCCCTTTATCTTTACCGCCCAATTTATAACCATTATGAAACGTATCATTTTCTTATTTACAATTCCGGTTTTATTTTTTACTTCCTGCAAAACGCTTAGCTCTACTTCGGGCAGCAGCGATAACGGCAAAATAGACATCAGCTTTGTTCAAATTAATGATGTGTATGAAATTGCCCCATTAAGCGGTGGAAAGGAGGGCGGCATTGCACGGGTAGCCACACTTAAAAAGGCCTGGCTTCAAAAGAATCCAAATACTTATATGGTGATTGCCGGTGATTTCTTAAGCCCTTCGGTTTATAATAGTTTAAAATATGGCGACAAAGCCATCAGGGGAAAGCAAATGATAGAAGCGTTGAATAGCGCCGGATTAGACATCGCCATGTTTGGTAACCACGAATTTGATATTAAAGAAAGCGAGTTGCAGGAACGTATCAACGAATCATCGGCACTGTGGATCTCTACCAACTCCTTTCATAAAGTAAAAGATAAGGCAGAGCCATTTGTAAAACAAGGGAAAGGACCGTTGCCTAAAACCTATATCATGAATGTAAAAGATAAGGATGGTACAACGGCAAGAGTGGGCATTATTGCGTTAACGCTACCTTTCAATAAAGCAGATTTTGTAAGCTATACTGACCCTTTGCAAACAGCTAAAGAAACGTACAATAATTTAAAAGATTCGGTTGATGCGGTTGTTGCCATCACCCACCAAAGCATGGATGCAGATGAATTATTGGCAAGAGAAGTTCCTGGCCTTGCTGCAATCATCGGCGGACATGAACACGATGGCCGCTCTGCAAAAATTGGCACTGTGACTATTACAAAAGCATTGGCCAATGCAAAAAATGCCTACATCGTAAACCTGCAGATCAATAAAAAGAAGAACAGTAAAAAAGTGACAACCATTATTGAACCTTTAAATGAAAAAGTGGCGTTGGATGAAGCTACAAATGCTGTTGTTCAAAAATGGAATAAGATAGCAGAAGACAACTATAGCTCACTTGGCTTTGATGCAAAAGCGGTTATGATTAATAAAGGTGAAGCTTTGGAAGGACGGGAAACAGAAGTAAGGACAAAGGCTACTAATCTTTCAAGATTAATTATTGCTTCTATAAAAGAGGCTGTGCCAACTGCAGATATTGTAGTAATGAATGGCGGTTCCATAAGAGTGGATGATGTAATGCAGTTGCCTATATCTCAATACGATATTTTGCGTGCCTTACCTTTTGGCGGCGCCATAAGTGAAGCCGATATGAAAGGAAGTTTAGTGATTAAAATGCTGGAAGCCGGCAGAAAGAACATTGGCATCGGTGGATTTTTACATCACAACGAAAACCTGGTTTTTGCTAATGATACATGGTTGCTAAACGGCCAACCACTTGATGCTGCAAAAACATATCATGTGGCACTGCCTGAATTTTTGCTATCTGGTAAAGAGGCCAATATGGATTTTGTAAATAGCAATAATGTGGCTGTAGTGAAAGTTTACCCGGCACCAGCCGCTAAGAATGATTCTAAATCTGATATACGCTTAGCGATGGTGCGGTACCTGGAAAAGAACAAGGGGCAATATTTAAAATAATTTTTCCCTGGGATTGGTTTTTGTACTTTAATCTATGAGAGCTAAATGACGTACGGTGGCATCTTCATTTAGCTCCGTAGGAGCTTCGTGTTTATAGAAAAGATGTAATGTATAAAAACAGGGCTCCATTGGAGCCTCCTGTTGGATAGCCACTAACACGCAGCACCTACGGAACTGACGAACCTTATGTTTATTTTCTATAAACACGGCGTTCCTATCGGGGCGAAAACGGCTAGACAAATTTTTATGAAATGAATTTTCAAAACCTTCAACGTGTAATTGAATACACTACCTTGAATTTCTAATAACTATAAGTTTTAAGCTATTCCAAATCCCGCAAATATGGAATAACCCTTTTACCTAATTTTAGCGCAAAGTCAATCATATGCGTAACGCCTTTTTATTATTGCTTGCTGCTGTTTTTTTAGCTTCCTGTAACAACACAGCTACTACTATAAGTTCGAAGGATTCTTCTACTACTTCTACTACCTCTACCGCCGGTCCGGCAGCCTCAATTGAAGGCCACCCCGCCTGGATCATGCAGGGAAATATCTACGAAGTAAATGTTCGTCAATATACACCCGAGGGAACATTCAATGCATTCTCCACCCACTTGCAACGCCTAAAAGATATGGGTGTGCAAACGTTGTGGTTCATGCCAATAAATCCTATTGGTAAAGAAGGAAGAAAAGGTGCGTTAGGCTCTTACTATGCTATCTCGGATTACAGAACTGTTAACCCTGAATTTGGAACTATGCAGGACTGGAAAGATTTGGTTAATAAAATTCATAGCATGGGTATGAAAGTAATTATCGACTGGGTGCCCAACCATACATCGCCTGATCATCCCTGGGTAAAAACACACCCCGAATTTTATATAAGAGATTCAGGCGGCACCCCGGTGCATCAGCCCGGAACGGATTGGACAGATACAAGAAAATTGGATTTTAAAAATGCACAATTAGCCGACAGCACCATTGCTGTTATGAAGTTTTGGCTTACAGAAACAGGCATTGATGGCTATCGTTGCGATCATGCCCAAGGGCAGGGAAAAGATTTTTGGACAAGAGCCAATGGTGAATTAAAAGCATTGAAGCCAGGCATTTTAATGTTGGCCGAAGCGGAAGACAAATGGGTATATGACACGGGTTTTGATATGAGCTATGCCTGGAATTTTTTTCATACAACCGTTGACGTAGCCGCTGGAAAAAAACCCGCCACTGCATTGGATTCTGCGCTTCACTGGATTGATACTACTTACCGTTCGCCCGGCCTGTTTTTGCACTTCACGAGTAATCATGATGAGAACAGTTGGAATAAAGCAGATTATGGCACTATGCCCGGTGCAAAACATGCTCCCTTTGCCGTGTTAACACAAACAATAAAAGGTTCTGTTCCCCTTATTTATAGCGGACAGGAAGAACCTGTTTTAGATAGCGTTAGCTTCTTCTATAAAGACACTATCTCTTTTACCAAACTGGCAAGAGCGAACTTTTATAAAACTTTACTCAATCTTCGTAAGAATAATCCGGCCTTAGCAGCTAATGCTTCTTTCAAAAAACTGCGTACTTCAAACGATGCGGCTATATACGCTTTTGAAAGAGAAAATGGCGGTAATAAAATTTTAGTAGTGCTCAATCTTTCTAAAACACCGCAGGAATTTACCTGGAAAGACCAGCCTTCAGAACAGAGCTGGAACAACATTTTCTTAATGAATAAAGAACCAGTTGATAAGGGCTTTGCCATTGAACCCTGGGGTTATGTAGTTTACGAAATTAAAAAGTGACAGGGTGAATGGTGAATGGTCAGTAGTGAGTTACCGTTCATTGTTTTCCCTATCATAATTGCGGATAGCGGTTACTAATACACTATTGTAAGCTGATTATAGCTAAACGACTATTTTTTCACCACTCACCATCTACAATTGACCATGTTCGATTCTATTTTAGATTTTTTAAATCCAATTAACCGTACGGAAATCAGCGGTGATGCCAGTTATAAAGACGGACAGATCGGAAAATTCGTTAAGCTATATGATGAAGAATTCCCTGACCTGGATGAAGCCGATATTGTATTTGTGGGTTGTACCGAACAACGGGGCGCCGCCTTGCTTCATCAAAGCACGGCACCATTTGCTATTCGTAGCGAGTTTTATAACTTATACCACTGGCATTCTGATATAAAGATTGCAGATATTGGCGATGTAAAAATTGGCAAGACTAACAGCGATACTTATGCCGCCTTGAAAATGGTATTACACGAATTGATGGAAGCCGGTAAAACCGTTGTGGTATTAGGTGGCTCCAACGATTTAACGCTGGCTCAATACTATGCTTTTGCCGATGATAAAAAAGCCATTGACGCCGTAGGCGTCGATGCGTTGATTGACATTAATCTTGAGTCTCCTTTTCGGGCCGATAATTTCCTGATGGAGCTGCTCACCACAGAGCCTAATTACATGCGGCACTATAATCATATTGGCTTTCAAAGTTATTATGTGCATCCCCGCATGTTGGAAACTATGGACAAGCTGCGCTTCGATTGTTTTAGGGTCGGTACCGTTAAAGAACACATCGAAGAAATGGAACCGGTGATCCGTAATTGCAGTTTGTTGTCGTTCGATATTTCTGCCATCGCAAACGCATCTGCGCCAGCAAATCATATTACGCCAAATGGATTAAATGGCGAAGAGGCTTGTACGCTTTTACAGTATGCGGGCATGAGTCCTAACATGCGAAGCATTGGTATTTATAACTATCGTCCCGAACGTGATGTAGAACATTTAACCGCAAAGCAGATCAGCCAGATGCTTTGGTATTTTATGGATGGATTTAGCCGCAACAAACGCGAAGCAAAGATTGAAGACCGCGAATCGTTTAATGAATATCATACGGCCCTTGCCGAAGTAGATACCATCTTTTTACAAAGCAAAAAAACCGGCCGTTGGTGGATGCAGTTACCCGATAAACAATTCATTGCCTGCTCCTATAAAGATTATGTAACGGCTAGTAATAACGACTTGCCGGAGCGTTGGTTAAGAGCGCAGGAAAGGCCATAAACAGTTTGGGGTTTAGAGTTTGGTGTTATCGTGCTATGCGGTACTAATCGCTATGAATTTATAGATGTTTTTCATATACTTTTTGTACCGGGCAGTAGCACGGCTATTAAGCTTCTGTTGCGTCGCACTCTTGTACGCTTTGTAAGTCTATTCAGCATCAATCAATCACACTTCAAACATTCAATCTAACTGCTAAAACAACGACTCTCACTTGTCGTCCGGATGCTTCCTTCGTCAGCACAGGCTGCGGAGGGATCTCAGCATTGTGGTTTGACGAATGCTGCCGTCAATTTTACTTTCTACAACGGTCGTTTGCGATTCAGTTCAAAGATCCCTCCTGCGTCGGGATGACAAGGCCACAAACTGTTTCATAGCAATTCTCATGTAGCGCAGCGGCAATGGAGCGTCGCCACTGTCGCCTCATAGCAGTACAAAAGCCGGTCAACAAAAAAGAACTTCATTTCAAATCCATACAAATAAAAGAGACGCAGTATTTGCGTCTCTTTCTGAAAAAAGTCTCTATAAGTAGATTTATCAACTATTGATTAAATCAATTTACACCATCCTCAAAAATGGTTTCTTTTCTTCTTCCACTTCCTTCAACTCGTGCAAAGCAATATGCAGTTTATTTGTTTTTACAAACTTGCACCAATGGCAATCTTCTTTGCCGCAACCAGTGTAAAAATCCTTTCGCTGAATTTTCATCCATACTTCTTTGATTTGTTCTTTTACAATATCAATGTCAATAGAAGAAATGGATATTTTCTCTTTGCGGTACTGCTTCTTCTTATCAGGTTCTACAAAGTCAAATTCCACACTTGTTATATTCCAGTCCTTTGGATAGAGGTCAAGCAAAATTTTATAGAAAACAGCCTGCCGCCAGTAATCGCCACCATTAGGTTCTTTACCGGGCCTTGCTAATTTATCACTGCATTTTTCAGGGTCGCCGGTTTTATAATCAATCACGGTAACGTCCTTTCCATTGAATTCTAATTTGTCAATCTTGCCTTTCATTGGAATGCCATCCAACTGCACGCCACGTATATTTAATTCAATAGCTACAATCTTATTCCAGCGGGTAATATAGTTGTTGTAGTAGTTCTTTAATATCTCTAAGCCATACTCCATGCGGCGGTTAAATTGCTCACGGGTAAAGCTTTCGCGGTGGCGTTTCATGTACCAGGAAAAGTCCTGCAGAAAATCATCCAACAAAGGAAACCGTCCAAATTTATCGGCTGATGCTTTAGAAGCCGCAGACATTTTATTGAATAAATTTTCCAGTGCATGATGCACGGCCGAACCAAACTCCATCGCTTCATTTCGGGGCGATGGAATACGCACAATACTTTGGTAGTAAAAACCAAGCGGGCATTTTAAATAGCTGTTAAGCGATGAAGCACTCATGCCAAAATTTTGCACAATGCGGTCTATGATTTCATCATCAAGGTGCGCTACTTCCGGCGCTTCTTTTTTATTGAAAGTAAGGGCTGCAAAATCTAAAGCATCTTCATCACTAATCTTTATTCGTTCTTTAGGCAATGCATGTTCCTGCGCTATTTCGGCAAGAAAAATCGTTGGTTCGAGTTCTTTGCCTTCTGCGGTATAAAGCGGGTACGAAATATATAAATGCTTTTTGGCACGGGTAAGCGCTACGTAAAATAACCGGCGCAATTCTTCAGCATCATCGCCTTTGCCCTTGTTAGTAAATAAAGTATCCGGAAATGAGAACCCGCTGTATGGCTTTCGCTTTTTCTCCCATGAACTGGCATTATTACCTACAAAAAATACATGCTCAAATTCAAGCCCTTTAGAACCATGTGCTGTCATCAGGTTCACCCCTTTTTCGTTACCGCTTACCTGCACCAATGGTAACACCAAACCTTCTTTCCGCATAAGTTCAATACGGTTCATTAATTCTTCTATTGTTAACGTGGGTTTGCGACTGCTTTCGTCTTTTACATTTTCGTAGAAGCCAGTCAGCAGTTGCATTAGTTTATGCTTTTCGGGCTGCTGCATAATGTAGGTAAGAAAGCCAGCTTCCCGAACAACCTTCTCAATTAAGGTCAGCACCGTTTCGTTACTTACTGCTTTTACCAGCACTTCAATTGTAGTACAGGCTTCTTTTAAACCTTTGTGCAAGCCTGTATCAAAAAGGTCCATCTGTGGTTTACAAGCTTCATCGCAAAGCCAGCGCCGCAGCGATGTTGACTGCCCTTTATAACGCAGTTCGGAAACCCTCATACTTGCTTTTGCAATTTCAATAGAAGGGATATCAAGCCACTCAAAATGAAGGATCTCAAATAACATTTCATCTCCACTGTAAGGAATATGATGTTCTGCTGTTAGATAGTTCAATACTAAAAGAAGCTGTTGTATCAGAGGCTGGTCAATAATATTAAGCGACCTTTTACTGTAATAGGGAATCTCTTTTAGCCGCAGGTATTTCGCCAGTTCTTCGCCCCATTTATTTTCGCGGTAGATAACAGCAATATGATGGCCCGGTACGCCGCTGTTTACCAGTTCTTCAATCTTTAATACAAGCCCTATCATTTCATCGCGGGGTGTATCGTATTCTTTTATTTGGGGTGATGGCAATTCGCCAGTGAGGGATAGCGGATGCGACGCTATCAGTTCTTTGCGTAACCCCTCAATCTTATTAACCAGCCGATCCACATTTTTATCAATGAGCGTTTTTGATATGTCCAGTATCGGTTGCGTGGAGCGATAGTTATTCACCAGTACAACTTTCAACAGATCGGTAGTGTACTTTCTTTCAAACTCCATCATGTTCTCTACATTAGCTCCCTGGAAGCGATAGATGCTTTGGTCATCATCGCCCACAACAAATACATTGGGCGTATCCCAATAGTTGATCAGCAGTTGAACGATTTTATTTTGCGATCCGCTGGTATCCTGGTACTCATCAACCAATATGTATTGAAACTGCTCCTGGTAATTGCGAAGCAAGTCTTCATTCGTTTCAAAAGCCTCTATCACCCAGCCAATCATATCATCAAAATCGTAACGGCTTTTATCGTACATCAGTTCCTGGAATCTTTTGAACTCACCACAGGCAGCCCTTAGCTTTTCCATCTTTTCTTTTTGCTCCTCAATCTTATCCCACCGCACATCGCCTTTTTTAAAATCTTTGGTAGCCCGCTTGCAGATGTAATCATCGCGGTGTTGTAAGTCATCAAGGTATTCATCTACCTTTTGGCAAATAAAATCGCCGGTCCAGCCCTCCCGTTTCATAAGGGAAAAAAGCGTTTGAAGTGCAAATATTTCAAAGTACACATCCCCACGATAACGCTTCAGGGGATGGTCTTTTGGAAAAGCGTCAATCAACTCTTTCATCAATTCAATCCGCTCCAGATCGGAGATAGGATCAAGCGATGTTTTTTGAAATAACCCAAGGTTATCCTGTATTACGTCGTTACAAAAAGCGTGGAAGGTTGAGATGTGTACCCGGTGCGCATCGGGCCCAATAAATTGCGACAGCCGGCGGCGCATAGCCACAGCACCTGAATCGGTATAAGTAAGACAAAGAATTTGATTGGGTTCTACGCCTACGTCGGTCAATAATATCTTTCCAATGCGGGCACTAAGTATCTGCGTTTTGCCTGTACCCGGACCGGCAATTACCATCACCGGGCCTTCTACCTGGTCAACGGCTTTGCGCTGCTCTTCGTTAAGGCGGTTGTATTCTTCTGTAAATTTTTGAAGGAGTTTTTCGCGGCTTGTCATTTTTTCTTTGGTGTTTACTTGATTCAGTTCTGCACTTTACTAATTGGATGTTCGTCTTTGGCTGTTTTGCTTTTCCCTTCTTCATTCATCTGTTCCTTGTTCGTCTGTTCGATATTCTCTCTGTCATCCTGAGCCTGCCGAAGGGTCT
>JAQBNG010000026.1 GCA_028288675.1 Flavisolibacter sp. | reverse complement strand
AGTTGTCTTGATGGGTCCACGATTTAATAGTTTGAGTTCTTGTTATAAATAGATTTTTCACTTGTTCCGCCTGTTCTTTAAATGATGTTAAACCCTGTACCGTCATATTCGTAACACCATTGGAAATGTTCTCAAACCTAATATTCACGTCAAGGTTTTCCAACAGTCTTTCAATGTCAAAATTGTTGTAAGCGTCAATGTAGTTATTAACCGTTTTTTCTCTTGCTATCATTTTACTTAAATTTTAAATTACTATCATCTGTCTTTTACGGTGTCACTTTACAATGACCGCTAATGGTTACGGCTTGCTGTCTGTGCTGGACTTCTGTGTTCGGTCAGCCCACAACCGCAGCCGATAGCTGATTTAATGTTGAAGATAAATTACTAAAGCAAAATTGGAAAACGTCGCCCCCGGACTACTGCCGAATAGCGATAAAAAGCCGATGGTTTATTGGTCAGCCAGCATAGCAGCAAACCGCCTGTTGGCTGCTGGGCAAGTAATGAATGCTCTAACCTCTTGACGGAAAAAGTTAGGTCACATTTTTTTGTTACTAATATGGTACTGTCATTTACCGTTGCACTACCAGCTTTTTTACGATGCGGTTATTCAAGTTTTCGATAACCACATTATAAATTCCATTAGGAAGATTTTGTGCATCAATTTTTTCGTTGGAGATGCCTTGCGGGTAATATTTATTGTTGCTAATAGTTTGAATGCGTCTTCCTACTGCATCCATAATGTAAATATTTAGTCTCACTTTTTGCGCTACATCCAATAGCAAGCTTGAATAGCTGCTTGTAGGATTAGGAGCAAGCGTTGTCCACTGCACTGTTTTTTCCAATCCGTCTTTTGGTTCCTTAACAATATCATCCGGTCTGCGCCTGGACGTCCTGTTTGTTTTATAAGTAGCGCTGTTGCAAAATGTATTTATTTCTGTATTGGTAGAAGGCAAAAAAAGTGCTCCTGTGCAGGGATCAGTTCCATCAATGGTTCCAAGATCAGCTACTGTTTGTATACTAACCGGGTACTTGACCACCAGCAATACATTTTGTGCGCCTGCTGTGTCCAGTAACCTTTTAAAATTTAGCAGAAATTTTAAATACGTTGTACCGGCTGGTTGCCAGTTGGTAGTGCCGGCCTGGGTACTGGCCACAATAGTGAACCCTGTTTTGTTCAGGCAGGCCACATCAAAATAATCACTCCGGTATTGCCAGAATCCCGACCTTTCATCTTTTCCTTCCAGTTGCCAGAAATCACCGCCAGGGCCAAAATTGCCCGAAGGGTCCGGCGAGTCTCCTTCCACTACTAAGGCTACCTGTGCATCTTGCAGGGCAAGCCTTGCTGCAGGATTTACCACATACTTAATGGGGTTTTGAATGCGGTAATTATAGGTTGTCACATCATACAGATCTTCAAATGCAGGTCCACCGCCCATTTGATAAGATTGATGTCGTTTTACTGTTGGCTTTTCCGTCAGATTAAAGATGCCCATGATTTCATTGTAATAAGGATAATCCTCATTTCCCTGAGAAGAAATATTGCTGCCAGGGTTCCAAAATAGAATATCACCATATGGCAGGTTTGTAGTAATTGTCCCGCTCAATTTAATGCTCATATCAATTGAGGTAGGTGTGAGCTTTACATCCTGTGGTGCAGCAGGTTCTGCTTTTTTGCCGCCTCCAATAAAAAAGTCAAGTAAGCTGATGGCGCTTCCAATGAAAGGTGCCGCCTGCAAACCTGCTTTAAGAAAACCGCTTCCCTTTAACGCCGTTTGCAAAACCGATAAATCATTCTTTTTTTGCTGTGCCGTAGTTGGATGATCCTTGTGTACGGTGTCTATAGCTTTGAACTGGTTATCTTTAAAATCATTGATGCTTTTAAATATTTTACTGGCTTTATTATATCCACTCTGCAGGTCAGCAAAACTGTAGGTTTTATCTTGTTGGTTTACCTGTCCTTGGTTGGCGGCAATAGCGATGAGCTTTCCATTGGCGCTGCCCGAAATATCAATATTAGCCTGGTTAATCAATTCTACATTAATGGCAAGGCGTGATGTATAATAACAGGTGCAGGGATCGTACTGCATGGGGAAGTCGGCAAAAAACCATTGGTGCAGGCGGTTATCAAACCGTGTTGGGCTTTGAAATAATTTATTTTTTGTAAAAAGAACATCAAGTGGTATCAAGCCTTGGCTAAGGTCAAGCAGGGAACTTTGTGCAGGTGAGCCATTGCTGAATTTGATTGTTATCCTCGCCGAATTGTAAGCCTGTGAAGAGCTCCTGGCGTAAAAAACACGAAGAATAGAAGTGTACTTATTGTACATCACAATGTAAGGATTGTCGGGCTTTGGATTTTTAGGGGTACCGTCATGGTTATAACCCATCTCCTGCCGCAGTAATTCCCACCCATCCTGCGGCTTCATGTCCATCGCCAGCTTTATATGGTCAACAATCTCATTATCGGGCTGGTAAATAGGTGACCAGATAGAGTCGTTTCCCGGCGTTGCGGCAACAGTATTGAGCTTATGTTTTTGCTTCAGCCAATCGAAGTTATTCGTCATCGAAGGCCGTTGCGGATTGCTGGCAGAATCGGGCCGTGTAAAAATATTATTCTCAACACATTGAGAATAAACGGCACATAAAATGATAAGCTGCATTAAAGCAGTTAGTAAAGCTTTTCTCATACATAAGGGGGTTGAAGATCGGTTTATGGTTTGCGGATGCCAATGAATCTCTCAGCTCTGGAATTATTTGCGTACGTGTAAGGATTAGAACTTAATTGTGGATAATAGGAGTAATTTATAATCAAACTATCAGATTTTGAGATCCTTCCAAATCCTTTGACTATACTACAAGCAATAGAACCTGCATCTATTTGAAATCCAGAATAACCTGCTATTATAGTCAGACCGTTATGCTTTGGAGCGGATTCACTTCCCGTGGTATAACCCGGACAGCCTTTTGGCAAGTTCTTGACAAAATAGCCCCATACATTGTCATAGTAAGATATGGTTACCGAGAAGGTGTCAGAAGGATTGCTCTCGTTATAACCATGAAACCTTCCCACAATGGCGGCAGTTTGGTCTCTTGGCAAAATGGTTAGCGTCTTACGCACCGTGTCGGTAGCTTTATCATTGGGGAAACACCGGGTATCCGGTTTTCTATAGCCAATAAAACTAACATTTACCGGGCCTTCCGGGGTGTTGAAATACAGAGTGTAGTTTGGCTTGGTGGACGTATTCTGGGCACCCCCAACAAACCACCGCACCGAATCGTACAAGCCTTGGGCTTTGAAAGAAATATACCCTGGTGCCAGGGCTTTATCGGTTACAAATGAGGTGTCACCTACTTCTTCTTCAATAGTAAAACCGGCTTTAAAGGAAATCTTGTCTTTACAAGGGTCTGCCGGTGCCTCTATAGGGTCTTGGTGGCAGCTACTTGCAAGTAGAATGATAAAAAGGGTAGCAAGGTAAAATGTTATTCTCATGTAAATAGGGTTTAAAACCAAAGACAATTTTATTTACGTAATTGTTGCAGGGGGTGAAAAAGTCTAAATTTTATAATGAGTGACACCGCCTTGCAGCCAACGTTTTATAGCTTTAAGAAGTAAGGGCATTTGAAAAATTTCAGCTTCATTTACTTCCTGGTGTTCATTAAAGATAATTGGTCGAGCACATATTCGTCAGCCCTTGTTTTTTAAAGCTGATGTTGTGTGCAGCTTTTTCCTACTCGATGTCATGCCATATTATCGTTCTATAAAAGTAGTTGTAGGACTTATCACGTTTTCGTTTAAAATTTTCTAATCCTCTATAGGGGTACACAAACTGGAATGTATCTGCAAGATTCGCCTGGATAATTATCATGTTTCTTGCACCATGGCGGTAAAACGAGTTTATCACATCACTAAGGAAGAGCGTAGATTTCGGAGGAATTGGCAGCTTAACTTCATTATTATTACCTACAGCAACCATTTTTCTATTCAGATTTGGTAGTGTCTTGTTGCTGATTTCAATTACCGCATCGGTATATCTAACATCAACAGTTGGCTTATCCACAACATTTTCAGTTTGGTATTGTAAAGTCAAACGTGCAGTGTCATTGGTAGTATTACGGATGTAAATTTTATGTTCCAAAGGCGGGCAGCCGCAGAGGCTTGTTGCTACAATTATAAGTAAAGAAAAGAAGGGTAGTTTTCGATCTTTCTTCATAAAGGCAGTCTATGGCTTTCAAAGTTGCACACAACGACAGGGCTTTGTGCTGTACTGGTATTTATTAACTAATGCTCAAAATATATTCAAATGCAAAATAGTAATT
>JAQBNG010000241.1 GCA_028288675.1 Flavisolibacter sp. | reverse complement strand
CGAAGCAAATAGTAAACCTTGAGATTTATCTCATAGGCATCTCATTCATCAAATAATAAATCACCTAAACCAAAATCTGTATAATCGTTATTGGTCAGTGAAAGCACCGGCTTTTCCAGTTTCAGCGCCATGTTCACTACTGCCTTTTTTATCATTTTAGGCGACCAGTTAATTTCACCGGTAAGCAATGGCGATTTAAACCTTGTAAGTACCGCGGCGGCGGCTTCATCTATAATAAACGAGCAGTCGTTATGTTGCTGCAACAAACTGGCAGGCACACTTTCTGTGACATTTCCTTCCACTGCTTTCTGCACTACAGGGGCTTTTGACGGACCCCAGGCAAGCAGGATAATTTTTTTCGCTTTTAGAATGACACTAATTCCCATGGTAATAGCGAGGCGTGGTACTTCGGAGATATTGGCAAACTCATACGCATTGGCAAGGCGGGTTGAATTCTCTAAATTAATCAGCCTTGTTTTTGAATAGATGCTTGAACCGGGTTCGTTAAAACCAATGTGCCCGTTATTGCCGATGCCAAGTATCTGCAAGTCAATGCCACCCGTCTCTTCTATCATCCTTTCGTAGGCTAATGCATGTGTTTTTATTTCTTCTTTGGTAAGCTGCCCATCGGGTATATGAATATTAGCGGGGTCGATGTCTATATGCTTAAAAAGATGCCGTTGCATAAAGGCATTATAGCTTTGGAAGGCATCATTATCGATGGGATAATATTCGTCTAGATTAAAGGTGATAACATTTTTAAAACTGAGGGCTTCCTGCTTATGCATCCGCACCAGTTCTGCATAAAGTGTTTTGGGGGTAGACCCGGTAGCAAGCCCTAACACACATTTTTCGCCGGCTTGTTCTTTTTGTTTTATTAGTGATGCAATCTGTTGTGCTGCATGTGCCGAGCCTTCTTTAATGGTTGGAAAAATTTGTACGGGAATGCGTTCAAAAGCGTCAATAAGATTGATTTCAGAAGTTTGGTTATGCATGTATTCTTCTTTGGCGATAAAGATATGGTGTAAAAAATTTTTGCCTTGTAGCTCATTAAAAGAAACGCCCCGCATCAGCGGGGCGTTTCTTTTAATCATTCTTTACCTTCTTTCGGTCGTTGCGGTTTTCTTTCTCGTTATGGGTTACATCTTCGCCTTTTGTATCCTGTTCCTCGTTGCTGCGGCTGTCTATCTGGTCTTTATTTTGCGGAATTGGCCTGTGCGTGTTAGACACTGATTTGTTTTGCTGGTTTGTATTACTTCTGCTTCCTTTCATAATAAATAGGTTTGTTTATTGCTACAGAAAAATCATACCATTCTACAATTTTCCGGGTTAATAAATAGTAGAGTCGAATTGGGCAATTAGTTGCCGGGCAACATTGCGGCCGCTTGTTAATGCCGCTTCCACCGTGCCTATTTCATTGCCATGATGCAGACCTTCGCCGGCAAAATAAATTGTGTTCTCAACAGGCTCAATCATACTTTTTATTATTGCTTCGCCATCAACAACACTGTAGGAGTATGCGCCGTAAAAATGTTTGTCAGCCGACCAGTTATACCATGCGGCCGCGAGTAATTTTTGTTGCAGTAATGCAGGCTCCATACTAAATATTTGGGCTAATGATTGCATTGCATTTTCTACAACAACATCTTTTGCTACAGTTGTAACACTTTCTGCCGGTGGGCCAGCCAGCCAGCCAACAAGCAAGGCTTCTTTTCGCGGATGTTGTGTCCACCACGTTGGTATCGGTTGATTGGAAAAAAGAAAATTCAGTTTTGACATTTTCTTCCCCCTTGTGAATGCTTTATCCTTCCAAAACGGCCCCGTGAACTGCAGATTTGTTTTTATCGCATGACCAAATCCCAGCTTTTTAGCCGCTGACATTTTCCCGGGCAGGGCAGGAGAGAAGCGAATCATTTCTGACTGTAATACTCCTATAGAAACCGTTACTAAAACTTTTTTTCCATGAAGCGTTTGCTTGTTCGTCACTATCTCAACATCTAAAGTCTTCCAATTTATTTCCCGTACTTCTTCTAATAAAAAAAACTGTACTCCTTTTGCCCTGGTCTGTTTTTCAAGCCAGGCTGCCAACTGTCCGTAGCCGCCATCAACACGATAATCTTTTTCTTCGCCACCGGTTAGCTCTTCATAAAGGGCATATGTGCTGGCTTTATCTATGTCGCCCGCATAATAGCCCTGCACATAATTTTTTAAAGAAGCCCGCAGTTCCTCATATTGGCTGTCTGCTAAATACTGCTTCATAAAATCAGCTACACTTATATCGTTGTTTAGCGATTTAAATTTTTTAACCAGGGCATCATAGTCTTCGATAAAATCACGTCTTTTTTCTAACGCTCCTTCCTTGTATTCCCAGGCCTCGCCGGTTGCAGAGTGCTTTTTTATCCCGGCTTTTTCAAATAGGTTTACCGTTGTTGGTAAATCACCATGTACGAACTCGGCGCCCATTTCCACCGGTTTTTCAAACCCGGTATAGTTGATAGTATGTATTCTTCCACCAGTGCGGTCCTTGGCTTCTATTACAGCAACGACTCTTCCGGTTAGTGCAATTTCAAGGGCCGCCAGCATGCCGGCTGCACCAGCACCAATAATAATAACATCATACCGGGTTGTACTCATCTCATAGAATAGAAAAAAACCAGGCCGGGATATGTACGCTAAAAAAAGAGATACCAGAATGGTATCTCTTTAAACGAGTAAGGTGTCTTGTAAATTCTATAATAGAGGCTGTGCCTGTTTTTGTTTTTGCTCGTACTCTCTTACTCTTTCCCATTCCTTTTTTTCCATGGCGTAAGAGCCAATTAAACCCAAGCCACCACCAATAGCAATTAAGGCAAAATAAATGGGTTCAGGCTCATGGGGTGCAATGGTGTTATGATCAATTGTGTAGGCTAACAATAATCCAGCTCCGGCACCTAATAATAACAAGCCTAGTTTCAAACTGCGGAAAGGAGCAGGAAGGTTTGCATATCGTTTGGGATTCATGCCTTTTTCAATCATAGCCATGTTTTCCCTTGTTCTCAAATAAACGATTCCAAAGATCATGGCAAAGCCACCTGCGAACATTATAATCGGAATTAGTACTTCTGCGCCGTGCATAAAATTGTTTTTATTAATGATGAATTTAATTTGGGTTGCCGCCTTTCTTACGGGCTTCCACTATCTGACTACATGCAATTGTTCCGGGTTACAGATTATGGTAAATTTTTTTCAAAAGTGGTTCTGGAGGATAAGACCATTATGTTTGAATAACGGGTCGCCATCATGCCTTTTCTTGTAAATGGATTATCTAAAACCGGTATAGCAATTTAATTTAGTGTCTACCAGCCGGAAGCACTTTTTATGTCAAATTAAAGAGCTGCAGTTTGAAGATCAATCAATACTTCCCTAAACATTATGCTGCAGGCCACTGCTATGCCGCATGCCACCAAATAAAAGGAGGCTTCTGTAAACCTTAGTCAACCTTAGGTAGAGCAAAGAGGGTTTGAATTCTTTTCAAGTGGAAAACCAATTATGTATCGGCGATCTAAACCTAAGATGTAGGACAAGCGTCTCCAGGTAGTGGATGGCCGATGGCAGGTTACTTAAAAGTATATTATACTTACTGCGCTTATTCATTTTACACGAAACTGCCTTATGCTGTTGGAGGCACTTATCGAATCATGGCCAACCTTATTTGTTACAGGAAAATTAATCGAAAAAAAATCTGACATGACTTCTGTGTTATCAGTCTAATCTATTGCCTGCTTATTTATATCACTACAACTATTTGGAAGATGTATTTCAGCATGCTTCCCATACTTATTGTTTTGAAATAAAATTCAATCTGCCAGCTAAAGCTTCCATTGGCTTAAAAAACAGATTGGTAAAATATTGAGTTCTGAGGATAAAAAGCAGGCCATGTTGATTGATTCTATTACACCAAAGAGACAATATGAAATTTAAATAGAATAATAGATTTATTTAATAACTTAAATTTTTCTTAATTTTCTTCTTTCAATTATTCATCCCAAAACAATATTTATGAGTTTAAAATTGACTGTACTACGTCTATCGGTAGCTACATTTAGCTTTCTCCTTTTTGGTATCGTTTCCTTCTCACAACAAACGTCAGTTACCGGTAGAATAACTGATGCCAACAAACAACCTGTGTATGGCGCCACAGTTTTAGTAAAAGGAACAAAAAACGGTGTAACCACAAACGAAAGTGGAAATTTTACCATTACGGTTCCTAATACGCAAAGCATTTTAATTGTTTCCTACGTAGGATTTGAAAGTATTGAAGTCCCTGCCAGCAGGAGTGATTTTAATATTAGTTTGACAGACCGGTCATCGGCATTGAATGAAGTAGTAGTTACCGGTTACTCAGCACAGGCCAAAAAAAGTATTACAGGCTCGGTCTCTGTAGTTAATGTCAAAGAACTTCTTGCCAACCCCGGGTCAAATATTCAAAACCTTTTGCAAGGGCGGGCTGCCGGTGTAACTGTAGGTACTTCCGGTATTCCCGGTGCCGGCAGTAATGTGCGCATACATGGTTATAGCACATTTGGAAACAATGAACCTTTATATGTGGTTGATGGTGCACGGGTGGGTTCAATTACAGAATTAAATCCTAACGATATCGAAACCTTGCAGGTATTGAAAGACGCATCAGCAGCTTCTATCTATGGTTCGGCTGCTGCCGGCGGCGTTATCATCATCACTACAAAAAAAGGAAAGATAGGCCGTCCAAGGATTACATATGATACGTATTACGGACGCCAAACTTTTGATAAGCGCTTAGATCTGATGAATACAAAAGAATATGGTGATTACCTTTTCTTATTGGCAAAAAATGCTGGACAGCTAAATGCGGCAGGCGAATTCTCACACCAACAATATGGAGGCCCTACCGGCAAAAGCACAGTACCTATTATTCCCGCATATATCTATGCTAACGGAAGCTACACAGGTGCGCCGGGAAAAACCGGGGGGATCGCCGCAGGTGATCCGGCAGCCGACCCAACCAGGTATAAGCTTGACCCATTTGACATAAACGGTCCGGGTACTTACCTGATCGTTCCGGCAAATCAGCAGGGTACAGACTGGTTAGGTGCCATACTGCAAGAGGCGCCAATGCTAAATCACCAGCTGACTGCTTCCGGCGGTTCTGACAACTCCAATTATCTTTTCGGTCTGGACTATTTTGACCAGAAAGGGATTGTTTATACCACACGCTACCAGCGTTATGCATTAAGGGCTAACACAAGCTTTGTAATAAAAAACAAAGTACGGATAGGCGAAAATTTACAGGTCAACTTTACTAACAGAACGGGAGTACAGGGTTTTCTTAACCAGGATGAGGGTAACCCAATTGCTTTTTCTTACCGGATGCAGCCTATTGTACCAGTATTTGATATAGCCGGCAATTATGCAGGAACCCGGGGCTCCAACCTTGGTAATGCGCAAAGCCCTTATGCTAACTTAGATAGAAGAAAGAATGCCAAGGAAAAACGCTTCGGGATTCTTGGGAGCATCTATGCAGAAGTAGATTTCTTACGTTATTTCACTTTCAGATCGAACCTGGGTATGGATTTAGGCAACACCAGTACGTATGCCTTTGTAAAGGGATTTTATGAGAGTGCAGAAGGCAGAACCAACCTTGCCAGCATGAATGAAGCGCAAGGTTACGGATACCAGATGACCTGGTACAACACATTGAATTTTAAAAAAACCTTTAGTACCGTGCATTCGATAAATGCCCTGATTGGAACTGAGATGGTCCAAATCCAGGGAAGAAATGTTTCTGCAAGTGCCTCCGACTTTTTCAACTTAGATCCAAATTTTCAGCAGGTAGGTTCTACCCTCAGCTTAACACCTTTTGGAACAAGCAGCGAATTCAGAAGCAGGAAATATTCACCGGTTATTGCGCAGGTGAATTATGCCTACCAGGATAAATATTTAGTAAGCGGATCATTTAGAAGAGACGGTTCTTCAGATGCATTTGGCCCGACACACCAATACGGAAATTTCCCGGCTTTTAGTGTTGGATGGAGAATCTCAGAAGAGTCATTTTTAAAAGGTAACGGAACTATAAACGATTTAAAACTTCGTTTTGGTTATGGTGTTTTAGGAAATGATAACATCAGTCCTTTAGGCTTTCTTAGCTTTTTTACAATAAATAATGATGCTGCTTACCCAATAAACGGAAGCAACACAAGTTATACGCCTGCACTGCGCCACCAAACAATAGGTAACCCCGGTATTAAATGGGAAGAAACTACAACATCCACACTGGGTATAGACGCCACTTTATTTAATAATCGGGTTGTAGCGACATTGGACCTTTATAATCGTGAGACAACTGACCTTCTTTTTGAAAAAGAATTGGACCCAAGCCTCTTTGGAGGAAGAATAGAGAGGCAACCTATTAATATAGGCAACATGAATAATAAGGGTATTGACCTTTCAATATCTTATCGCCATTCTCCAACAAAAGATTTACGGTACGAGGTAAGCACTACCTTTTCTTTATATAAAAATACAGTAGGTGATTTGGCCGATCCGTTTTTCGAAGGTGATAGAACAAGGATCGATCCTTTTAACCGCTCCGTTAAAGGAAGACCGCTTTCCAGCTTCTTTGGATATATGATTGATGGTTTTTTTGATGACTCCACAGAATTTAAAAGCCAGGAGCAGGCCGGTAAATTTATTGGTGGCTGGAAATATAAAGATCTGTCAGGACCTGGTGGTAAACCCGATGGTAAAATTAGCCCTGAGGACAGAACATTTATTGGCAGCCCGCATCCAAAGTTTATCATGGGTTTCAATTTTAGTATTAACTACAAAAACATTGACTTTTCTACCTTCCTTTATTTGAAAGCAGGTGGACAAATTGCTAACTATACCCGCTACTGGACAGATTTTAATACGTTCCAGGGAAACAGGACCCGGAGGGTATTGTATGAAAGCTGGACACCTGAAAATAAAAATGCAACGCTGCCGCGTGTAACCAGTAACGATGCAACCAGCGGCCAGGTTCCTGTGGATTATTATATAGAACCCGGAGGTTATTTAAGAATGCGCAACCTAATGATCGGATACACACTTCCCAAATCACTTTTGGATAAGTTTGGAATTGATCGTTTCAGGCTTTATGTGCAGGCGCAGAACCTTTTCACCATCACCCAATATACTGGCCTCGATCCTGAAATTACAACAACTAATACCGGGCGTAATGATTATACCAGGCGTTTTGCTGATAGAAACCTTGGTGTTGATGTAGGCAATTATCCTACTTCAAAATCTATCATTTTCGGACTTAACGTAAGCTTCTAAAACATTTCATTGTTGGAACTAAAAAAATTAATTATGAAATCACAAAGATATTTATTGATGGCAGGTATAGCCGTCATAGTAATTGGATTAAACTCCTGTAAAAAAGACTTCCTTGAGCCTCAGCCTTATGGCAGGTATTCGCCTGAGTTGCTAAAAAATAAAAAAGGACTTGAAGGATTATTGGTTGGTACGTACGGCATGCTCGACGGGCAGGGAATAGCCGGCGCCTCTGGATGGATGGTAGGGGCTACCAATTGGGTATATGGCGATGTAGTCTCTGATGATGCGTACAAAGGAACCGATGCCAATGACCAGCCTCAAATGACAGAAATAGAATTATGGAATTCCCAGGCTGCCAACACTTATTTTTATTACAAATGGCTATCTATATACGATGGGGTTGCAAGGGCAAATGACGTAATAAAATTTGCAGGGCAGATACCCGAATTATCAGAAGCCGACAAGAAAGATTATACAGCGCAGGCAAGGTTTTTAAGGGGCCACTTTCACTTTGAAGCGAAGCGCATGTGGAATAAAGTGCCTTATATAACTGAAACCACTACTACCTACGATAATAAAGCAGATATATGGGCAATGATTGAAGCTGATTTCAAAGCCGCTTATGATAACCTTGCCACTACCCAGCCATTAGTGGGTAAAGTAAATAAATGGGCCGCCGGTTCTTATCTTGCCAAGGTGCTTATGTACGAGAAAAAGTTTGCAGAAGCTAAAACACTATTTGATGTGATAATAGCACAAGGCATAACTACAAATGGAAAAAAATATGATCTTCAACCGGAGTATTGGAAAAACTTTGATGCCGCTTTTGAAAATAGTGAGGAAGCTGTTTTTTCATTGCAAACATCAGCAAGTGGTACCGTTGTAGCTGCTGCTGAAACAAGCTATGAGCTTGCCTATCCGTATGGTTCTTTTGATGCGGGTTGCTGTGGATTTTATCAGCCTTCTGAAAACCTTGTGAATTCTTTTAAAGTCAATGCAAGTGGGCTTCCATTTTTGGATGATTCCTATAATACTACAACGCTTAAAAGCGACCAGGGCATTAATTCCAGTGATCCATTTACACCTGATAATGTAACACCACTGGACCCACGCCTGGACTGGACCGTTGGAAGAAGAGGTGTTCCCTACTATGATTACGGTCCTCATCCAGGCAAGAACTATATACGGGATCAGAATTATGCCGGCCCCTTTAGTCCTAAAAAGCACGTTTATAAAGCAAGTGATATTACTGTTTTGACAAATACAAGTAACCACAGGCAAACAGCAAAAAATTATAACATCATCAGGTTTGCTGATGTACTCCTGATGGCCGCCGAAGCTGAGATTGAAATTGGTTCGCTGGCCACAGCACAGGGATATATTAATAGGGTACGTGCAAGGGCGGCAAATCCAGGTAGCCTTGTTCCTGGCGCGCCGGCAAATTACCAGGCAAATCCATACCTGCTTCCTTTTGCCGATCAGGCAACTGCAAGAAAAGCGGTTCGCTTTGAAAGAAGACTTGAACTGGCTATGGAAGGGCATCGCTTCTTTGATCTGGTAAGATGGGGAATTGCTGACCAGGTTTTAAATGCCTACCAGGCCGTAGAAAGAACCCGGAGAACTTATAAGAATGGCTCTGGCGGATTTACAAAAGGCAAAAATGAATACTATCCAATTTCAAACCGGATACTGGAGGTAGCTAATAAGAGTGGAAATACTGTTGTACAAAATCCAGGTTATTAATATTGAGGAATATATAGCAAAATAAATATAGTAAAGGCCGGCAAACTGCTGGCCTTTACTATACAGTTCAT
This sequence comes from Flavisolibacter sp., assembly GCA_028288675.1. Classification (GTDB taxonomy): domain Bacteria; phylum Bacteroidota; class Bacteroidia; order Chitinophagales; family Chitinophagaceae; genus Flavisolibacter. The sequence continues at coordinate 20,811 of JAQBNG010000241.1, read as the reverse complement.
ATCCCACTTGGATAAGGAAATAAACCTGTGCTTCTTATTATTTTGCTCCTTGTTGTAATTATTATAAAACACTAATCAATAAGGTCTATAAAAATAGAATCGAATTTAAAATGCACAAATTGTTATGAATAAAACTACAGATGCTTACTCTTTTTATTTCAAACTTTAGGAGAGCCATTCAAAAAGTAAAAGTTTCATTGTAATAAACAATATTTTTAAGACACTTAATCAATAAACATAAAAATGAATCTTAATTTAAAAACTTCCGTTTTATTATTTGTGTTTGCAATTGTATGCAATACAAAAGATGTCAAAGCGCAAAATACACCTGAATCTTTTGGGTGGAAGTTAGGTGCTCAAACCTATTCCTTTAGATTATTTACATTGGAAGAGGCACTGAATAAAGCAGATAGTATTGGAATAAAGTATGTTGAAGGATTTCCGGGACAAAAAATCGGAGCGGGGATAGGTGGCACAATGGATTACCATATGACAGCTGCTAAAAGAGATTCAGTGTTGCAGTTATTTAAGAAGAAAGGTATTACAATGGTATCTTATGGAGTGGTAACACCGGCAAACGAAAATGACTGGACACAATTATTTGAATTTGCAAAAGGGATGGGATTAAAGCAATTTGCTTCAGAACCGGAACCGGAATTTATTCCCCTTATCTCAAAGCTGGCAGACCAATACCAGGTCAACGTTGCCTTTCATAATCATCCAAGACCTTCACGATATTGGAGCCCCGATACTTTACTAAAATACACTGCAGGTTATAGCAAAAGATTAGGCTCCTGTGCCGATATTGGACATTGGGTTCGTTCAGGTCTTGATCCTGTTGAAATGCTTAAGAAACTACAGGGCCGGATATTCGAATCACACATGAAAGATTTGCATGAAAAACCTAGTGCTGAATATGCAGCTTTCCTTCTAAGCAGGCCTCTGCCTGGTAAACAGCAGGTGCGTGGTAACACCCAACCTCCTGCAGGCCCACATGATGTGCCCTGGGGAACAGGTGTATCAAACATTAAAGCGGTTTTGGAGGAGTTAAAAAGGCAGGGTTTTAAAGGGCCGCTATTTGCCGAATATGAATTTAACTGGGCTAACAATGCACCTGAAATAGCTGAGAGTTTAAAATATGTAAGAGAGGTAGCGGGAAAAATGAAATAATTCTTTACGTTCTCATACCATAAAGGAAGGCGACAGAAAATAATATTCTGTTTTGCACAACCGGATAATATAAGATTACTGGTATGATCACTTAAACACAGAATCTATCTCTTGCCTATAAATGACATCCCGAGGCAATAAGAAACTAAACATCTATTAGCAAAACTTGATTTTAAACTCCAGGCATGACATCAACCTTTGGCTGTAACCCAACTATTTCTTCCGTCGTCTTATACACATCATGCACACCCAAACGCCTGATTTAGATTTAATACAACTTGTATTGGCAGGCAATTCTGCTATGTATGCGCAATTGGTAGAGCGTCATCAAAACTTTGTATTCACCATTGTGCTGCGATATTTAAAAAGCAGGGAAGATGCCGAAGAGGTGGCGCAGGATGTATTTGTAAAAGCATATCGTTCACTAGCCGACTTTAAAGGAACATCAAAGTTCAGCACCTGGCTTTATACCATTGCTACTACTTCCAGCCTTAGTTTTTTGCGTAAGAAAAAAGTGGAGGTGCATTCTTTGGATGATGAAAGAATTTTTGCCGCCGCCGATATCATAGATAGTGGCTTACGGGCAAACGGGATAGAACAAAAAAGCAGGATAGCGATGGTAACAGAGGCTATAAAAATGCTGAGCGTTGATGATGCGCAAATCATTACTTTGTTTTATAAAGGCGAACAAACTTTAGAAGAGATAGCGCAAATAGTAAACAAAGAACCTAATGCTGTGAAAGTGCAATTGCACCGCGCCAGAACAAGGTTGAAGGAAAAAATGCAAAAGCATTTTGCAGCAGAGGTAAAGGATATTTATTAAAATAAATAAACCACTTATGAATAATAGTTCTCTACAAAATTCTCCATTAGAGCATGGGGATATTGAAGCCCGGTTGTGGGAGTATATTGATGGCTTAAGCACTGAAACATCTGCAATTGAAATACTGGTTCGGGAAAATAGTGAGTGGAAGGCGAAATATACAGAGCTTTTAGAAGTTCACCAGCTTATGGGGAAAACAGAACTGGAGCATCCGTCTCTGCGCTTTACAAAAAACGTAATGGATGAGATAGCCCGTTTTCAAATTGCACCGGCTACTAAAAAATACATTAATACTAAAATCATTTGGGGGCTGGCAGCGTTTTTCATTGCCATTATTGTCGGCTTTTTAGGGTATGGTGTTTCACAAATTGACTGGTCGGCAGCTGACAGTTCAAGTAGCGCTTTAGGAGTTGACCTGGGTGCCGTAGATTATAGCAGGATGTTTGATAATTCGATCGTAAACGGCTTTATGATGGTGAATATATTGCTTGGTCTTTTGTTACTCGACCGTTTTTTAAATATGAAACGGAAAGCTTACAGGGAAGAAGGATACCGGGCATAAGAAGTTCAATGTATGAGGGTTGAACATATTGACGAACCGCTGGTGAAAAGGGGCTGCTATTTTGAGAAAAATGGCAGCCCCTTTTTATATTTATAAAACCCCTGTTAATAAAGGTTAAGTATTTAAGTTTCTTTTGATGCCGGTAAGGTGTTCTTTAGTATTTTCAAGGCTTTATTATTCACGGTTGAATTTCCCAAACTTTAAAATTTTGTACATGAATCGTCGCATTGCCCTTGCTATGGCAACAGGTATTTTATTTACTGGTGCAGTTGGGTTGGCACAAACTACACCAACAACTCCCCCTACTAATGGTACTGCCATGCCCGGCGGTTTTCCAGGCATTGGCCGCCCAAGCACAGGCCCCAAGCCGTATGCAGAGATAATTACATCTAAGGCTAAAACTGACAGAGGGTTGTTTACTACTCATAAAGTAGAAGACAAATACTACTTTGAGATTCCGGACGCATTATTAGGCCGCGAAATTTTAGTGGTGAACCGCATCTCGAAGGCTCCGGCAGGTGCCCGGGCTGGCTTCACAGGCTATGCCGGGGATCAGATTGGTGAGAACATCATCACTTTTGAAAAAGGCCCAAATAACAAAATTTTCCTTCGTAGCAGCTCTTTCGATGAGGCCGGCCGCGACTCAGCGGGTATGTTTCAGTCTGTACGAAATTCCAACTTATCGCCAATTGCCGCCTCGTTCGACGTTCGTGCATTTGCAAATGATTCTGTTACCAAAGCCAAAGGCACAGTTATCGAACTGACAGATTATTTTATGGGCGATAATGATATCCTTTTCTTTGAGAGCCGTACAAAAAGAACATTGGGTTTAAGTGCTTACCAAAGAGAGAATTCTTATGTTATAGATATGCGTTCTTTTCCGAATAACATTGAGGTAAAGACTGTAAAAACTTACATGAGGACCCCTACACCAGGCGGTGCTGGTGGTGGTGCTCCTGTTATTACATTTGGGGCTCCTTCTTCCGGTTCTCCGTCAACCTATGAGCTTAACAGCTCCATGATACTGTTACCAAAAACGGCCATGAAGCCCCGCTACTTCGATTCCCGCGTTGGTTATTTTTCTACTGGCTTTACCGATTTCGATGCCAATCCTCAAGGGGTTGAAAGAGTGCGGGTGGTCACCCGCTGGAAGCTTGAGCCAAAGCCGGAAGACATGGATAAATATAAGCGTGGCGAACTGGTAGAACCCGCTAAACAAATTGTTTATTATATTGACCCTGCAACACCAAGAAAATGGGTGCCTTATTTGAAGCAAGGGGTGAACGACTGGCAGAAGGCCTTTGAAAAAGCAGGCTTTAAAAATGCGATCGTAGCAAAAGATGCTCCCACCAACGACCCGGGCTGGAGTCTCGAAGGTGCCGGCTATTCGGCTATTGTTTACAAACCATCCGATGTAGCTAATGCCAGCGGCCCTCACGTTCATGATCCCCGCACCGGCGAAATTTTAGAGTCGCACATTAATTGGTATCATAACGTAATGAGCCTTGTTCGTGACTGGTACTTTATTCAAACAGCAGCTGTTGATCCACGGGCAAGAAGCCTTCAGTTTCCTGATTCTTTAATGGGAGACTTGATTCGCTTTGTTTCGTCTCACGAAGTAGGCCATACATTAGGCTTGCGCCATAACTACGGTTCTTCATCAACCGTTCCGGTAGAAAACCTTCGCAACAAAGAATGGCTGGAGGCTAATGGGCACACACCATCTATTATGGATTATGCCCGCTTTAATTATGTAGCGCAGCCAGAAGATAATATTTCGACCAAAGGCCTAATGGCTAAAATTGGCGACTACGATACATGGGCCATTGAGTGGGGCTACAAATACATGCCTGATTATAAAACGCCGGAAGCCGAAACACCTGTGTTGAATAAAATGGTGATGGAGCGTTTAAAAGATAAGCGCCTTTGGTTTGGCACAGAATCAGACCCGGATGATCCACGTGGGCAAAGCGAAGACCTGGGCGATAACGCTATGAAGTCAAGTGCTTACGGCATTAAAAACCTAAAACGTATAGTAGTCAAACTACCTGAATGGACGAAAGAAGCAAATAAAGATTACACAAGCCTGGGTCAAATGTACGGTGCATTGGTAGCACAGTTTAACCGTTACCTAGGGCATGTATCAAAAAATATCGGTGGTGTGCAAACAACACCAAAAACGCAGGAAGAAGGTGGTGTAGTAGTGGAGTTTACACCAAAGGCGAAACAAAAAGAAGCAATGGAATTTTTGCAGAGCCAATTGTTTACAACTCCTACCTGGTTAATGCAAAGCAATATTGCCGAACTCACGGGTTCCAATGGGTTGACTACCATAATCGGTTTGCAGAATAATGTACTCGGACGTTTATTGGGTAATAACACGCTCAACAAATTATTCCGCTTTGAAGCCAGTGGATCAAACGCTTACCCGGCCAGTGAAATGATCACCGATCTACGCAAAGGCATCTGGAGTGAATTAGCAGGTCGCAAAGCAATAGATATCTACCGCCGCAATTTGCAAAAGGCATTCGTTGACAGGTTAATCACTAATCTGCAACCAGATAATAACCCTGTTCCGGCTGCATTTGCCGCTTTTGGAATTTCGTCTTCTAATTATAGTAAAACAACTGACGCGATTTCTATCGTAAAGGCGCAATTACGCACCTTGCAGGCTGAAATTCGTGCAGCAATGCCGTCGTATAAAGATGCTACCAGCAAAGCGCATTTGATGGATGTGAGCGACAGGATCACTGAGGCGTTGGATGTAAAGAAGTAATTTAATTTTATATACAGTAAAGCCTCCTGATTTTTCAGGAGGCTTTTTTTATGTGACCGGCGGACGGAATATCTGTTTAGCTTTTGTTGCGTCGCACTCTTGTGCGTTTTGTAATTCTATTCAGCTGTATACATGCACCATTTATGTACTGGTCATAGCTCAGCTGAAAAATAACTGGTTGATTGATGCTTCTTTAAATTAACATGATTACTCTTAATATTAATGTGAGACTTCTAGCTGCAAATTGCTGTATGCAGAATCTAGATACCTGGAATACTATTTGGCAGCAATACGGCTAGGGCTTAAACACATCCCAGCAGAACCTTACCAGTATCCCAATCACTATCACCAAAAAGAAAACCCTGATAAACTTATTACCTCTTGCTATGGCAAGCTTTGCACCCGTAAAACCACCTAACATATTAGCTGCTGCCATTGGTAAAGCAATGTTCCAGATGATGGCACCTTTAATAATAAATAACGTCACTGATCCCAGGTTGGTAGCCAGGTTAACCATCTTGGCATGTGCTGACGCAGATAAAAAATTATAGCCAAGCAGAATAACAAAAGCCATTATCAAAAAACTACCTGCTCCGGGGCCGATAAAGCCATCGTAGAAACCTATGACCATACTAATCAAAATGCCTCTTTGTAATTCTTTACCCGGCGGTAAATGAGCTGCTTCCTGCTGACCAAAATCTTTTTTAATAAATGTGTAAACAGCAACTATAGACAACACCACAAGCAATACCGGCTTCATAAAATCATTTCTTACTAATACCAATACCTGCGATCCCGCATAAGAAGCAAAGAAGGCAATAGTGCAAACTATACCCAGCAACTTCCAGTTCATTTGAACTTTTTTCAAGTACTGCCTGGCAGCAATAGCGGTACCGCTAAAGGCAGGAATTTTTAGAGTAGCAATTACACTTTGTACATCAAACTGAGGTAAAATAATTAAGGCGGCAGGCAATTGAATCAGTCCACCGCCGCCAACGATGGCATCAACAAAACCGGCGCAAAAAGCAGCAAGACAAAGCAAGAGAAGGTCATACCATTCAATCGTCATAGCTTAATGTTTCTAACAAGTGCCAGGTTCACATGCATTCATTGCCTCTTGCTTATTGCTTATTGCCTGCTTTCCCTTGCTCCTTTGCCCACGCATCTTTTAATGTGACCGTGCGGTTAAAAACAAGACGGCCATGGGTGTCTTTATTATCCAATGTAAAATATCCTTTGCGTAAAAACTGGTAGCGCTCATCCAGCTTTGCGTTCTTTAAGGCTGGCTCTGCATAGGCTGTAGTAACAGTTTGCAGAGAAGCGGGATTGATATAGTCTTTGAAATCCCCTTCTTCATTTGAAGGATCTTCCACTTTAAACAAACGGTCATACAAACGTACTTCTGCCGTGATAGCATTCGTTACTTCTACCCAGTGCAGGGTGCCTTTTACATTTATGCCCGATGTATCATGACCGCTTTTACTTTCAGGAATGTAAGTGCAATGCAGCTCCGTGATGTTACCTTCTGCATCCTTTATTACTTCATCGCATTTAATAATATAAGCAGACTTCAACCGCACCATACTGCCTGGAAATAGCCGGAAGTATTTCTTTGGGGGATTTTCTATAAAATCTTCTTTCTCTATATATAATTCCTTTCCAAAAGGTATCTCACGACTGCCGCTTTTTTCATCCTCTGGATTATCATCTCCGGGTAGCCACTCAAGTGCATCATTGTAATTGGTAATAATAATTTTTAACGGGTCAAAAACCACCATTCTCCGCAAAGCGATCTTATTCAAATGTTCCCGCACACAAAACTCAAGCAAGCCAACATCAACAATATTGTCGCGTTTGGCAATGCCAATGCGTTCGCAAAATTCATTGATGGCTTCAGGTGTATATCCACGCCGCCGCATGCCGCTAATAGTGGGCATACGCGGATCGTCCCAGCTTTCCACATGCCCTTCCTGTACCAGTTGCAAAAGTTTGCGTTTGCTCATTACCGTGTAAGAAAGATTGCGCCGTGCAAACTCATATTGGTGCGAAGGAAAGGTTTCAATATTTTCTAACAGCCAGTCATACAATTCGCGGTGTGGTACAAACTCCATCGTACATAATGAATGTGTTACTTCCTCAATGCTGTCGCTTGGGGGGTGCGCCATATCGTACATGGGATAGATACACCATTTATCGCCGGTACGGTGATGATGTGCATGCTTGATGCGATACAAAATTGGATCACGCATGATCATATTCGGCGAAGCCATATCGGTTTTTGCACGAAGCACCCTGGCGCCGTCTTCATATTTACCGGCCCTCATTTCTTCAAACAGGCGAAGGTTTTCTTCAATGCTTCTATCACGATATGGACTATTCTTTCCTGGTTCTGTGGGAGTGCCTTTTAGTGCGGCAATTTCCTCCGGTGTAGAGTCATCTACATAGGCTAACCCTTTTTGAATCAGCTTCACTGCAAAGGAGAAGAGTTGGTCAAAATAATCTGAAGCAAAGTGTTCATTTTTCCATTCAAAACCCAACCAGCGAACGTCTTCTTTAATACTTTCCACATATTCGGTTTCTTCAGTTACAGGGTTGGTATCATCGAACCGCAAATTGGTATAGCCGCCGTATTTTTTCGACAGTCCAAAATTCAGGTTAATGGAGGTAGCATGGCCAATATGCAGGTAGCCATTTGGCTCCGGCGGAAAGCGTGTTACTATGGACTTATACTTCCCTGTTTTTAAATCTTCTTCAATAATTTCCTCAATAAAATTCAGGCTTTTCTCTTCACTCATTGTTCAATATTTTGGAGCGGGTAAAGATAAGCGAACGATCGTTTGCGGTTACAAACCGTAAATCTGTAACAACTAAAGAAGTAAACGCTTCATCGCTAAATTCATAAAATGCAATATATGAACTACTATTTTTTATTGGCCGCGCTGGTGTTTTTAGGAAGTTGCAAAAAAGATTCAGGTGAGGCTAAGGATACTGAATTGCCAAAGATTTTGCTGACATCTCCAATGGGTAACCAGGTTTTCAGTGGTGGACAAACAATTTCTATAGAAGGGACAATTACTGATAATAAGATGCTTCGCGAAATTCACCTTGAAATTACAAATACTACAACCGGTACTTTTTTAACGCATGAACATTTTGCACCAAACGGATCTAACTATAGCCTGTCTAAAACGTTTACACTGCAGGCGGCAACTACTTATAAAATTAAAGTTCATGCAGAAGACGAAAGCGATAATGAGGCCGAGTTGATCCTAAATATTTCCGCCAATTGATTCTTCAAACTTCAGTAGAAACGTAGTTTTAAAAAGTTTGCTTCCTAAAAATTTACCTGCGTTTTGCAGGCAACGTTAAGAATTTGCGCTACCAACGCAAACCGGCTGCTTTCCCACCAATCCCGGCCTAATTTTACCCTCATTTATTTTAAAGATGGGTTTGATGAAGCATTTTTTTAGCTGGGTTGCCTCCATTTGTGTAATTGTATTACTTACCGCCTGCGAACGGGATATAGAGTTTGACTTGATAGAAGAAGAACCTAAACTGGTTGTTGAGGCCACCATAGAAAATGGTGCGCCACCCATTGTTTTTTTATCAAGTTCACTAAATTATTTTTCAAGCATTTCACCTCAAATACTCGCAGGCAGTATTGTAAGAGGGGCCGATGTATTTGTATCTAACGGAACCCTCACGCATAAACTGAAGGAGTATGCCATGCCACTGGGGGCTGGCTATAACTTGTATTATTATTCTATTGATTCAGCTAACCTGTCAACTGCTTTTGTAGGGGAACTGAATAAAAGCTATAGTTTAAAAATTTCAGCAAGCGGAAAGGAATATACTGCTACTACAACTATACCCGGTATTACTAAAATCATTGATTCTATCTGGTGGAAAACGGCACCTGCACAAACAGACACTTCAAAAATTGTTGTAATGGTAAAAGCTACAGATCCGCCTGGCTTTGGTGATTATGTACGCTATTTTACTAAACGAAACCGCGAACCATTTTTGCCTCCAAACAATTCCGCTTTTGATGATCTGTTTGTAGATGGAACTACGTATCAATTACCTGTTGACCCCGGAGTAGATAGAAACAATCCCCCGAAGGATGATGAGAAGTTTTTTCGCCGTGGCGATACGCTTCAATTTAAGTTGAGCAATATTGATAAAACCACGTTTGATTTTTGGCGTACGATGGAATACTCTTATCAATCGGTTGGTAACCCGTTTTCGACACCTACAAAAGTGATGGGTAATATTAGCGGAAATGCCTTGGGTTATTTTGGTGGATATGCCACGCAGTACAGAACGCTGATTGTTCCGAAATGATTTAGAGTAAGCGGTAAAAAGAAAGCAGTAGGCAGTATTCTCTATTACTGCGGACTGCTTACTGCTTACTGCCGACTTTCATATTTTCCTTTTATTTTCGCCCATTAATTATGACTAATAAAGAAACTGAAAAAACAGAATTGTTGATTATAGGTTCCGGCCCGGCGGGGTACACTGCGGCTATTTATGCGGCAAGGGCTAACCTGAAACCGATGTTATACCAGGGCATTCAGCCCGGCGGACAACTTACTATCACTACCGAAGTTGAAAATTACCCCGGCTTCCCCGATGGTGTGCAGGGGCCTGAGTTGATGATTCATTTTGAAAAACAGGCGCAGCGCATGGGAGCGGATCTTCGGTATGGGCTGGCCACGAAAGTTGACTTCTCGCAGCAACCATTTAAAGTTTGGATCGATGATGAAAAGTTGATTGAAGCCGATGCCGTTATTATTGCTACCGGCGCTTCTGCCAAGTGGTTGGGGATTGAAAGCGAACAACGACTGAATGGTTATGGTGTTAGCGCCTGTGCCGTGTGCGATGGGTTTTTCTTTAGAGGAAAAGAAGTTGCGATTGTAGGTGCCGGCGATACAGCAGCAGAAGAAGCTTTGTATTTATCGAACCTTTGCACTAAAGTTCATATGCTGATACGAAGTCCGCAAATGCGGGCCAGTAAAGTGATGCAGGAAAGGGTAAAAAATACAAAGAATATAAAGATTTACTGGAATACGGAAACAGATGAAGTTTTAGGGGAGAAAGGGGTAGAGGCCGTGCGTATAAAAAACAGGGATACGGGTGAACTGGAAGAGATACCGATCAAAGGATTTTTTGTAGCGATAGGGCATACTCCAAATTCAGAAGTGTTCAAACCATTTTTAGAAATGGATGAAAGCGGTTATATACTTACGCAACCCGGAACCACTAAAACCAATGTGGAAGGTGTGTTTGCTTCCGGCGATGTACAGGATAAAATATACCGGCAGGCGGTAACGGCAGCGGGTAGCGGTTGTATGGCTGCGCTTGATGCAGAGCGGTATCTTTTTAGAAAGGGGGTATTATAAGACCTCACCCCGCCCCATCTGCAACTTTGTTGGAGATAGGAATTGCTTACCAAGATGTTTGTTTACTCTTACGCTATTTCCTTATCAACCAATCAACCAATCAACCAGTCAACTTGTCAACTTCTACTCCAACATTCTCAATTCAACTCAACCACCTTCGCATCTTCGGCTATCATGGTTTGCATGAGGAAGAAAAGATCTTAGGAAATGAGTTTGAAATCAATATCTTGATGAAGGTGAAAACCTCGAAAGAAGATAAAGTTTCCATTAATGATACCATTAATTATGCTGACGTATATGCGGTGGTAAAAGAGATTTTTAAACAACGTGAAGACTTGCTGGAAACTATTTGTATCAACATTGCGACTGCTATAAAAAATAAGTTTCCGCAACTACGAAAAATTTCCATTCAACTTATAAAACTTCATCCGCCTATTGTTGCTTTTGTAGGTTCTGTAAGTGTTACTTACGAGAAGAAGTACAAATAAGCAGAAAGAATAGTACAGTTAGCGGACAAGTTTCAAGCGTAATAGTTTCACGCAAAGAAGTTAAGGCGCAAGTTGGGACAGGTCGAAGGGAAGATTTTTAGTAACACAACGAACACAAAGAACCACGATGTACACAAAAGGTTTCTCTCTGTGTAACTCTGTGTGTTTCTGCCTCTGTGGTTTTGTTTTGTTGCAAAGCGATAAGAACGTACAAGAGTGCGACGCAATTGGGCCTAATAGTACCACCGTCCGCTAAGTACAAAAGAATCATTATTCAAATCCCGTTTATTATTTCTATATCGCTTTCCTGCTTTTCCACCTTCCGCTTCTTACATACCAAAAAGAAATGGAAAACATCATCGTCCAGTAAAAAAGTTCCGATGCCCATCCCCAGGCGATACTTAGTTTCATTACCTCCAATACCACATAGACATAAATACAATAGACAATGATGGCTGCCAGTTCAATCATAAACGTCATCTTGCTATTGCCTGTTCCTGTAACGCCGTTCAGCCAAACGGTGCCGGCGGAAAGAATAACGATGGCAACAGATACAATACGCAATGTTGGAATGCCCTCCTCACCAAAATTGTCCGCTTGTCCGAAGGCAGAAAAATAAGCGCCGGGAAAAAGATTCAGCAACAGGCAAACCACCAAAGCAAGGCTTGTACTTAGGCGGGTGATTTTATAAAGCAATGGCACTACCAGGTCCTTTTTTTCCTGGCCGATAACGTTACTCACCATGCTGTTGGCCGTACTGGCAAAAGCCCAGCTAAACACGCCAAAGAACCCGAAAACATTGCGCATAGTATTGGATATTGCTAACGGTGTTTGACCGTGATGCTCCACCAGTACATAAAAAAAGAACCAGCTAACAATGCTGATGGCCATTTGAAAGATCAGTGGGCCGGAAAGCTTTAAAATGGTTATTGTAATTGCTTTATTGTAAGCAAAGCCTGCAAATAAAGAAAACTGCCTGCTGATCCCGTTGGCTTTTACCACGAAAAATATCACTGCCATGCCCGTAAATTCGGCCAGTACAGAAGCCACTGCCGCACCATTAAAGCCCATTTGTGGCATACCCAGTTTTCCGAAGATGAGGCCATAGTCGAACACCACATTTATAAAAGCTTCTGCCGCTGTGCCAATCACCAGCAACCTGCTTTGGTTAATGCCAACCAGCAAGGCATTGCGCATTTGATAAATAAATAAAAACGGCAGGCCTATGATGCGGATATTCATGAACGAAACCGCATCGCTATAAATTTTTGGAGAGTGAATGGTAGCTTTAAAAATGGCAGGAGCTGCAAACCAGGTGAACAACATGCCGAATAAACCGATAGCTAACGAAATAAAAATTCCCTGTTGAAAAATAACGCCTATTTCTTTTGGTTTGTTCTCGCCGGCCCTTCGGGAAATAAAGGCCTGCAAGCCATTGTTTAAGCCAAAGCCGATGCCTGCAAAAATGAGGTTGTAAACGCCGGTTATGCTTGCGGTTGCTAATGCTTCTTCGCTAAGATGCCCAAGGAAAACCGCATTGATGATAAGGTTGAGTTGCGGAACCAGCAAGGCAAGTGATATGGGCAACGCAATTTTTATAACCTGCCTGTAGCTTGTTCCAACCTGTAAACTATTCGCCATACAAGGGTGGCAAGCTACTTTGTTTTTTCTGTAACCGAAATCATTACTTTGCAAAAAACTACTCCAATTGAAAACGCTTTTCGACATACGTTCCGACAGAGAGCCTAGCAGTGAACACGTTTTATTGTTGGAGGCAGGGAGAGACTATTGCAGCTATGTATTCTGGCACCGGCCTACCAATACAATTGACCGTTTGCAGTTTCATTCTTTTACCGAAATGGAAGCGGAAAAAAGGATCGCTGATGTGCTTACTGAATGCAAGGGAATCAATTACGAATCGGTAGTGATCTGCTCCGCTTTTCCGCAGGCATTGCTGGTACCTACAAAATATTTTAATGATGATTACAGTGCCCTTGATACCATATACGGCCAGCCTGCGCAAGTGTATAAAAACGATGCAATACCTGAATGGCAGATGGTAAATATTTACTCCTTACCAAAGACCCTGCATCGTTTATTTGAGGATACTTTTTCTTCTGTTCAATTTTTTCATGTTTATACGCCGGCAATAAAAATTTATAACGGTTTTGTGTCCGATAACCAGCTTACCATACATTTTACTCCGCAGCATTTCAGGGTGTTGTTGAAAAAAGATGCTGCTATTCATCTGGCGCAAACCTATACCTATCAAACTCCGCTTGATGTAGTTTATTATTTATTAAAGATTTGCTACGAATTTGAGCTGGAGCAAAGCGCCGTGCATTTAATTCTATCCGGACTAATAGAAAAAGACTCCGCTCTTTTTACTGAGCTGCAGCAATATTTTACCAATGTGCATTTCGCACATTCTCCCCAAATGGCATTACCGGAAAGCGAACTGCCACATCATTTTTTTACCTCGCTATATAACCTTGCCACATGCGTATCATAAGTGGAAGTTTAGGAGGCAGAAGAATTTCGCCGCCAGCGAATATGCCCCATACCCGGCCTACAACTGATGTAGCCAAGGAAGGACTGTTCAACATTCTACAAAACACCTGGGAATTTGAAGGCTTAAAAACGCTTGATTTGTTTGGCGGCACCGGAAGCATTAGTTACGAATTAGCATCGAGGGGCGCAGGCGATTTAACCATTGTGGAGCTGGACGATAAAATGTTTGCGTTCATTAAAAAAACGGCGGAAGATTTAAAGTTGGAAAACTTTCGGGTAATGAAGTCGGATGTATTCCGGTTTATAGAAAGCACCACCGAAAAGTATGATTTCATTTTTGCAGGCCCGCCGTATGCGCTGACAACAATTGACGACCTGCCAAAGCTCATTTTTGAAAAGAGCTTATTAAATGAAGGTGGCTGGTTTATCCTCGAGCATACGCCAAGGAATAATTATAAAGTGTTTCCTAATTATTTGCGGGAGAAGAATTACGGGACTACGATTTTTACCATATTTGAAATGCCTGCGAATGAGTAAAATTTTTATGAACCAGGCGGACGAATATCTATTTGGCTTTACTTGCGTCGCACTCTTGTACGCTTTGTTCGCTTTGGAGCAAAAAGCCTCATCCTCTTATCCTTCTCCGCACGGAGAAGGAGGCCAAACAAAACGTACAAGTAATAAGCAAAAGAATGAACACATCATTTGTAGTAATTCCATTCAGGATTATACAACCACTCTTCAAAAATTCAACCCAACTGTTATAAAAATGACCCGTCTTTGTCATCCCGCCGCAGGAGGGATCTTTGGATTGTGTTGTAAATGACCACTGCAAAGAGTAATTTCAGGTAGCATCATACCTAACATAGTTTGCCAAAGATGCTTCCTTTGTCAGCACAGGTTGTGGAGGGATCTGTGGATTGTGGTGATTGAATGCTGCCACCAGTTTTATTTTTTACAGCGGTCGTTTGCATAGCAGTCCAAAGTTCCCTCGTGCCCCCGGGGGGCAAACACACAAGTGAAACTACAGATGCCAGCTTTCTTTCGGTAAATTGTAACTTGCAATTCATAATTAAATACAACACTTCATGCAATACGAAACAGTTTCAGAAGCCATCAACGATTTAAAAAAACGAGGGTTTAGCGAAGACTTTAACCTTGAAGAAAACTGCCTTGTCTGCAATGCAAAAAAGTTCTCCCCGGAAGAGTTCGAGATCACCGAGGTTTATCGTTTTGAAGGACCATCTGATCCGGCGGATCAGGCCATAGTTTATGGCATTGAAGGTAAAGATGGAACCAGGGGCAGTTTAGTGAACGGTTTTGGTTATTCATCTGAACCAATGGGCGAGGCAATTGTAAAAAAGCTGAAAATGCACACGCATTAATTCACCAACAGTTGAGCGAACATTCTTTCTCATTAAGCAGGCCAGGCACAAGTAAATTTTGGTTGCTTATTCCTTTGGCAGGCTGCCTGGTTTTCATTTTGCTGTACATTATAGCGGCAGCTCTTTATCCTGGCGGTTCACATGCCGATGTTCATTCAAAAGGCTTTAGCTGGCAGCATAATTACTGGTGCAACCTGCTTGATGAGAAGGCGATGAACGGAGAATACAATGACGGAAGATATGTCGCCATTGCGGCCATGGCCATACTTGCTATAACCTTACTAAGCTTTTGGATCATATCTGCGAACCTTCTACAATTTTCAAAGCGGGCAAGAACTGTTATACTATTCTCTGGATTGCTTTCAATGGCGGTACTTCCATTCTTGTCAACATCTCTTCACGATACAATCATCAACAGCAGCGGCTTCTTTGGGTTGGTTGCCATGACGGGTACCTACATCGGCATCTACAGAAATAAGTGGTACCGGTTATTTATGATTGGCATTTTAAATCTCCTGCTTATTGGTATCAACAATTACATTTATTACTCGGAAAATTTATTTTATTTATTGCCTGTAGTGCAAAAAATTACATTTCTATCCTGTCTTGTTTGGATCAGCCTTGTGGATATAAAATTCTACCGGCGGTTATAAAAAATTACGTTGTAATAAGTCCATGATGCTGTTTTGTTGTGAAGGTGATTTCGATACCGTTCGTGGAATAGTTTTTTCAGTATCTTTTTCTTATGAATGGCAAACAACTCCTGACGATTGTTTTTATATTTAGCTCAATCATTTTAAACGCACAACAGTTTGGCGCCTTCCCTCCTTCAACAAAATGGAGGCAAATAAAAACCGATACAGCCACCATCATTTTTGAAAGCGCTACCGATAGCATCGCACAAAACACAGCTGCTATTATTCATAAAATGAATCGCCAGAACCCAAATCCTTTAGGCAGTAAAGTGCGCAATATTAATGTGCTGTTGCACAAGAATACAACGCTTGCCAATGGCTATGTGGCCCTGGGTCCGTTTCGCAGCGAATACTATTTAATTCCATCCTCTAACATCTTTGAATTTGGCACTACACCCTGGCAACAAACATTAGCCGTGCACGAATACCGTCATGTACACCAATACAGCAATTTTAATAAAGGAGTAAGCAAAGCGGCTTCTGTTTTATTTGGGCAGGAAGGGCAGGCAGCCTTTAATGCCATCTCCATACCGGATTGGTTTTTTGAAGGTGATGCGGTACATGCCGAAACAATTGAAACAACGCAGGGCAGGGGCAGGGCGCCTAATTTTTTTAATGGCTATAAAGCGTTGTGGCATGAGCAAAGGAATTTCTCCTGGATGAAATTGCGCAATGGTTCTTTAAAAGATCGTGTGCCGAATCATTACCCGCTGGGGTATTTTCTTGTCAACTATGGTTACTTAAAATATGGTAGTGACTTCTGGAAAAAGGTTACCGGAGATGCCTTAAGCTTCCGTGGTTTCTTGGGTTTGTTTAACGGTAGTGTTAAGCGATATACAGGTAACAGCTTTAAGACATTCCGGGAAGAAGCCTTTGAGTTTTATCGCCATGAAGTAAGTACACGGCGTGATGCTGTACAGGGAAGGCAAACGGTAACTGATTATTTCTTTCCGCAACAAATAGGTAAGGATTCTTTGCTGTATGTAAAATCAAGCTACAAGAAACTACCTGCGTTTTATATGTCGGATGCAGCCGGCGAGCACCGGATAAAACTGCGCAATATAGGCGGTGAAGATTGGTTTAGCTATCGCAAGGGTATCGTTGCCTATACGTCTTATAATACGTCTGCACGATGGTCGCTAACCAATTACAGTAATATAGTTTTGCTCAATATCATTACGGGTGAAGAAAAGCGGCTTACCAATAAGGCCAAATATTTTACACCTGATATTAGCCCTGACGGGAGTAAAATAATAGCGGTGTCTTTTACCGATTCTTTACAAAGTGAATTGCATTTATTGGGTATAGATGGAAGCCTTACGCAAAAGCTGAAAGCCCCGGCCGGCGCCCTTTTTGTTCATCCGCGTTTTATTGATGATGAAAATTTTGTAGTGGCTGTCAGGCAGGCCAACGGTACTATGTCAATGGCAAAAGGCTTGTTAAGCACAGGTAAGATGCAAACTATTCTTGCTGCAGGTGCTGCTACACTTGGTTATCCTTTTGTAAACAATAACAAGCTGTATTTTGTTTCTTCCCAATCAGGCAACGATGATGTATTTGAACTTAGCCTTGACGATAAGCTACCGGTTCAAAAGGCCAGGCAATTAACGTTTGGGCAAACAGGAAATTATTTTCCATCGGTTGCCGGTGACACCCTGGTTTGGTCGCATTTTACCAGCACAGGTTATCGCCTTCAAAAAGTGGCGCTGAGAGATATTAAAGGCACTGAAAGTACAGGGGAAGAATTGAGCAGGCGTTCTGTACCATTTAAAATAGCATTGGCAGATTCTGTTTCTTCTATATTGGCAAATACAGGCAGGCAGTTTCCAACATCCCCTTATAAAAGTACAACCGGCCTGTTTAAGTTTCATAGCTGGCGGCCCAACTTTACCGACCCTGAAATCACCTACAGCTTATACAGCGATAATATTTTAAGCACCTTTTCCAATGAAGTTTTTTATCGCTATAACATCAACGAAACTTCGCATGCTGCCGGCTTTAATACTTTTTTCGGCGGGCTTTTTCCTGTATTGAATGCAGGCATTAATTACACCGTTGACAGAACGATAAAAACTACGGCGCTCACTTATACACTCAACCAGTTTGAAGCCCATGCCGGGTATAACATCCCGCTCAATTTTACGGCTGGTAAAACCTATAAGGTTTTTAATGTGGGCAGCAATTTTGTTTATAATAATTTAATGCCCACGGGTATTTATAAAAATATAATAAGGGAACGTAGTGCCACTTATTTACACCACTTTATCACGTTCACACAACAACTGCCCAGGGCTGTGCAACATATCTTTCCAAGGTTTGGTTATGCTGTTAATTTACAGCACCGCCATTTGCTAAGCGATGCAGGTTTTCAGTCGCTCGGCGGGGCCACACTCTATCTTCCTTCTCTCGGTAATCATAGCATTGTACTGGCGGCTAACATCCAGGAAACCGATACGGCCAATAGTACCTTCGGTAATCGTTTTGCTAATTCAAGAGGCTACAACGATTATTATTTCAGCCGCATGTGGCGCTTGTCTGGTAATTATCACATGCCGCTGCTTTATCCTGACTGGGGTGTGTCTGGCATCATTTATTTCCTGCGGATCCGTTCTAACTTTTTCTATGATTATACCAAGGTATATTCAAGTAGTAAGTTAGTAACTGCTGATCAGCGGAGCGTGGGAGGGGAGTTATATTTCGATACGCAACTGTTTAACTCCTTACCAATAAGCATTGGTTTAAGAGTATCACATTTACTTGATAATGATTTCTCCAGAACAAGGCCAAAAGGAACAAACAGGTTTGAGATTATTGTGCCGCTTGACTTGATACCGAGGTAGTACCTCACCCCTAACCCTCTCCTAAAAGAGAGTGAGTTTTTAGAGTCATTATAAATTGACGAAGATTTCCAATAGCGAGGCTTCGGTTGCGGAATTCTTCGTTTGAGATTCTGTAAACAGTAACGCCTAAGCCTTTTAAATCTTCTGTTCTCTTTTTCTCCTTTTCAATCGCTTCTTCTTCCTCATGATATTTTCCATCTAGCTCAATTACGAGGGCCAATTCATGACAATAAAAGTCAGCGATATACTTATTCAAAGGATGTTGCCTTCTAAATTTATGGTTCAACAATTTCCTATTTCTTACCTCCTCCCACATCACATATTCCTCATGTGTAGGATCTTTTCGCATCCGCTTAGCATTTTCAAAATTCATTTCCCCTGTTTTCCTATGTAAAGAATTGCTCATAGTTTAAAGTTTCTGACTCCCTCTCCTTGAGGAGAGGGTTAGGGGTAAGGTGTTACAAACCTGCCAGGCTTTCTTCCAACGCTTTTATCTTTTCTTCCGCATCGCTTTTTTTCTTTCGTTCTGCATCTACCACTTCAGGTTTTGCATTCTGTACAAAGCGTTCGTTGTTTAATTTTTTTTCTACTGAAAGTAAAAAGCCTTGCTGATAAACCAACTCTTTTTGCATCTGTTCTTTCTGTGCGCCGGTATCTAATTGCTGCTCTGTTTCAATATAAAATTTAATAGCGCCGATAACGGTGGTAATTGTATTGCTGACCGCTTCTTTTACAAAATTGATCCGGTCGGTATTGAGTTGCTTTTGTAAAATTGAAAGTATAGAATCAAATTCTTTTTCTTCTGCCTGTATGTGTAGGGTAATCGCCTCTTTAGGCTTGATGTTATTTTTTACTCTTACATCTCTAATGGCAGAAATAGTTTGTTTTAAAAGTTCTCCCTGCTTTAGCAATGAAGTGTCAGCAGTAGCGATACTTTCGAATTGCTTTACGCATAAATCCTCTTCCTGCTTTTTCAACCGGTGATAAATTTCTTCTGTCACAAAAGGCATAAAAGGATGCAACAACTGCACTAATTGCTCAAAGAAATAAGCAGTTTTTTGATAAACTTCTGGCCCTATCGGTTGTTCAAAACCCGGTTTTATCCATTCTAAATACCAACTGCAGTAATCATCCCAGATGAGCGAATAAATCGTTTTTAAAGCTTCGCTTAATTTAAAGTTCTTGTATTGTTCTTCAACTTCTGCTTTTACCTGGTTCAGCCTGTTCTCAAACCATTCCACTGCGAAACTTACCGGTTGCTGATCACTCATTGCAGATTGGCTATCATCCTGCGCCTGACGAAGGGCTAACATTTTTATGAGCTTCAAGGCATTCCACAACTTATTAGCAAAGAATTTCCCCTGGTCGCAACTGCTTTCATCAAACAACAGATCGTTACCTGCAGGAGCTGAAATTAAAATACCAAAACGTACTGCATCTGCACCATAGTTATCCACCAGTTTTAAAAGGTCAGGTGAGTTGCCTAACTGCTTGCTCATCTTTCTTCCCTGCTTATCCCGCACCATCCCGGTAAAATATACATGCTCAAACGGTTTTTGATTCATGTACTCTTCACCGGCCATTATCATACGGGCTACCCAAAAGAAAATAATATCCTGTCCGGTTACTAATACAGAACCCGGATAGTAATAATTGATGTCAGGATTGTTGGGCTGCGTAATTCCATTGAACACTTCTATCGGCCATAGCCAGGAGGAGAACCAGGTATCCAATACATCCTCATCTTGTTTTAATTGCGCATTGCTAATTGCAAATTGCTTGTTGAATTCTTGCTTTGCCTCAGATTCTGTTAGCGCCACTACAAATCTTCCTTCTGCATCATACCATGCTGGTATGCGTTGCCCCCACCAAAGCTGGCGTGATATACACCAGTCCTTTACATTCTCCAGCCAATATTTATAAGTAGCTAAAAAACGTTCTTCAGGATGAATTTTTACTTCGCCGGTAACTACTGTTTCAAGTGCTTTACCAGCAAGCTCTTTCATCTTTACAAACCACTGCGTAGAGATGCGCGGTTCAACCACTGCATTTGTTCTTTGCGAGAAACCAAGCCTTGTTGTGTAGTCTTCTTCTTTCAACAGCATACCGTCTTCTCTTAATTTTTCAACAACGGCTTTCCTTGCCTCAAACCTATCCAT
>JAQBNG010000232.1 GCA_028288675.1 Flavisolibacter sp. | reverse complement strand
TATAATTTCTTGTCTGTATCAGACATGTTACTGTCGTATTTCTCCAAACTTGTGCTGGTAGTTTTGTTCTATTAAACAATCAAAATAAAATTTATGAAATCAGAATTCCAATTGCGTCAGGCAACTTCAAACGACCAGC
Organism: Flavisolibacter sp.; assembly: GCA_028288675.1. Classification (GTDB taxonomy): domain Bacteria; phylum Bacteroidota; class Bacteroidia; order Chitinophagales; family Chitinophagaceae; genus Flavisolibacter. The sequence continues at coordinate 21,965 of JAQBNG010000232.1, read as the reverse complement.
AACGATGTGATAATCCAAATTGCACTTGCGAAAATTGCAACTGTGGAAGCAATTGCACTTGTAAAGATTGCAAGTAAGGACTGCTCTTATCTCATCTAAATAGCCGCTCTAAATGGGTGGCTATTTTGTGTCAACTATTGTCCGTTTCTGACTTCTGCCTGTCTTCTTTCTCCACTATAGCTGATGGACTTTTGTGTAAGGATTTTACCATGAAATAAAATAACGCGGCAAATAACAGTTGATCCGCTTTCGGCAACAACGCTTATAATAAAGAATAGTAGTTACCAATTAAAAAACCTAAATAATGGAAAAAAACATGGCCATTCTAATGGCGGATCTATCAGGCTATACTGCCCTAACTGAAACACATGGTTCTGTTTCAGCAGCCGACCTGATTGATAAGTACATCAGAATTGCAGAAAGCTGCCTGGTAGGAGATTGCAGGCTACATGAACGCAACGGTGATGAAATTATGATTGTATCCACTTCTGCGGATGCATTACTACAGACAGCACTGCTAATTGGTGAGAAGGCTGGCGGGGAAGAAAATTTTCTACAGGTACATGGAGGCTTACATTTTGGAAAGGTGCTGAAAAGAGGTGGGAGTTATTTTGGTTCTGTTATTAATCTAACAGCTAGAATTGCTTCAAACGCAAATGCCGGAACTATTTGTTGTTCTAAAGAATTTGTTGAAGCATTAAAGAATAAATCAAAATATAAAATGCAGTCTAAAGGGGCTCAGCATTTCAAAAATATAAGTAATGGAAAAGAAATATTTGAAGTAAGCAGTAAACGAAAAAAGACTTTTCATATTGATTCTGTCTGCCGCATGTTACTCTTAAATCTAAATAACGCTATCCCGCATCCATTTGAAAAGAAAAAGTATTTCTGTTCCTCTCATTGTCTTCACATCTACTCAAACATTCACTTACAATAAATCAAAAAATAAAAGATACAGTCATGAAAAAAACAACTCTAATTACTCTTGCCTTATTAGTGTCTTCGTATTTGTTCGCCCAAATTCAACCCTCTAAAGTGGAACAGTATTGCCAGGTAATCGCTTCGCCAAGATTATTTAGTAATAAGGTAACGATTGACATTGACTTTGGTGAAGAGAAAAGCTTCTGGCGCGACAACAGGCTTAAGGCCTATGATGGCAAGCTCAAAAAATTTAATACGGTCATCGATGCGCTTAATTATATGGGCAAGGATGGCTGGATATTTATCAACGCCTACCCGGTTACCAACGGTGGTAGTACGATCTATCATTTTGCCTTTAAAAGAGAATTTCTTGTAGAAGAAGTGCAGTAAATAGGGAAGCCTTGTTTGCTCTTCTGCCATAAGCTCCTTATAAGGAGCTTTATTTATTTACACCAATTGTTGTTTGTCTGTTTTTGACCGATTGCCGTCCTGCTCACCGCTAAATGCGAGGGTACTTTTACATCATCAAAAAACAAACTAAAAAAATTAAAATGAAAAAAGTACTATTCGCACTAGAGTTATTTAGCATCATTGCCTTGTTCTTTTCATATCTCGTTTTGGAGATAACTCATGAGCCTGGTAAGCAAACCACCCCTATTTTTCATCCAACGGTGACGGTTGAGAAAAGTACGATTGCCAGACCGTTAGCTGCAAAGTTTAAAGAACGAAATTTAATTCCGTTTCCTCTAAAATTGATAGCCGCTTTCATAAGAATTCCATCATGAAATTCTTTCGTAAGTAAGACCACGTAAAATAAAAACATGAAACAATTTAAATACATCGTCAGTTTATTAACCGTTTTATCAGTGCTTAATCCAAACCTATTTGCGCAGCAAAAACAAGCAGCCGGAGATGAGATAGTAGGCGTTTATTGGTCACCTAAAAAGAATGCGAAGATCAGCATCTATAAATCCGGTGAACATTATTTTGGAAGATCCATTTGGATAGCATCGCCCCGCAAAGACACGGAAAATTCAAAGAGCTCTTTAAGGGCCAGAGATGTTCTTGGTATAGAGCTCTTAACCCACTTTTCGTACAACAATGGCACTTACACAAACGGCGAAGTCTATGATCCGGAAAACGGCAAAACCTATGATTGCAAAATGTCGTTGAATGGTGATAAACTTAAAGTGAGAGGGTACATTGGTTTTGCCTTATTTGGGCGTACAGAAATTTTTGAACGGGTAAAATAGATTCATTACTATCATTTTCCTCGGTTACGCAACCAACGTTTTTAGAATTAAAATTAGCTTCAGTCACCTTTAAACATAAAACAATGCTTTCTACACTTATCGGACTAGCTGCTGGCCTCCTTACCATATTTACTTTTCGCTTACTAAAGAGAGTAAATCAAACAACGCTGTATGGCGTGATGCTTTCAGGGATTGGATTTATTTATGTGGGGTTTACCTGGTCAAGCTGGGAGGCCCTGGCAGTAAATGTTTTGCAGGCAATAGTCTTTGCTCTCTTCGCTTATTTGGGTATTAAAAAGAATGAAAAGTTCATTATAGCAGGTTACTTTTTGCATGGCGTTTGGGATGTAACTTATAGCCTGTTTTTCAGCTCCGCTCTGATTCCGCCACATTACGACCTGTTTTGTTTAACCTTTGATTTTATTGTTGGCTTTTATTTACTTGAACCCGCCTTTCGGAAAGTAAGGGAAAGAGCCCTGGCAAGTATACTGCAAACTCAAAACTAAAAAGTATGCGACTTTATTGGACAATGCCGTTGGAATTAAAAGTACACTACAAGCTGGAGCTATATACCAGTAGGCAAGAACAGTTTTGCGGTAATTTACCAGCTGCGTGGCGACACCTTGAAAGAGCTCATATAATTAGCCAGGCCTGGAGTAAACAGCATACTTATGCGCATTGGCGCATGCTTAGGTTCGGGATTACCATTAAAAGCTGGAAGGAAGTGTTAGGTCAGTTGCCAAGACTGCTTTTTGGAGGCATCAAGTCCTTTATAGGAATCATCCCAATTGGTAATACAGGTGGTGCAAATGTGCCGCCGCTAAGAGTCATGGAAATACCCAAAGATTTACTACACATTTTAAAGCCATACAGGTACCATCTAGTCAGGTAAACAATAGTGCTTTCTATATACACGTAATGACTCACCTGCCTCAATATCTTTATTACAAATTCATTTAAATTAATATTATTTACCGTGAAAAGATTTGCTTTTATTATTCCACCGACTGTTGAACTTCTTGACCTGGCAGGCCCGGTGCAAGTAATTACTGAAGCTAAATTTTATGGCTTTGATGCAGCTATTGAATTTTATACTTACCAGGATGTGCCCGTGTCTACATCAGGGCTTGTATTTTACCAGGTCCGGAACTTTAAAGAAGCCATTTTAAAGGAAGGAGATTATGTTTTTGTACCGGGAATGGATAATAATTACGTAAACAGTATTCCTTTCAGGGCGGAAAGAGAATTCTTTAATTGGCTTAAAGAATGTGCAGAGAAAAGAATAATCGTTTGTTCTATTTGTACCGGGGCTTTTGCCTTGGGTCATGCTGGTCTTTTAAAAGACACTGAATGTACTACGCACTGGAGAAGAGTTAAGGAATTACAAACCCAATTTCCCGCTGCTAAAGTCGTTTCTGATATTTTGTTTATTAAAAGCAATAATATCTATACCAGCGCTGGCATTAGCGCCGGAATTGACCTGGCCTTAGCAATTATGGAAGATTTAAAAGGACCACTTTTTACCCATAAGGTTGCAAGAGGACTTGTTGTATATCACAGGAGAAGTGGCAAGCATAACCAACAAAGTATTTACCTGGATTATAGAAATCATATTAATCCACAAGTACACGAGGTGCAGGACTACCTTATTGAAAACCTTTCTAAAGAAAATGATATTGAAACACTTGCTTCCCTTGTTGGAACGAGCCCAAGAAACCTTAGTAGGATATTTAAAGAAAAAACTGGGTCTACAGTATTAGAATACCTCACACTGCTGCGGATAGAGTTTGCGAATACCATGCTTAATAATCCTGAATTTACAATCGAATATATTGCTTCACAATGTGGTTTTAAAACCGCAAGACAACTACATAGAATTTTAAAGCACAGTAATAAACATAAACTTTCGCCCGCTTCTACTTCATAGTTCAACTAAAGATCGATCTGTTATCAGGTCACTCTATAATAGACAGGGAAAGTAGAAATGAGGATTACAAATAGCACTGTGCTTACTTAACTCATAAGCCGCCTCATTGAGGCGGCTTTATTATTACTTAAAACTCCTCTACATGGTGTCCGTTTTTGGCATTATGCTGTCCGTTTAAGCGCAGAAAACGGGTATAGTTTTACATCATCAAATAAAAAAAATATAATGAAATCACTACTCTTATTTTTTGCGATAGCAACTTCACTTGCCACAAAAGCGCAGGTAACTAAAGTCTCTTTGCAGGCGAGTGGATTGACCTGCAGTATGTGCAGCAACTCTATTCACAAGGCGTTGAATACACTTGACTTTGTTGATAAGATAGACGCAGATATAAAGACCTACACTTTTGAAATTTCTTTCAAGCCAAATAGCAATGTTGATTTTGACAAAATAAGGACGAAGGTTGAGAATGCCGGTTTTACTGTTTCTGGGTTTGTAGCTACTATTTATTTTAATAATGTAGAAGTAAAGAATAATCAACCCGTAAAACTTGGAAATAAGGCTTTCCTTTTTGCGAATATGAAAGAGGCTTTATTAAATGGTGTCAAACAAGTTAAGGTCATGGATAAAGGTTTTGTTTCATCTAAAGAATTTAAAAGCAATGCGTTTCCAATTTTATCACCAGGTACCTATCATGCAACCATGTAACACATTTATTGTAGCGGGGTTCTTTTAAAATTTTTCAAATGAAGTATCAACTCTTAGTCATCACCCTTATTTCCTCATTCTACAGCAATGCGCAGGAATTATATGCTGCAACTGAGCCAGCTAGTAATATCGCTTCCGGAAGTATTGGTTTAAGGTTAAACAACTCTGTAATGAATGAGAAAAACTCATCTAAAATCAATTATCACTTTATCCCGGAATTAATGATTGGTGTTTCTAAAAAATTGATGATAACCGGGAATGTGTTTTTTAGTAACCGCAACAAGACTTTTAGGACCGAAGGCGGGAGCATGTATGCGAAGTACCGGTTTTTGAGCAACGATGCTTTACAAAGGCATTTTCGTATGGCCGGTTTTGGAAGAATAAGTTATAATAACAGCGACATTCACCAGGAAGAAATCAATATGAACGGGCACAATAGCGGTACAGAGCTTGGTTTAGTTGCCACACAGTTAATAAAAAAAGTTGCTTTTTCATCAAGCGTTTCATTTTTAAAGGCTGTTGACAATGGCGATAACAACAAGTTTATCTATGGTTCTAAAGTGAGCAAAGCCATTAACTATACATTTTCCATTGGCAAGTTGATGTTACCTAAAGAGTATAAAGATTACAGGCAAACAAATGTCAACCTGATGGTAGAACTCTTAAACCAGGTAAATACAGGTTCGGGAAAATATTATGTGGATATCGCTCCGTCAGTTCAAATGATTTTTAACAGCCAAAGCAGGATAGATATAGGCTACAGAAAAGAAATAAGCAGCACAATGATTAGAACAGCACCTAATGGCTTTTATATCCGGTTAGAAAGGAATTTTTTTAATGCTTTCTTCTAGCCTGCCAGGTCTCACTGCGATGGCTTCCATGACGATCTGTTTTTTGCTCTGAAGAATAAAGCCGCCATATGTTATACACAAAACATTTTTCAAACAACATGCGCATCTATACATCGTTTTAATTTCATGAGTATAGTTTTACCGCATAAATCTTTTCAATGAATGGCGAAGTAAAAATTTTAAAGACCGAAGTTCTTTCCGACAACTGGTACCTATTGAAAAAGATAAGCTATCAATATGTAAAAAAGGACGGAACAAGTGTAACACAAAGCAGGGAAGCATATGACAGAGGAAATGGTGCCACCATCTTGCTTTATAATCAGGCGCAGAGAACAGTCATTCTTACCCGGCAGTTCCGGCTGCCGACGTTTATAAACGGCAACGCCACAGGATTGCTGATTGAGGCCTGTGCCGGCCTGCTTGACGAGGACAATCCGGAAGAATGTATTAGGCGGGAGACGGAGGAGGAAACAGGCTACCGGGTTTCAGCGGTGCGCAAGATATTTGAAGCCTATATGTCACCAGGCTCAGTAACGGAGATCTTATACTTTTTCATAGCAGCCTATTCAACAGAAATGAAGGTTGGTGAAGGCGGCGGCATAGAGCACGAGCAAGAGAATATTGAAGTGCTGGAATTGGATATGGAGCAGGCCTTAAAAATGATAGATAACGGTGCCATTAAGGATGGTAAGACAATCATGCTGCTGCAATATTTACGCCTCCACGGAATCTTGTAAGTGGAAATAAAAGACTGGTATTGCAATAATTTCTTATCGTAGCGGTGTTAGCAATGATGTAATTCTAGTGAAAGTAGGTGATACGATAGTTGATATACTGCAGGTAAATATTCGGGATGCAACAACGTTATTGCGTAATTGCCGGTGCTGCTTCTAAAGAGGAACCGGAAGCTGGTAATTCAACTTACATCATCTCCCGCTTATCCAAAATTCCGGCTATCTTACGGCAAGAGATACAACAATATGTTTAAGAAAGAATGGGCCTCGTTAACGCTGGCGGCACTGTCTGCATTTTGCGTTTACACCTGCATGTTTGCTTTTCGTAAACCATTTACGGCCGCTAACTTCAACCAGGTTTCTTTTCTATCTGTTGATTATAAAGTGTGGCTGGTAATTGCACAAACCATCGGCTATACGCTTAGCAAATTTTACGGTATCAAATTCATCGGCGAGCTAAAAACAGAAAGGCGGCCGCTCTTAATTTTAAGCTTTATCGGCGCAGGATGGATCGCCTTATTTTTCTTCGCAATTATACCGGCTCCCTTTAATATTTTATTTCTTTTATTAAATGGTTTTACGCTTGGTGTTATCTACGGTTTGGTGTTTAGTTACCTCGAAGGCCGTCGTTCTACTGAGTTACTTGGTGCGGTGCTGGCAACCAGTTTCATCTTTGCTTCCGGCTTTACACAATCAATAGGCAAATACATTTTACTCAACCTGAATGTCGGCGAGTGGTGGATGCCTTTTGTGACGGGTGCGGTATTTCTTGTGCCTACCATCATTTTCACTTTATTGTTAGATAAAACACCAAAGCCCAATGCAAAAGATATTCAGCAAAGAACACAACGTTTGCCAATGACAAAGGAAGAACGAAGACGTTTTATCAAAACATTTTTTCCCGGTCTGCTTCTGCTGATAATAACCTATATACTATTAACTATTATCAGGGATTACCGCAGCAATTTTGCCTCAAACATCTGGATGGAATTGGGAGAAGGAAGCAATGCTGCTGTGTTCACTCAAAGTGAATTACCGGCTTCGCTGGTCACGCTTTTTTTGCTTGGAATGCTGGTGCTGATTAAAAATAACAGAAAAGCATTGATGATAAATCACCTGATCATAGCCGTCGGTTTTCTACTTTCTATTTTTACTACGATGCTTTATCAAAATGAAGCCATTTCTGCTTTTTGGTGGATGACACTTGTAGGAGTGGGTATGTACATGGGCTATGTTCCTTTTAATGCTATGCTTTTTGAAAGGCTGATCGCCAGCTTTAAATATGTAAGTAATGCAGGGTTCCTCATTTATCTCGCCGACTCCTTCGGTTATCTTGGGAGCAATGCAGTTTTATTGGTTAAGAGCTTTATGAAACTTGATGTATCGTGGAGTGCTTTTTTTGTTACAATGGTACTCCTTCTTTCTTCCATAGGAGTTGTTCTTACCAGCTTATCGGCATTTTATTTCCGGAGTAAGTTCTTATCAACAAAAGATAAAGCAGGCGAATTAAATCATGTCTAAATCAGCTATTGGTTTGCTGTATCTGACCTCTATCAAGTAAGAGCAAGGCAAAATAAACGTACCGAAGTTTACAGGCGGTTTTGAATGTTCATTAAGGCGCAGCACCTTATAGTTAGAAGCTCAATGTGTAAAAATAGAATGCTCATACATAAGCTTATAAGTGAGCTTAATAACATCAGGCCTGTTAAGCGGGAAGTTTTAATAGTTCGGTCAATAGGCGGGCAGGTGATTTGCTACCTATGATTTGAGATCGCTATGAAAGGATAAAAAGAAATATTTAATTGTAAGCTGTAAGGCTGTCATCTCTATTCGTTCTCCTTCATCCCAATTGTTTTAAAAAACCTTTCCTTGAATTGTACTCCGATAGGTATTTCGAACTTATCTATAATTACATTATTTGAAGTAATAGCAGTAATATGTTTTTTTGAAATTAAAAAGGAGCGGTGTATTTGTATAAATTCTCCACCGGCTCCTGATAACAAAACCTCAAATTTGGATAGCGGAATAAGGGGCATTAGTTTCTGTTCATTCTTTAGCATCACCATCGTGTAATTTTTCCTTGCCTCGCAATACAAAATATCATCTAAAGAAACAGGATAGCTTTTCCCGTCTGATTTTATAAAAAAGTCAAGTCTTTTTTCAGTCGCCATTTCATAGCTGTTCTTGTTTGCGTTTGCAATCACATCTATTGCTTTATACACTGCCTTTGTAAACCGTTCAAACGAAAAAGGTTTTAGCAAATAGTCAACAGCATTCAACTCATAGCTTTCAACTGCAAATTCTGAATAGGCCGTTGTAAAAATGACGGGTTGCTGCGGCTGCACAATTTTCATTAATTGCAATCCCGAAAGATTTGGCATATTAATATCCAACAAAATGATATGGATATTATTATAAGTCTTTAAATGATCAATGGCACTTAAAGCATTTATACTTTCAGCCGCAAATTGCAATATTGGCATTTGCTCTATATAGTTAATAATGATTTTACGGGCAATCGGCTCATCATCCACTACCAGGCAATTATATTTTTCAGGCGCCATCTTATTAGTTGTTTAAACCGATTTTTACCAATTGCAACTTTAAGGTAACAGTATAAAATATCTCATCCTGGCTAATGGTTAATTGATGTTGCCCATTTGGATAAATCACTTCCAACCTTCGTTTAACATTGGTCAAACCAATGCCATTTGATGAACTCTGTTTTTCCTTATTATAATTATTTTTTATGGTCAGACTAAACCAGTTATCCTGTAGCAACGTTTTAATGTAAATATTCACCGCTGCCGATTGAATAAACTTAGCATGCTTGAAGGCGTTTTCCATAAATACAATGAGGATAAGCGGAGCAATTTGGTAGTCGGCTGCCAGAGGTACGGCATTATCAAATTCTAATTTTAAATCATCAAATAAAATTATACGCTTCGAGTTTTTTAACTGGTATGAATATGCTGAATCATAAAGTTGATCAACCGTCAAAATGTTATCCTGTGGAACAGACAATTCCCTTCTCAAATAGCCAGCTAAAATATTCCCACTGTCTGTAATGTTGCGGCTTTCACCCGTTACGGGAACAAATATTGAGTCAGCAAGTAATTGTCTCCAATTTGATAAATGCTCATTCAGAGTTTGAACTTGAGGTATTAGGTTTGTGAGACTTAACAATGCTCCTCTAATTAATGCAACACACATATCCATATTATAATACACAAAGGAGTTTAGTAAGTATAGTGCATGCTCTCTATCATCTACATGGAAATTTTTAAGCCTTTTACGGTATTTTAATCTTTCACCTGATGGCCAAACTCCCATAGCAACAAATGAATCACATTTGTTTAAAACAAACTCTTCTAACACGTTTACGTTGGGAGCAACTATTGGCATTTAAAGTTGATATTTTTGCAACAATACTGTTGCGTGAAATAGATTATCAAATATATGAGATTGGGAAGTTATTGCTCAGCACGCAAGTTAACAGTGGGCAGTAATTGAACTAAATTAATAACTACTTCGTCAAACTTTTTACCAAAGGGATAATCTCTAGTTACTATTTTACACGTTTTGATGCGTCCGAAACTCACAAGTATGACATACATAACTGGAAATTCCTAGTTAGTATTTCAGAAGGCAATAGAATAAATTTGTACTGCCTATTCATTAGTCAGCTATTTATCTAATTTTTCCTTTAATCGTAACTTGTATAGTGTGAGCAATTAACACTTAGCTTTCTTTATCGTACTATAATTAGATATTAAGACGAACTAGGAGTGTCCCCTCATGTATCCCCTAAAAAACAAAACCCTCATCAAACATAAGCCTGACAAGGGTTTTAAATTTTGTTTGTGCCCGGGACTGGATTCGAACCAGCACATCCTTACGAACGCTGCGACCTGAACACAGTGCGTCTACCAATTTCGCCACCCGGGCGGGGTGCAAATATATAGCGGAACAAAATTAAAATTTACCAAAGATGGTAAACAAACAAGTGAGCAAAAAGTCAAATAGCTCATGATGTTCTCAATACAGCATTGATAATTAATAAAACCTTACACTGCCACATTAAAGTCCCGCAACGCATCATTTAAACTTGTTTTTAAATCGGTGCTTTCCTTACGCTGACCAATGATAAGGGCGCAACTAACGCTATACTCGCCGGCAGGGAATTTTTTTATATAACTGCCAGGTATCACAACACTCCTTGCCGGTACCCGTCCTTTATACTCAACCGGCTCACTCCCGCTTACGTCAATAATTTTTGTTGATTGCGTTAGCACAACATTGGCACCCAATACTGCTTGCTTTTCAACTTTTACACCTTCTACCACAATACACCGGGAACCGATAAATGCTCCATCCTCAATTACTACAGGACTTGCCTGTAAAGGTTCTAATACGCCACCTATGCCAACGCCGCCGCTTAAATGAACACCTTTTCCAATTTGTGCACAACTGCCCACCGTTGCCCATGTATCCACCATCGTCCCCTCATCTACATAAGCGCCAATGTTTACATACGAAGGCATTAACACTACGTTCTTTGCTATGTAGGCGCCATACCTTGCCACAGCATGAGGCACGGCACGAACACCCAATTCTTTATAGTTCTTTTTCAGCAGCATCTTATCGTAAAACTCAAAGGGCTCTACGTTCCATGTTTGCATGGGCTGAATGCCAAAGTATAAAAGAATGGCCTGTTTTACCCACTCATTCACCTGCCACTCGTTGGTAGTATTTCCTCCGGTGCCGGGAGGGTCTGCCACTCTTAATCTTCCTTTATCTACTTCTTCTATTACGTTTCGTACGCCATCCTGGAAGGCCTGGTAACTCATCATCTCACGGTTACCCCAGGCCTGTTCAATAGTTTCTCTTAAATTCATTTCCTAAAAATTATTTTTGCAAACTTAGTAACATACATGAAAATTCTTGTTCGTTTGCCAAACTGGTTAGGAGATATGGTAATGTCGGTAGGAGCTATTAACCAGCTTTCTTATTTTTTTCCTGGTGCAGAAGTAAGTGTCATAGCTAAAAAAGGAATACACGAACTGCTCGAGTTTTTCCCGAAAATAAATCACAGGTTTATCTATAGCAAAGAGGAATATAGAGGCTTAAAGGGTATATGGAAGTTTGGAAGAAAGATCAGGGAAGCAGACAAATTCGACTTGTTTATTTCCTTCCCTGATTCCTTTTCATCTGCTGTGATGGGGTACGCCTCCGGTGCAACAAAAAGGATCGGCTACAAAAAAGAGGGTAGAGAAATGTTGCTCACGGATGCGTATGCCAAACCCAAAAAAAGTCATCGGGCAGAGGAATATGTGCAGCTTTTAGAAGCTTATACCGCAAAGAAGGCTAAAGCTTTTTCTGTTGATTTAAAACACCGCTTTTCCAAGGGAGATCATATCGTTATCAACATAAATTCGGAAGCATCATCGAGACGGCTGACTACTGCAAAAGCAGTGGAAATTATTGAAGCAACGAGGGCCAATCTTGCAAATAAAATAGTGCTGATAGGCAGTCCCAATGAAAAAGATTTTGTAGAAGAAGTCTTAAGAAGCATAGAAAATAAAGGAGGCATTGAATCTGTAGCAGGAAAAACGTCATTGAAGCAACTATGCGAAATTTTAGCCTCCGCTAAAGTAACGTTGACAACCGATTCGGGCCCTGCCCACTTGGCTAATGCCTTAGGTACGCAAACCGTTGTTTTGTTCGGAGCCGGCAACGAAAATAATACAGCTCCTTACAACAAAGAAGCAGTGCAAACTTTAAGGCTGGGAAAACTTTCCTGTGAACCTTGCCTGAAAAATGTTTGCGTACAATTTAGTACGCCGCAATGTTTAGAGTTATTAGAAACCGAAAGGATCATTTCGGTAATGAATGAAAAGCTATCTCGATGGAAGTAGATTTTTTAAGTGAAGTAGAAGCAGCGCTTTCAGTAGCCAGAAACGGTGGTGTATTTCTTTATCCAACCGATACGGTTTGGGGCCTGGGTTGCGACGCGGCGAATAGAAAAGCCATAGACAGAATTTATAAGATAAAACAGCGTAATGAAAGTAAGAGCCTCATTATTTTAGTGGCCGATGAAAGAGAAATATTGCAGTATGTAGCCGCACTTGATCTAGCTGTTTTCGATTTTATAGAACAGCAACAAAAGCCTACCACTATCATTTTTGATGGCGCCATAAATCTCCCTGGCAATTTAATTGCCGAAGATGGTTCAATTGCCATTCGCATTGTGCAGGATAGCTTTTGCCGTCACCTTATAAAGCGGTTGCGTAAACCTATTGTTTCCACGTCTGCCAATATAAGCGGAAAGCCGCAGCCAAACTTTTTTGATGAAGTAGAGGCTGAAATAAAAATTTCAGTGGACCATATTGTTCGGTTGCGCCAGGGAGATAGAACCCCTTCGCAACCATCGCAAATTATCAGGTGGAAAAGTGATGGAAAATATGAAATCATTCGTCCCTGAAGCTGCAGTATTCCACTTATAATCCTGCTAATCAGCGGTTATCTTTGCCTACCCATGGCAGTACAGTTTACGGCTAACGAAGATGAAATATTTAAAAAAATTGCAGATGCAGCAAGGAGCTGTAGCATGCCTTGCTATTTGATTGGCGGGTTTGTTCGCGATACATTGTTAGGCCGCCCCACAAAAGATGCTGACTTTGTTTGTGTAGGTGATGCTTTGCAGCTGGCTACTGTAGCCGCTCAACGTTTCAAGCCGCATCCAAAAGTTAGTTTATTCAAAAATTTTGGAACGGCGCATTTTAAATTGCATGATGGTTTTGACCTTGAATTTGTAGGTGCAAGACGGGAAAGCTATCAATACAACTCCCGCAAGCCAGAGGTAGTGCCGGGTACTATCGAAGACGATCAGAAGCGAAGGGATTTTACTATCAATGCCTTAGCCATCAGTTTAAATAGTCACGACTTTGGTGCGTTGGTTGACCCATTCAACGGAGTGGAAGATCTAAATCAAGGCATAATAAAAACGCCACTGAATCCTGCGGAAACGTTTAGCGACGATCCGTTGAGGATGATGCGGGCCATCCGCTTTGCCACCCAATTAAACTTCACCATTTATCCCGAAACATTAGCGGGGATCACGGAAGCTAAAGAACGCATCCGGATCATTTCGCAGGAACGTATTACCGATGAATTAAATAAAATAATAAAGAGCGAAAAACCTTCTATTGGCTTTAAGCTTTTGTACGACACGGGACTGCTGCATATCATTTTTCCGCAGATGGTTGACCTGGCAGGGGCGGAGTTTATTGAAGGCAAGGGCCACAAAGACAATTTCTATCACACGCTGCAGGTGCTCGATAACACAGCGCAACGATCGGATAATTTATGGTTGCGCTGGGCAGCTATTCTGCATGATATTGCTAAGCCTGCTACCAAGCGTTTTGAGGAAGGCCACGGCTGGACGTTTCATGGTCATGAAGTTGTAGGCGGCCGTATGGTGCCTAAAATTTTTAACCAGTTGAAACTACCCCTGGGCGAACAAGTAAAATACGTTCGCAAACTGGTAGAGCTGCACTTGCGGCCGATATCGCTTACAAAAGAAAACATTACCGACTCGGCCATCCGTCGTTTGCTTTTTGATGCCGGAGAAGATATTGACGACCTGATGAAGCTTTGCGAATCAGACATTACTTCAAAAAATAAATTCAAGGTCAAGCGTTATTTAGAAAACTTCGAGCTGGTGCGGGAACGCTGCAAAGCGGTTGAAGAAAAGGACAGCATACGTACCTGGCAGCCGCCCATCACCGGGGAGATCATCATGGAGACATTCGGCATTCGTCCATCCAGGCCGGTTGGTACAATTAAAGATGCTATTAAAGATGCCATTCTTGATGGTGTTATTGAAAATAATTATGACGCTGCATTTGCGTATATGTTGCAAAAAGGCGAGGAGTGCGGATTAACGCAGAAAACAGGATTCAGTAGTCAGGAGACAGGGAAGGGGGCATTTACACCGGAAGATTCTAACTCCAAAGAGCCGGGCAATGAAAACAAATTTTAAGAAACCGCCTTTCTCTTTTTTATTTTCTGACTCCTGACTTCTGTCCTCTGACTCCTTGCTCCTGACTCCTGAATCCTCATTATATTTGAAGTTTATATAAAATCAATTTCAGCCCATGGCTATTCTGAAGTTCAGAATTTATTTTGAGGAAGATGACAGTGTATATCGCGATATCGTAATACGCCATAAACAAACTTTTTTTGACCTGCACGAAGCGATTTTAAAGGCTTACGAGTTTGATACGAAACATGCAGCTACTTTTTTTAGGAGCAACGACCAGTGGCTGCGTGGTCGTGAAATTTCGCTCGACGTGTACGATAGAAAATATAAAGCGCCGCCGCTGTTAATGAAAGAAACAGCCATCGGCACGGAAATTAAGGAGCCCAATCAGAAATTCATTTATCTCTACGATTTTGTAAAGGGCTGGTCTTTCATGGTGGAGCTTATTAATGTTACCAAAGAAGAAAGTGCTAAACTTACTTATCCGTCTGTTATACGGAAAGAAGGAATACCGCCAAGCCAGTACGGAACCCGGAGCTTATTGGGTGAACGATTTGCCGACATTGAAGAAAAGTACGACCTCTCTAAAGGTGCTGAAGGTTTTGGTGTGGAAGGAGATGATGGCGCAGGCGGCAGTGATGAAGTAGCTGACAGCAGTGATGATGATGTTGATAACGATAACGGCGAGGAAAACGGAATTGAAGAGGGTGGCAGCGAAGAGGAACGTTATTGATCCTGTATATTTTGAATCTGCTAAAGTTTTAGCTTGGTGAGAGGCAATTAACTCAATCATGCTGAGCAAGGTCGAAGCACCATACTTACGATCTTTCAGGTCCTTCTTTATTTCCTCATTTTTGAGTATTGTTCCAGCGCTTCTTTTTCTTTCCTGGTTAAACTGCTCATTCCCTTTTTATGAATCTTTTCTAAAATGCTGTCTATATTGATTTGCTCCTGTGCTTTTTTATAATTGTATTGATGGTCTATGGTAAAAGATTTCTTCTTCCTGGAGAAGTTGTCAATCACTAACACTTCCGGTTTATAAACTATCAAAAAGATGAAGGCTATTGTTGGAAGGAGAATAGCAAGTATAGGAAGATAATTTACAGAGAGAACTTCGGGGTGCATAATAATAGCTATCAGCATTCCAACTAAAGCGCCACCCAAATGTGCCGCATGGCCGCTATTGCCCCATTTTGCTTTGATGCCGTAAATGCTGAAGATCACGTATGCTAATCCAAATGCCCACGCAGGAATGGAGAGCGGCAAAAAGAAAAGGCCGATACCCATGTTTGGCGCTAAAGCAATGGAAGCATAAACAATTCCGTTTACCGCACCTGATGCCCCTACGGATGTATAACCGCTATTATTTTTATGAATAAATAAGGCCAATAGATCGCTGCCAATTAAAGCTAAAAAATAAATAATAAGCAGTTGCAGTCCACCCAGCATGGGTTCCAGCATACTGCCAAAGGCGTACAGGGCAATCATGTTAAAAATGAGGTGCATCCAGTTTACGTGCAAAAAACCTGATGAAATAAGGCGGATGTACTCTTTATTGATAAGCACTTTCTCCACATCAAAACCATAACGTTGCATAAAAAAGCTGTCCTTAAAACCTTTGTAGGAAATAAAGATGGTGATAGCAATTAAGAGTAACGTAATAAGTGAATGCTCTATCATTTTCGGATGATTTCTAAATGGCAAGAAAGTTACTGACTATTTATAAATGAATAAAATGAGTTGTGGTAGGAATACTGCCTGTTCAAACCCATTTCTGGATGCCCTTCACTAAAAAATCATGAGAAATTTAAAATAGCATTCCCGCAGATTTTTAAAACTTTATCGAAATGGCTTTGTTTAAGAGAAAATTTTTTCAAAATAACATCACCGGTTTTATAGGATTGAATCAGGTGACATTTTACGAACAATTTAAAATATAAACAATCAATATCTCCCTTCTTTCTTATGAAAAAATTATTTCTCTTTGAAGCCTTATCACAAAACTATTGCAACAAAATAAAACAATCATCATAATTGCCGGCCCAACCGCCGTTGGTAAAACCTCCGTGGCTATAGAAGTAGCTAAACATTTTGGCACTGAGATAATTTCTGCCGATAGCCGCCAGTGTTTTAAAGAATTACAAATTGGTGTAGCACGTCCATCAATAAAAGAACTGGCTGCTGTACCACATTATTTTATCGCCACTCATTCTATTCAACAAAAAGTTACGGCGGCTACATTTGAAGAATATGCTTTAGAAAAAGCGGCCGCACTTTTTCTAAAGCACGATGTTGCTGTAATGGTTGGCGGTACCGGCTTATACATAAAAGCTTTCTGTGAAGGCATGGATGAAATACCGGAAGTACCTCTTGAATTACATAATGAAATTGTACAAGTCTATAACCAGCAAGGATTGGAATGGCTGCAGGAAGAAGTCAAAAGGCTGGACACTGAATTCTGGCAAAGTGGTGAAACACAAAATCCTCAACGTTTAATGCGTGCATTGGAAGTTGTGAAGGCAACCGGTAAATCGATTTTGCATTTCAGAAAAGGAGCTAAGAAGCACCGTGACTTCAACATTATCAAAGTGGCATTGGAATTACCTAAAGAAACCCTGCACCATAACATAAACCACCGCGTTGATAAAATGATACAGGAAGGTTTGGTGGAGGAAGTTCAATCGCTCCTTGCTTACCGGCATTTAAACGCTTTGCAAACTGTTGGTTATAAAGAATTGTTTGCCTGTTGCGATAACGATATCTCTTTGCCCGAAGCAATAGAAGCCATCAAGCGCAATACAAGGAGATATGCAAAGCGACAGCTTACGTGGTTTAGAAAAGATAATGAGTGGGAGTGGATACTGCCGGATGCAGTGCAAGTAATTCGGTTTGTGAAAACCAGGCTGGCTTAGATCTTTGGGCGGGTTTTGGGCAAATAAATATAAAACTGGGCACCCAGCCCTTCTTTTCCATTGGCTGTAATAATGCCACCATGGTTAGTAACAACTTTTTTGCAAAGAGCAAGGCCAATGCCCGATCCTGCGTAAATGATCTTATCGTTCAGGCGTTTGAATAAACCAAATATCTGTGTAGCATAATCAGCGTTGAAGCCAATGCCGTTATCGCTGAAAACAATTTCGTAATAATGAATTCCATTTTGTAAACCTGGAACGTCTTTAATATCTTCTGTAGTAAGCAACCGGCAACTAATGTCTAAATGAAGTGGCAAGTCAGGACGGGCGAATTTTAAGGAGTTGCTCACCAGGTTATAAAATAGCTGGTTCATTTGAACCGGAATGGCATTGAGTTCCGGCAAAGGGTCATGTGTAATGATGGCACTTTTTTGTTGAATCATCAGGTCAAGATCCTGCAGTACATTATCTAAAATTTCAGTCAGGCTGGTAGGTACAAATTCTTCTTTTTGCTGAAGGCTGGAAAAGGAAAGCAGGTCTCTTATAAGGAGCGTCATCCGTTCTGCTGATTGCAGAATTTTGGCTAGTTGCAGCTTACCTTTTTCATCCAGCTTTTCATTTTGTGTATCCTGTAAAAAGCCACCAAAGGTTCGTATTTTTCTAAGTGGCTCCTGCAGGTCGTGGCTGGCTGCATAGGCGTATTCCTCCAGTTCTTTGTTAGATTGTTCCAGTGCCGCAATGTTTTTCTTCAAATCCTGCTGATAGCTTTTTACAGCTGTAATTTCATAGAACGCCACTGTTACACCATCATCCATTTTCGCTACCGATACTGAGTACCATCGTTCGGTGTTCCCTGTTACCTGTAAGTATTCCATCTGAAGGGGCATTTTTTCCATTAGCACTTTATGAAAGGCGCTAAATAATCCGGTATCTTTCAGGCCTTCAATCTTCTTCCACCTTTTGGCTATTAATTTTCGGTGTTCAGCCCCTAACAATTCCTCGGTAGCCGGGTTAGCGTACATTATTTTAAAATCGGTGATGATGCCATTAACTCTTATTGCTTTACAATGCAAAATGCCGTTTTGCGACGTGTTGAGGATGGACTCTAAAAAGCCTTCGAGCCACCGGCTTTTCCTGCTCAAAAAAAACTGGTTAAAGAAAGTGACGGTAATAATTACCATCGCCAGTATTGCTAACAATAAACTAAAGGTGTTGTTTAAGCGGTTAGATTCGGTTAGTTCCCTTCTCCTTTCCTCTAAAAGTTTTTTTTCAATTGCGAAGCCTTCATCAATAAGGTGATGGGCTTTTTCTAAATCTGCAAATCGGTCTGTTTCCCCGGACGCGATCATTTCTACCATATTTTTTAAACGCAAAACCGGGAGGTGTTTTTGTACAAGAACTCGGATAGAGTCTACAATGACCGCTTGTTCTTTATTATTGCTTATAGAATCTCTTAAATGATCGAGGTTGGCTTCTATTCTTTCAAGATCGGTTTTATAAATAGCGTACAATTTTTTTGCAGACGAGTTTTCATACGTGGGACTATAAACTTCTGCACTTCGCAACTGAATGGCCAGGTTATCATACAACTTTATAACGCTACTTGAACGTTCTACCTGCCTGGTATAGAGCTGACCCTTATCATAAGTAAGCCTGCTGAGAGCGATGACGATCAACAACAGGACGAAGGAAATTAAAAAAGACAGAACAACTCTGTTCATGGCGTTAGTTGGCTTTGGCTTGTAGTTTGAAAGATACTGCTTTGACCATACAATCGCTACTTGAGCAGCTACTTATTTTAAACGGCAGCTGCCATTAAAAAAGCCGCCTTTTATAAGGCAGCTTTTGCAATTGTTTTTTATTAAATCAGGCAACTTTTAACTGCCTGCTATGTTGCCGGGTAAAGTTCTTTAAAAATTCAACTTCAGTCTGTATATAAGGTTCACCGTTTTCGCGAAAGATGTCATGAAACCAAACCGGCGGTTCTGTTTCGTATTTTGTTTGCCAGCTATCCCAGGGACAATGCGTTTGGGTTTTTCCGGCTACTAATCCCCAGTTATAGGCACCAATGCCATACTTTTTAAAAAGGGGCAGTATTTCTTCAAATGTATTATCAAAAGGTCTTGCCATGTACTCGGTACAAAGCATCGGGCGCCCATAGCGTTGCACATCTTTGATCCGCAGTTCCATGCCTTTCTTGTCTTCGTAGCAATGGAAGCTCACAATATCAGAATGAGAGAACATATAGTTATCAAGGGCAGTGATTTTTGTATCGCAACTCCAATCGTTCTGCCAGGGAGCCATAGTTATAGGTTGTGTAGGGTTGATAACCCTAACCCAGTTAATGGTTTTCTTTAGCAACGCCATTGATAGTTCGGCCTTATGTACAATGTAGTCGTCATCTTTATAAGAAGCAAGATTCATATTATCCGGCTCGTTATACAAGTCCCAGATTAATACCCGCCTGTCATCTTTAAAAGCGGTAACAATACCATGTACATAGTCGTGCAGTTCATCATAACTATCGGGTGTATTCAATACATCGTAACCGGGGCATTGCACCCAGCCTGAGTTGTGTACATTATGCTTAGGCACAGGCTGAGCACCTGACTTTGGGAACGGGTCCCAAACGGCATCAAACAATACAAACATGGTGCGTATGCCGTGGCTGTAAGCGATAGATAGATATTGATCTATACGGTCCAGGAAACCTTCCTTATTTTGCTCCCATAAAAGATGATGAAGAAAAACCCGCCCGGTATTAAAACCAAGTGATGCTGCCAGGCCTAATTCTTTGTCAATTAGTTGAGGAGAGAAGGTGTCTTCCTGCCACATTTCTAATTGGTTGATAGCATTGGAGGGAATGTAATTGCAGCCAACAAGCCAGCCCGTTTTTTCCATCCAGTTGTAAGCTTTTTTGGCAGGCCACCGGTTGGCCAGTTCGGGGTCGTGATCTAAAAAAGGTACGGGAAGTTCGGTGGATAACATATAGTTTTTTTGGGTTAAGAATCGCCTGAGTTTTTATTGACTCAATTGAGAACCAAAATAATAGTAAAAGTCAACAGATGCAATCTTATAATCGGGTTAAAAACCTATTTAATCGCCGAAGCCTTAAAAAGGTAAGGTGAATGAAGAAGACTTATTTTTATATCGGATAAAACTCAATTTTTACTTAAAAAAATAGTTAACACGCATTGCTGTATGAACAACAATTTAAGCAACAACATCCGTCAGAACTTCAGGCAACGTTTTGCAACAGAACCGCTCATTGCCCGTTCACCGGGAAGAGTAAACATCATAGGTGAGCATACCGATTATAACAATGGCTTTGTACTGCCGGCCGCCGTGGATAAGAGTATCTATGTAGGGATAAGCAAAAGAGATGATGATAAAATTGTTTTGTACTCAGAGGAGTTTGGCGAGGAGCATCAAAGCACTGTTAGCACGGTGGAGCCATCGGGTAAGCATTGGCCCAACTATGTTTTGGGTGTGGTAGATCAATTGAATAAAAGAGGTTATGCCATCAGTGGCTTTAATTTAAACGTTGATGGTGATGTGCCGGTTGGTGCAGGCCTTTCTTCGTCTGCTGCAGTTGAATGTGCAGTAGCATTTGCTCTTAACGAACTTTTTTCTTTAAACATTCCTAAAATAGAGATCCCTGAAATAGGTCAAAAAACAGAACACACCTTCGCCGGTGCAATGGTTGGCATTATGGATCCTTTCGCATCCGTATTTGGAAAAAAAGACCATGTAATAAAGCTGGATTGCCAAAGCCTGGATTATGAATATGTACCTCTTGAAATTGAGGGGTATAAAATTGTTTTGCTCAACACCAACGTAAAACACTCCCTGGCATCATCGGAGTATAACACCCGCAGAAAAGAATGTGAAGCCGGCGTGGCTATGATTGTCAAAGCAGGTATTGATGTAAAGAGTTTGCGGGATGTAACCATAGAGATGCTTCGCAAGTACGTGGAGCCGGCAGATGCATTGATTTATAAGAGATGCAAATATGTAGTGGAAGAAAATGAAAGGCTCTTATCGGCCTGCGAACATTTAAAGAATGGTAATATAGAAGGCCTTGGGAAAAAAATGTATGGCTCTCACGATGGATTAAGCAAAGAGTATGAAGTAAGCTGCCCGGAACTTGATTTTTTAGTAGATGCCGTTAGGGGGAACCCCGGTGTACTTGGGGCAAGAATGATGGGTGGAGGCTTTGGGGGCTGCACCATTAATATTGTAAAAGAAGAAGCCATTGACGAACTGGTGGAAAACTTAAGTAAGACCTATAAGCAGGCTATGGCGAAAGAGCTCACTGCTTATGTAGCTCAAACTGCAGATGGCAGTTCCATTGTAGCCTGATGTCAATAGGCAATAGGCAAAATGCAATGGCCAAATTGCAAGATATAAACCGGGTAGAGATTGCATGGGAGTAGTAAAGGGCTTTGCGATTTTCTTTCCCTTGGACCTCTAACAGAAGCAACATATTTTTTAGAACAACTTGTTTGCATAAATTGTTAATCCCGTTACCCGGTTAGCAATCGGGTATATTTTTGAATAACAACATCTACTATGAAAAAAATCATGGCCTCTTTTCTTTCTTTCTTTATAGTGC